>CADAXR010000017.1:6078-43665 GCA_902791945.1 uncultured Bacteroidia bacterium
ACCGTCGTCGCAATGGACGACATCATCCGCGGCCACATCGAGGTCAACACGGACACCCTCGACGACAAGGTGCTCTGGAAAAGGGCCGACGAACTTCCGACCTACCACCTTGCCAACATCGTGGACGACCACCTCATGGAGATCACCGAGGTAATCCGCGGCGAGGAGTGGCTTCCTTCCCTTCCCCTTCATTATCTTCTCTATGAAGCTTTCGGATGGAAGGAGACAATGCCCCGTTTTGCGCACCTGTCTCTCCTTCTCAAGCCTGTCGGCAACGGCAAGCTCTCGAAAAGGGACGGCGACAAGATGGGATTCCCGGTGTTCCCGCTCCAGTGGACGAACGCCGAGGGAGAGACCTCCCACGGCTACCGTGAGGACGGCTATTTCCCGGAAGCCTTCGTGAACCTTCTCGCCCTCCTCGGATGGAATCCCGGCACGGAGCAGGAGATATTCTCGATGGCCGAACTCATCGACGCCTTTTCGCTGGACAAGGTCCAGAAGGCGGGAGCGAAATTCAATCCCGACAAGGCAAAATGGTTCAACAAGGAATACCTCAGGATGAAGAGCGATGACGAGCTCGCCTCTCTCTTTGAGCCCGTCCTTGAAAAACACGGCGTGAAAGCCGATCCGGCCTACGTGAAAAAGGTCGTAGCACTCGTGAAAGAGAGGGCCGTTTTCGTGGAGGACATGTGGACTGTGGCACAATATCTGTTTGTCGCCCCCGCCGGATACGCCGAAAAAGACGTGGACAAGTTCTGGAAAGAAGAGAACTACGCCAAGGTGCTCGAAGTCTGCGGAAAACTTGTGGAAGCAGCCCCTTCCGGCAAGGAAGCCGTCGGGGAGTTTCTCGAAGGATACATCCGTGAAAGAGAGTGGCCTATGGGCAAGGTGATGAACTGCCTGAGGCTCGCCCTCGCCGGCTCCGCCAGCGGCCTCGGGATCGCGGACATCGTCTCGCTTATCGGCATCCCCGAAGCGGCGGCCCGCGTAGAGAGGGCGGCCGCCACGCTCGGCGCATAGAAAAAAACCTTATCTTTGCAGCCTATGAAGGCGCTATGGAATAATATGCTTATACCCGCCACGGCCGTCGCCGTGGCGCTGGTGCATACCATAGCCGGCCTTCCGACGGCTGAAAACAGCGCCTCGGAGGCCCTCAGGGCCTTCACTCTCCCCCGTGCCGAAGATTCCCTGAAAGTCAGGGAACCAGCCGACTCGCTACAATCCGCCGACACCCTTGTCGTCGATTCGCTCCCGGCGCCTTCCGCCAGATCAAAGATCCCGACGGACCCGGACAGCCTTAAGGCCTGGGTCCAGGCGAGATACGACTCGCTGAAAGCCCTTATGGTCTTTGAGGAGGACGACGACTTCGACAATCTTTTCGCCGCGGAAGACACGGTGGCCCATATCGACCCCCGCGACACCACTTCAGCCCCGGATTCACTCCGGGAAAGCGATCCTTTCCTTTACAAGTGGTATTTCGCAGTGAAGGATTCGATGGTCCACAGGATAGTCGTGGACTCGCTGAAAGCCGAAGGCGACTCCATAGACTGGCCTCTGATCGACTCGCTCTATGTCAGGGATTCGGTGGAGACGGCAGAGCGCAAATTCAACGAGTGGTACAATTCCCTCTCCCGCAAGGAGAAGAAAAAATACAAGATTGAGCAGGCGCTGCCCGGCAAGCTCCACAGGATGGACAGCATCCTGAACCGCAGGGACAGCATCAAGAATGTCCGCGACAGCATCAGGGAGGAGACCCCGAGGATCCTCGAGACCTGGGCTGTGCCGGATTCCCTGTTCTACAAGAGGCTCATCACCTGGACCCACGACCGCCACTTCAACAGGGTCGAGGTCCAGCCCTACGACACCTCTTTCAACTACCGCTTCTACGACTACCCTTACAAGAGGGAGGATGTCGGAGGCAACTTCCTCGGCGTCGCGGGTTCCGCCGTCGAGCCGTGGAACTTCCTAAAGAGGCGTTCCGGCCACACGGTAAGCTTCTACGACGCCTACGAGAGCTGGACCTACACTCCGGAGACGATGCCGATGTACAACACCAAGACCCCGTACACCGAGCTGGGCTACGCCGGGACCCTGTTCGCCCAGCGGGAGAAGGAGTCCGACAACATCAGGATATTCACGACCCAGAACATCATCCCCGCACTCAACGTCTCGTTTGAATTCAACCGCTTCGGCGGCGGCGGCATCCTGCAGAACGAGGAGACCAAGAACAAGGCCCTCGCAATAGGCGCCAATTACCTCGGCAAGAAATATCTCGCCCACGGAGGATTCATCCACAACAGGGTGGACCACCAGGAGAACGGCGGCGTCCAGGACAGGATGTGGATCAGGGACACGACGGTTGACGCCCGCGAAATCGCGGTCAACCTCGCTTCCGCCTCCAACACCTACCGCAAGAACACGGTCTTTTTCGACCAGAGCTTCCGCCTGCCGTTCGATTTCATCAAACGCGGAAAGGCCCGCAAAGCCGCCGAGAAGGCGGATGCCGCATACCGCGACAGCGTCCTCGCCGTCGGCGATTCGACCGCTATCGCCGAAATGGAAGAGCTGCTGGCTCTCCGCGCGGAAGAAAGGGCCGCAGACAAGTCGAAGTCCGACTCGCTGGACACCAGCGTGACGACCTTCTTCATCGGCACATCGACGGAGTTCTCCGCCTACAGCAAGACTTATATCGACAACATCACTACCGATGCCGGAAGGGCGTTCTACAACGATGTCTTCAACATGAACCCGGTCAAGAGTTTCGACTCTCTCCGGGTCGCCAGGCTGGAGAACCGCGCCTTCGTCCGCTTCCAGCCATGGAAGCCGGACGGAATAGTGTCGAAGATCGAAGGCGGCGTCGGCGACAGGTTCCTTACCCATTACATGATGCTGCCCGGCGACTATATCCGTCCGATGAAGAACACCAAGTGGAACTCCGTCTATGCCTATGCCGGCGCGGAAGGACAGTTCCGCAAATACATCTTCTGGGACGCCTTCGGCAGCTACACCTTCGCCGGCCACGACGTCAACGACTTCGAGGTCAAAGCCAACGCAACGTTCAGTTTCTACCCCTTCAGGCGTCACCGCTACTCCCCTCTCTCGCTGAAGGTCCACTTCGAGACATCGCTTACGGAGCCCGACTACTTCCAGCGCCATTTCTACTCGAACCACTACAGCTGGGATCTCGGTGATCCATCGAAGATTTCGCTGACGAAGATCCAGGGAGCGCTGGAGATTCCCCACTGGAAGCTCCGCGCGGAATTCGGCTATTCCCTTCTCAAGGGCAACATCTACTACGGCACCGACGGGAGGGCCTACCAGAACAACTCTCCGATGAGCGTCATGACGGCCTCCCTCATGAAGAATTTCGCCTTTGCGAAAAACATAGTCCACCTGGACCACAACATTCTCTTCCAGCTGTCCTCCAAGCCGGAAGTTCTCCCGCTCCCGATGCTCGCGCTGAACCTTCGCTACTACGTGCAGTTCAACATCGTGAGCCCGGACGTGCTCAAGATGCAGATAGGCGCCAACGGCGTTTTCACGACAAAGTGGTACGCCCCCGGCTACAACCCCGTCACCGGCACGTTCCACAACCAGGACGAATACAAATACGGCCTATGCCCCATCCTGGACGTTTTCGTAAACCTCCAGTGGAAGAGGTGCACGATATTCGTCAAGGGCGAGAACATCGCCCAGGGCTGGCCTATGGATAAGAAAGACTACTTCTCCGCCAACAATTACATCGGCACACAGCGATCCTTCAAGATCGGCATCTGGTGGCCGTTCTACGTACAGTCCGCCAAACTCAAGACCCTTTCCAGCCGCGCAGGCAGCGGCATGGGAGGCGGAGGAGGCGGTGGCCTCGGCGGAGGTCTCGGCGGCCTGAAGGGCGCCATCAACAGCAGATGAGACTACCATTAAAATATGCCGCGGCCGCCCTCCTGACGCTTTCCGCCCTCCTTATCACCCCACACTCGGTGAGGACCGGGAAAAAGGCGTCGCATCCAAAGGATCTCCGCGACACCCTCATCCGCAGCGCCATCCTTCTTACCGACGACGAGAACTCCGAGTTTAAGGCCGGCCTCAACTATGTACTTCTAAGAAAATTCTGCGACGAGATGCACGCAGGCCACGACATACGCCTCTCGAGCGGGGAGGAGGACTGGACCGACTCGCTGCGCGGAGGGAAAGTGGACATTATCGTGGCAGGCCTCGGCGACACTCTCGACACTTCGGGGCTCTCCCCCACCCGCGACCTTGAGGACAGCACGGTCTGGCTTGTGCGGGCCGGCGCCGAGGGCAAGCTCCACGCGATGAACATGTGGCTGACTTCGACCTTCGATTCAAAAGAGTACCTTAAACTCCGCAGTTCCTTCCGCACCAAAGGCATCACCGGCAGCGGCCGGATAAGCCCCTACGACGAGATCATCAAGACCTATGCGGCGAAGATAGGCTGGGACTGGAAGCTCATCGCATCCGTCATTTACCACGAATCCCGTTTCAAGATAGGCGTCGCGTCCGACAGGGGCGCCGTCGGTCTTATGCAGGTCGTCGCCGGAAAATACAGCGCCGAATATCTGCTCGACCCGGAGAACAACATAAGCGTCGGCACGACCTATCTGGATAAGCTTCAGAAGCGCTATGCCAGCGTCGCAGCCGATTCGATGGAGAGCAAAAAATTCGCCCTCGCAGCATTCAATGCAGGCGAAGGGCGAATAGACAAATGTATAAAGTTCGCGACCGAAAAGGGAGTGGATCCTTCCTCGTGGGACAAAGTGGCCGAACTTATCCCTCTTATGGGAGATTTCGACGGCAGGCAGACAATCGCCTATGTCGACGGCGTCCTCACGACATGGTACGCCTGGTCCAAAGGCTTCTGAAAGATTCCTATCTCACGTATCCCCTTGTCTGGAGAAGCACTCTGTCGGGGTAGTTGGATATAATCGCATCTACTCCGCAGTCGATCATCCTTGCAATCTCGTCGGGATCGTCGATGGTCCACGGGACTACCCTGATGCCCTTTGAGTGGCAGTAAGCCACGTTCTCCGGCGTAATGACGGAGTGGTGAGGGCTCCACCAGTCGGGCTTGAAGCTGAGGTTGGAAAGGATTTTCACGATGTCGGTTTCGTCCTTGTCGGTCAGATATGACAGGAAGAGGTCCTGGTACTTCTCGTGCATGTACTCGAGCGCCCTCACATCGAAGCACTGGACGACCAGGCGGTCGCCGAGACTCTCGATGACGGGGATGCAGAGGTCCACGAAAGTGTGGTATTCAGGCCAGTCGCGACCCTCTCCCTCACCTTCGCGGCTCTTGATCTCGATATTGTAGCGGAAAGGCGAGAGGTGCTTCTCGGCTGCCGTATTCTCGCAGAACTCTATGAGATCCTTCGCGAGAGGCTTAACCTCAGCGACTTTCTTCTGGTCGGGCCATACGGTGTTGGGCCTCAGCCCCACGTCGTATTTGGCTATCGAATCATAGGGCATCTTCCAGAGATACT
This sequence comes from uncultured Bacteroidia bacterium, assembly GCA_902791945.1. GTDB lineage: Bacteria > Bacteroidota > Bacteroidia > Bacteroidales > UBA932 > Cryptobacteroides. The sequence goes on from CADAXR010000017.1 coordinate 11,577, forward strand.
CGTGGGGCTGTCCCTTCTCAATCAGGCTGCCGTCCGGCCGCGTCGAATAGCGCGAATGGAAATAACTGTCGTGGGACACCACGACAAGGCTGTCGGCACTCACGTGGAGATCCATCTCAAGGGTGTTGACACCGAGGCTCATGGCGTTCTTCATAGAGCTGACGGTGTTCTCCGGCATGAGCCCGGCGCCGCCCCTGTGGGCCTGGACGTCGATGTAGCCGCCGTTCATCTTGCAGGTGTGGTCCCACTGCCTTCCGTCCGGGGCGGTCACCTTGAAGGTGATCTCGCCGGCGTACTGGCTGGTAGGATTGGCCGCGAAATAGTGGATGTTCCTTGCGGGCCTCTTGTAGCCGGGAATAGGCTTGGTCTTGCCGGCATAGACGGAGTCTATCTGCCTGATATATGTAGGAGACACGTCGGGCACTTTGATGGCCTCACCCATATACTGCCCGTCCTGCCACCATTCGACTTTCCAGTCCGGATCGTAGTCCCAGATGTTGGCAATGGCTGCGTTGGGGTTGTAGAGCGACTGACCCATGTCGATGAACTCGACCTGGCGGTCCTCCGGGAGGTCGATGTTGTGCCAGCGCCAGGTCAGGGTGTCGGAGACGTTGTCGAAGATCTCATATCCCCGCGGCGTACCGTCCCGGCAAACTTTTGTCGCCCACCATGCGCCGCAGATGGACGCGACGTTGTGCTCGAGAATCGTCTCTGAGTGGGTAACATTGTTGGAAACGTGGGTGTGGCCGGAAAGGATGTCCACCGTGTAGCCGTCAAAGAGGGAGAGTACCTCTTCACCGTTCTCGATATAGTGCCCGCCTTTGTGCCAGAACCAGGTCGGGCTGTGCTGCGCAAGGAAAATGTGGGTCCCCTTGGGCACCTTTGCGAGAAGGCCTTTGAGGAAATTGACCGTCTCCTCAGGGTAGCCTTCGGTAATCTTGCCGGTCTTGCCCGGGTCGTCGCCGGAGCCCTGGAATATAATGTCGTTGACGCCTATAAGCAGATCCTTGCCTATCCAGGCGGCCCAGTTGACCGGGCCGAAGTTCTCCTCGTAGGTCTTGCATGCCTCCACTCCGGAGAGGTTCTGGATGAAGTCGTGGTTGCCTATCACGGCATAGAACGGAATACCGGTGCGTCGGATCTCCTGCTTGTAGAGGGGCTGGATCTCAAGCTTGTTCCACGCGATGTCGCCGAGGGCTACACCGACGGTATTGCGCTCGGCCGCCCTTGAAGCGGACACTGTGATAAGGTCCTTCAGCGGAGCGCCCTCAAACTTTTTGAGGTGCTTCTCGTGGGCCATCTGCGGGTCCGACACGGCGAAAAGGCTGTAGTCGGAGCCTTCCTTTGTCTTATACACCGCAAAGGGATAGAAAGTCTTTTTGGATATCTTCTCATAGAACACCGGGGACCCCGAAGTGTAGTCCGCCGTGTACCCCGAAGGCGTCACGATCTGGATATACCTGGATTCTCCCTTGATCTTGAGTTTGAAAAATCCCTGCTTGTCCGTCGTCGTAAAACGGAACCCGTCAGTCACGATAACCCCCGGGATCATCTTGTCCCCGCAGTGGACATTGCCGGTAATCTTTTTCGCCGCGAGCGACACGCTCACCAGCACAATCAGACATGTAAGAAGAATCCTTTTCATAAACCGAATGCTTTAACTTTCAAATATAGCAATTTTTTTTCTTCGTTCCGCTGCAGAAAGTATTGGTGCGGAAACCCTTCGAACCTTCGGTTCTTCGTCCCCAGCTCGCTTCGCTCCCAGTCAGGCCCGTTCATGAGGCCACGGGCGGCCACAAGTTTCCGCACCAACACTTCCTTCCGCTCAACTCCTCCTCTGTCATTTCGAGCGCCCTTTTGTCATTTCGAGCGAAGTCGAGAAATCCTATGGAGCACAACTCCCTCACCCTCAACACATTAAAGAAAGTCTTTCCCCCAGAATTCATAGCTTACGCTTGATCCGGAATCAAATCCGAGAGAAAGTCCTCAAGATATTCAATTGCCTTGGCCGTCCCTGCGGCGTCGAAACCGTGGCCCTGACCGGGGATAAGATAGTATTGGGCGGTGTCATATATTTCCGCGGCCTGCTCTGAAACGGAATACGGGACTATGGTATCCGTATCCCCGTGAATGATCAGGACCGGACCCTTAAATGCATCTATCTCCTCGAAAGGATAAAGGGTCATGGCATCGACCAGATACTTCTTATAAAACTTGTGACCTTCGAATTCCTGAGGAAAGAAAGCGTCCGGAATCAAATTGAGATTGACGTCGCCGATCTTGTCACGCACCCCGTTCCGTACAAGGTCGGGAAGATTGAAGGCGGGGAACAGCAGCCCCAGAGCCCTGACGTCCGAAGGGTGCCGCGCGGCATAAAGAGCAGCGACAAGACCTCCCTGGCTGCCGCCCATCACGATGATATTGTCCGGATCGACATCCTCACGGGCCGAAATAACTTTATAGACAGCGTCGAGGTCCAACAGCTCGGTAAGAACTGAATTATCGGGCTTTTTGCCACCGCTCAGGCTGGTCATATTATTGTCCAGCCCGCCGCAGAAATCAAAGCAGCAGGAAATATAACCCAAATCGGCCGCGGCAATGGCATAAGGCTCTGTTGCAGCATACGAAGCATCAAGGCCGGTGCAGAATATAATGGCCGGTCGCTTCCCCTCAAATCCTTCCATGGCATAGACATAGCCGCCGATTAACAGATTGTCCCGGTATGCGTAGAACCTTGATTTGGGTTCCGGTGGCGGGGGCGTTTTGGGAGATGTTGACGTAGAATAAATCCCTGTCTTTTCGCATCCCGCAAAAATGGACATGGCCGCCAGCAATATCCATAGCAGCTTTTTCATAAGGCAGTATTTTAGTCCGTTACGCCGCAAGGCGCTTCTCGCTCGGGATAAGTAGGGCGCAGAGGAGGACGCCGATGATGGAACCGATTGCTACAGAGAGCATCGCGGCATCCCATGAGCTGCCGTTGGCGATGCCGCCGACGACTATCTTGGAGCAGACCGCATCGCCCACGAGGTAGCCGAACAGGCCGACGAATCCGGCTGCTGTGCCGGCCGCGTTCTTCGGGACCAGATTGAGCGCCTGGACGCCGGTGAGGGCGACGGGCCCGTAGATAAAGAAGCCTATCAGGCAGAGAGCCACATAGACGAGGACCTTCTGCATAGAAGGAGAGACGTGGATAATGTCAGCGCCGACCATCCAGTAGAGGAATACGCCGAGACCGCAGAGGAACATGCAGATGACGTTCATGGGGGCGCAGCGGCCCTTGAATATTTTCGAAGTGGCCCAGCCGCAGGCAATGGTGCCGACAGCGCCGACTATGTTGTGGACGGAGAACGCTATCTTGCTTTCCGCGGCGGTCATTATGCCCTTGGTCTGAAGGTATGTAGGGGCCCAGTCGCCGATGCCGTAGCGGACCATATAGACCGCTACGTTGGAGATGGCGACGACCCAGAGGAGCTTGTTCTTGAGGACATAATCGACGAAAAGGGTCTTGAACGGGAGCTTTTCACCCGCGGCGCCTTTGGACTTCACTCCGCTGTGGTCATTACGCCAGTCGCCAACAGCGGGAAGGCCGCAGGACTCCGGTGTGTCGCGGATAGCCCACCAGCAGAACAGGGCGATCACCATAGCGATGACGGCGGGGAATACGAAGTTGCCTCTCCAGGTCTGAGCGACGCCGAGGTCCGCCGCAAGGGCGACACCGGCGATGGCGAGGAAACCGAGCGAGAAACTGCCTATGGTGTGGGAGACGTTCCAGATACTCATCTTGAAGCTGCGTTCATTCTGGCTGAACCAATGGGCCATAATACGTCCGCAGGGAGGCCAGCCGAAGCCGCTGAGCCAGCCCACGATAAGCATCAGCACGAAGATGACGGCCGTATTGAGGGCTGTGTTGGCGCCGAACGGCATAATGCCGAGGCCGAGCATCGTGAGGGCGGACAGTACGAGGCCTACGCAAAGGAACTTGCGGGCGTCGGACCGGTCTGACACGCTGCCCATGACGAATTTGCTGAACGCATATGCGATGGAGACTGCCGACATTGCAAGGCCTACCTTGCCGGGATCAAGGATACCGTCCTTTATCATGTCGGGAGCGGCAAGCGACAGGTTCTTTCTTACCAGATAGTAGCCGGCATAGCCGAGGAACGCTCCGAGGAATACCTTAAGCCTCATTGACTTGTACTCTTTGTCTACTTTTTCCGCCGGGATCGGGTCCTTCGGCTTGGGAGGGTCAAGATAACGTGCCATTCTTACATTATTGTTAAAACAGTCTTCAAATATAATCAATCCTTTCAGAAAATGGAACGGTCTGCCACTTTGTCATACCCGGTGGCGCTGGCAGGCTCTTTGATAAGTCCGCCACGGACAATTAAGAAAGACATGGCAGAAAAGAAGAAAAAGAGTTCCGCCGAAAACGCGGAGCACGATCAGATAAAGCAGCTTGAAGACTCGTTGAAGGAAGCGAAGGCGAAGGCCGACGCCGCGAAGGACGACTATATCCGCCTGATGGCGGAATTCGACACCTTCAGGCGCCGCAGTGCCGAGGAGAGGCTCGCCCTCGTGAGCTCGGCCGCCTCCGAGACGATAAAAGGCCTCCTTCCTATCCTGGACGACTGCGAGATAGCCCTTACCCAGCTCAAGGACTCCGCCGACAGCGACTCCGCAAAGGAAGGCACCCTTCTCATCTACAACAAGCTCAAGGCATACCTCAAGAGCAAGGGTCTCGAGGAGATCAACGCGAAGGGAGAGCCCTTCGACACTGAATTCCACGAAGCCGTCACGACCTTCCCTGCCCCTTCCGAGGAGCTCAAGGGCAAGGTCATCGACGTGACACAGACAGGATACACCCTCGGAGGCAAGGTTCTCCGTTACGCCAAAGTAATTGTAGGAGCATAAAATCATGGCAAAAAGAGACTACTACGAGGTACTCGGAGTCGGCAAGAACGCCTCCGCCGACGAAATCAAGGCCGCCTACCGCCAGCTTGCCCTGAAGTGGCACCCCGACAGGTGGGTAAATGGCTCTGATGCGGAGAAAAAGACCGCCGAGGACAACTTCAAAGAGGCCGCTGAGGCCTACGACGTCCTGTCGGACCCTGACAAGAAGGCCAAGTACGACCAGTTCGGCTTCGCCGGAGTGGACGGCCAGGCCGGCCCCGACTTCTCCCACGGCTTCGGAAACCTCAACGACATCCTCAACGACCTCTTCGGAGGCGGTTTCGGAGGCTTTGGAGGGTTCAGCGGCTTCGGAGGCTTCGGCGGAGGCGGCGGCCACTCGCAGCGCGTCTTCCGCGGCCGCGACATCCGCACCCGCGTCAAGCTCACCCTCGAGGAGATAGCCACCGGCTGCGAAAAGGAAGTGACCCTCGAGCGCAACCGCCCCTGCCCCGACTGCGGCGGCAAGGGCGCGAAGAGCGACTCCGACATCAAGACCTGTCCCCAGTGCGGCGGCACCGGCCAGGTCCAGCAGGTCACGAACAGCATTTTCGGAAGGAGCATTACCTATTCGACATGCCCCCGCTGCGGCGGTGAAGGCAAAATTGTCTCCAATCCTTGCCGCCGTTGCGGCGGTACCGGTCTGGAGAGAAAGCGCGAGACCGTCAGGATCAAGATTCCCGCCGGTGTAGAAGACGGAATGCAGATAACCGTGCGCGGCGAAGGCCACGCCGCCCAGCATAACGGCGTCAACGGCGACCTCCTCGAAGGCCACGCCGCCCAGCATAACGGCGTCAACGGCGACCTCCTCGTCCTCATCGAGCAGCAGCCTCACGCCAACCTCAAGCGTGACGGACAGAATCTGTTCTACTCGCAGATAATCTCCGTGACGGACGCTATGTTAGGCACCGAAATCTCAGTCCCCGCGCTCGACGGCAACTACACAGTAAAACTCGAACCCGGCACCCAGAGCGGCACCGTGGTCAAACTCCGCGGCAAAGGCCTTCCGGCCGTCAGCGGCTACGGCAGCGGACGCGGCGACCTCTATGTCAAGATCCTCGTCTGGATTCCCCACAAGCTGAGCCGCAGCGAGAAGGATGCCATCGAAGCGATGAAGGGATCTTCGTCCTTCACCCCTTCCCTCACCCGTGAAGACAGGACAGTATTCGATAAAGAGAAAAATATTTTCTGAAAAATTTGTCTCGTAAGAAAATTTTACTACCTTTGCAGTCCCGTTTTACGCAACCTCTCGGGCTATCGTTTGAAAAGGGGTCTGATGTTGCACTAAAAAAGATACTTAGTTATGGATTTGATACAGATTGCAGAGCAGGCATTTGCGAACGACAAAGTAGCCGGCTTCCCCGAGTTCAAGGCAGGTGACACCGTCACCGTGACCTACAAGATTAAAGAAGGAGACAAGGAAAGGCTCCAGAAGTTCAGAGGCGTCGTGATCCAGATCAAGGGCGCCGATCCCTTCACCAAGACGTTCACCGTCCGCAAGGTTTCCGGTGGCATCGGAGTCGAGAGGATTTTCCCCGTCCAATCCCCCTTCATCGACAGCATCGAGGTCAACAAGGTCGGTAAGGTCCGCCGCGCCCGCATCTACTACCTCCGCAACCTCTCCGGAAAGAAGGCTCGCATCAAGGAGAAGAAGTTCATCAAGTCCGACGCCGAGTAAATAGAAGTCCTCCCTTCCAGGCGAGGCTTCACCAAGGCTCCTTAGCTCAACTGAATAGAGCACTTGACTACGGATCAAGAGGTTACAGGTTTGAATCCTGTAGGAGTCACACGAAAACCCCATTAGACAGCGTTCTAATGGGGTTTTTCTTGTAAATTGCACAACGTTTGCACAACGAACGGTTCAATCGTTCTCGTCTAATTGAAAGATTGAATCAGTGGACTTGTCAAAATATCGTGCTATTTTGAGGGCAAGGACAGTTGACGGAACGTACTTCCCGGACTCGATGGAATTGATGGTGTTCCGGCTCACGCCAATGGCATCGGCCAGCTGCTGCTGGGTAATATCCTTGATGGCTCTCTCTACTCTGACTGTGTTCTTCATAAGGCCTGCTGCTTTTTGGATTTCCAGAGCATCCATTTAAATATCCCGAAATACAAGATAAAGAGGAGAAGAGGAAGGAAAATCAAGAAGGCTTCGCTCATGTAGAGTTCAAGATCTTCCGGGATGCTCGGAAAAAGGGTTGCGAGTCTCAGTTCCAGGAACAAACTCAGAATCAGGAAAAGGACAAAAAAGACATAAGCCGCAACACCGATGGACTTCAGACGAAAGCCGGAAATCATTTCATCTTCCACCTTCTCCTTCGACAGGCAAATGAGGAAGATAGAAATGATAAAGGTGGCGTGAGATGCCTTTGCGAAATACCAGGCCACATCAATGTTGTGTACGAATAGCGCATTTGCAAGCTCCAGGATAACGAAGATAATCAAGAAGCACCAGCCTATCTTTTGGCAGGTATGCGGCATGAGGATGCTTTTGTTATTCATGGCGGGAATAAGTTTTGTTTTCTGAATGCAAAGATAAGTTTATTTTTCATAATGACAAATTAACTTTGCAAAAAGAAAAAGAAATTTGTAATAATGGTTCGGTTTAAGGTTCAATATAATCTGCGGAATCTGCATTTTATTTGCAAATTCCGCAGATTATAACTTAAATTGAACGAAAAGTGGAATCAGTCAAAAAGGTCGTCCAGCGTGATTACGTTTTGGAAAGTCCCGGAGTATTCGTTGTAGAGCAAACCAAAGGTAGTTACTAGGACTGGATTGATTGTACTCCGTTTAGGAATCATGGTATCAAGCCTATTGTACCTGGCGACCAGAACGCGGTCGTATGACTTGGTAACGGTGTACTCGTCATTATAGAACTTCATTTCACACATATTGACGATGTTATCCTTACGTTCAATAATAAGGTCTATCTGGCTTCCTTCCACTTCATCGTCACCTTTGAGGAGCCAGCTGGATTGATTGGATGACACGCCGGAAATACCAAGGGCCTTTTTTATCTTGTCAACGTGCCGAAAGCACACTTCTTCGAAAGCAAAACCGCGCCAACTGCTAATGCTCTGCGAGGTGACGTTCGTCAACCAAAAATCATTTTCCAAACGTCTATGCCCCTTGACGTATTTCAGATAGAACACACAAAACGGATCAATCAATTTATAATGCTCATCTCTCTTTGACTGACCGAAAGGCACATATCTCATTACAAAATCGCTGGCGACTAGAGCATTCAACATTTTCGAGAGCTGTCCATTATCGCCCAGTTTCGTTTTGTCAATAATATCCTTTCTGGAGTAACCACATCTGCGTCCGGCAAGAAGTTCGACAATCTTTTTCATCTCTTCAGGATTGCTGAATACGGACGAGAACAGGCGGTCATACTCTCCTCCAAGTACACGCTCGTTGGAAAAGAATATACTATCAATGTTTTGAGCAAGACTGTAACCTTTTGTAAAATACTGCAGATAGTAAGGGATGCCGCCAAAGACCATATTGCTTTGTACGATATCATAGCGGGATAAATGCACACCGTTGTTTTTGAAAAACAACTCGCATTCTCTTAACGTAAATGGGGAGAGTTTGATTTCGCGCGTAACACGCCCATAAAGTCCCCCGTGATTGTTGATCAAGTTATCTTGAATCCAGGAAGTGGCGCTCCCGCAAACAACAACCATTATATTGTCCCTGTGGCAGGCCCACGTGTTCCAGAATCCCTCGAAGGCAGTTATGAATTTGGATCTGGGAGTATCCAGCCACGGGAGTTCATCCAAAAAAATGACTTGACGGGTTCCGTTATCAATGCTCTGAAGCCACTGTTCCAGCATGAAGAAGGCTTCGAGCCAGGATGCTGGCCGATGGCTTTTTTTCATTCCATGCAGCAACAATGACTGGTAAAAATGCTGAAGTTGGTCTGACAACATATTGGCATTGCCGTCCTCATCTACAGGAGATAATCCTGCATGCCGGAATGTAATAAGCCCTTTCAAGGCCTCGTCAACAAGGAATGTTTTTCCGACTCGCCTCCTCCCATATACTGCTACCAATTGGGCTTTATTACTAAGAAAGAGGTCGTTAAGCTCTTGTATTTCTTTGTCTCGACCGATGATTGTCTTCATACATTTATGCGTCTTATTGTGCTGCAAATATAGCAAAAACATTAATTCCAGCAAAATAAAACGGCAAAATACTCTTGCGTATGAAACGCAAAACTCTCAGAATCTGCTATTTGGTATTAGAATGTCTGTAGGAGTCACCAGATTAGAAAGGCAATAGATTGAAAATCAATCTATTGCCTTTTTTATTTGTCAAATTTGCACCACTAATACACCACCAACTTTTTTGCACCACATAGAAGAATCCCCACCAGGGCCTCAACCTTGACGGGGATTTTCAGAATTACTAAATTCGTAGATGTACCAAAAAATCATTACATTTGCATCAGTCCTTTCCGGGGAAGGCTCCCGGAGGAGAAAGATAGTCGTTTATAACCAAGGGACTATATTATGAAAAGATTTGTCATGCTATCGTTTGCGGCACTTTCCGTGCTTGCAATTTCCTGCAGCAAGAATGGAGAAGTGAAATCAATCGCCTTTGACAAAACCGAAATTACCATTGTGCAGGGGGCAAAGGAGGTTCTCTCCGTCACGTTCACTCCTTCCAATGCAACAAACAAGGAGCTCGCATGGAGCAGCACGGATGAGAGTGTAGCCACGGTGAGTGAGGGTGTTGTCTCTGCAATTGCTCCCGGCATAACATATATTATTGCCAATTGCAGCGGCAAGATGGCAAAATGCACCGTAACCGTCACTGCTCCCAAAGGTGCGGTTGACCTGGGGCTTCCTTCAGGTCTCAAATGGGCGGAAAGCAATCTTGGGGCCACTTACCCCGAAGATTACGGCTGGTACTATTCCTGGGGAGAAGTTGTAACCAAAACCGAATATACTTGGACCAACTACAAGTGGGGCAAGTGGTGGGAAGAGAATAGTACAGTGTACGAGAGTATGACAAAATACAATACGAAACCCGAATACGGATCCGTTGACAAAAAAACAGTCCTGGAGGAAAGTGATGATGCTGCCCGTGTGGTGCTTGGCGGGAATTGGCGCACACCCACAGCCGACGATTGGAATGAATTGAAAAATAATTGTGATTGGAAGTGGACAAACCTGAATGGAATAAACGGCTATAAGGTGTCCGCCTCCAACGGAAACAGCATCTTTCTTCCCGCGGCAGGCTCCCGTGAAAATTCAGACATCAAGGAGCTCGGGTCTCACGGTATATACCAATCCTCGTCCCTCCATGAGGACATCCCCTCCGTGGCATGGGTCATGTCAATGTATAGTAATCAGTATTACACATACTACTATGCGCGTTACTACGGGTTCTCCGTCCGTCCCGTTATAAAATAAGGGCGCAGCTAAAAGTGATTGCAAATCAATTACATTTATATTGCATTGGAGGGTAATAGGGTTCTCCGGAAAAGATTTGGAGCGTGCAGGATGATGCAAATACGATGCATTACGATGCACAAAACCCTGTAGGAGTCACCCAAGAAAATCGCTAAGTTACGTAAAATCACGAACTTAGCGATTTTCTTTTTTGTATATCACATTTTCGGCAATTCGTTAAGAGAACAGAGATTATGTAACTCGCAGGATTACTATGGACGGCCGGGGCCGGGCAAAGGACAACATCTGGATTGAAAGATTTTGGAGAACGATAAAATATGACTACATTTACATCCAGCCGGAAGAAAGCAGCGCGGCGCTTTATCAGGGAATCCTTCGATTCTTCGATGACTACAACTATCACCGTCATCACCAGGGTGTCTAAAAAAAACGAAAGTACTATAGAGGTAATGGACAGGGAAGACATCAAGGCCCTTCTGGCAGCGGAAGGAGCTCAGATGGAGCTTCTCTTAAAGCGTGCACTTGAAGTGAAGCTCCGTGAGATGGACAGTTATGTCCACCTCAGGGGCCTGATCGAGCTTGGCAACGTCTGCGAGAAGAACTGCCTCTACTGCGGCCTCCGAAGGGGGAACGCCAGGGTGAAGCGCTACTGCCTCACTGACGATGAAGTGCTCTCCTGCGCCCGCCTCGCCCACGAACTGGGATATGGCTCAGTGGCCATCCAGGCAGGGGAACGCACTGACGCCGGATTCATTGCAAGGATTGAGCGCCTTATAAGGGAAATAAAGAAATTTGACGGCGGCAGCCTCGGGATCACCCTGTCCCTCGGGGAGCAGTCAGAAGACACTTACCGCAGGTGGTTCGACGCCGGTGCCCACCGTTACCTCCTCAGGATAGAATCATCGGACGAGGAACTGTACCGCAAGATTCATCCCGGGGACTCAAAACACAGTTTCAGCCGGAGGGTCAGCTGCCTGGAAAGCCTTCTCAAAACCGGTTATCTGACAGGGACCGGAGTAATGGTCGGCCTGCCTTTCCAGACCCTGGACCACCTTGCGGGCGACCTCCTTTTCTTCAAGCAGATGGATGTCGCCATGGTGGGACTCGGTCCGTACATTCCGCACCCGGACACCCCGTTGTACCGTTTCAAGGACCTTATCCCGGGAGCGAAGGAGCGGATGGACATGACGCTCAAGATGATAGCCGTCCTTCGCCTTATGATGCCCCGGATCAATATGGTGGCCGCGACAGCGAACCAGACAATAGACCCTGAGGGGCGCGAAAAGGCCATACGTGCAGGGGCGAATGTCATAATGCCGAACCTCACCCCCGGAGAGTACAGGGAAAGTTACTTCATATACCCGAATAAAGCCTGTGTGAAGGACTCGCCGGGCCAGTGCCGGACGTGCCTGGACTTACGGCTTGCCGCCATAGGACACAAAATCCAGTATAACGCCTGGGGCGATCCCCCGGCGCACATCACCAAGCTCTGATTCCGGCTTTACCTTACGGTGAAGTCGAGGGTCTGGCGTATGTCAGCGGAGGAAGCTCCTATCAGGATCTTGTAGTCGCCGCCATCGACCTTCCAGTCGTGGGAGGCTACGTCATAGTATGAGAAGTCGCTGAAGGAGAGAGGAATCCTGAACTCGACGCTCTTGCCCTTCGCGATAAGTTTCTTGTCAAAGCCCTTAAGTTCGAAGGCGGGACGCATCACGGAAGGCTTCACGGGGGCGACATAGACCTGAGCCGCCTCAAGAGCATCCACAGCACCGGTATTCTTCACCGTGAAAACAACCTCGCAGCCGTCGGCCGTCGGCGTCACGGAAGCGTTGCTGTATTCAAAGGACGAATAGCTGAGGCCGTATCCGAACGGGAACATAGGCTTCACGCCGAATTTCTCCACGCCGCGGTATCCGACGAAGATGCCCTCGGAGTAGACCGCGTGAGGGAACGGGTCGCGGCCACTGCTCACGACGTGGACCTCGGGGGTAAGCGCGTGATAGTACTTTGCGGCGGGATTTTTATCCTCAGAGCCCCAGAAGGTGAAGGGAAGCTTGCCGGAAGGCGAAACCTTGCCGGAGATGATGTCGGCAAGCGCCTTGCCGCCCTCCTGTCCGCCGTACCACGCCATTATGATTGCGGCGACATTGTCCTTGAACGGGGTGATGTCGACCTCGCCGCCGGAGTTGATTATGACGACGGTCCTGGCGTTAAGGGCTGCCGCTGCCGCTATGAGCTCGTTCTGGCCCTCCGGGAGGGCGTATGTCCTGTCGTGATTCTCCTTCTCGGTGTCATTGTTGAAGCCGACTACTGCTATGACCGCATCGGCCTTCTCGATAGCCTTCCTGTCTTCTGCACTGAATTCAGCATTCTCGATGAACTGCACCTTGTACTTCTTTCCGAGAGCCTGAAGGCCGGCAAGCGGAGTGATGTTGCGGCCGGGGATGGGATCCATACGGCCGGAGCCGCCTCCGAAAGCGACGGTGTTGGCGTTAGGGCCGAGCACGACGATATTGCCCTTCTTCAAGGGAAGGAGACCATTGTTGGCGAGGAGCACCGGAGCTTCGATGGCGGCGTTGTAGGCCATGTTGCGGGAGTACTCGTAATCCTCTGGGATGGACTCGTCCTTGGCAGGCTGGTCCAGGAGGCCGTAGGCTATGAACGCCTGGAGGATATGCCGGCACATGATGTCGAGATTGGCTTCCGGGACTACGCCGTTCTCAATGAGGGGCTTCACCATTTCCGGTTTAGTCGTAAAATTCTTCGGCATCTCAAGGTCGAGGCCGCCGGTGAGGACGCCGAGGGTCGTGTAGGTCGATTTCCAGTCGGACATCACGATGCCTTCGAATCCCCATGCACGGAGGTTCTTGTTGATAAGCCAGTCGCTCTCGGCGGCGTGGACGCCGTTTACGGTGTTGTAGCTGGTCATGACAGCAGCGACGTCACCTTTCTCAACCGCCTTGCGGAAGGTCGGGAAGTAGATCTCGTTGAGAGTGCGCTCATCCACGACGGAACCCGTCCAGTGGCGGCTGTACTCCTGGTTGTTGACGGCGAAATGCTTGATCGTAGCCATCACCCTGTGCTGCTGGATACCCTGGATGTACCCCAGTGCGATCTCGGAGGCGAGGCAGGGATCCTCTCCGTAGTATTCGAAATTGCGGCCGCAAAGGGGCGAACGGTAGATATTGACGCCCGGGCAGAGCATGATCCTTACTCCGCGGGCGGAGGCGTCGAAGCCGATGCCGTCGCCGACGCCCTTGGCGGCGTCGCGGCTGAAGCTCGCAGCCAGACCTATTCCGCAGGGATAGTATGTACTGTGGGTCTTATTGCGCACGCCCTGGGGGCCGTCGGCCATCCTCACCGAAGGAATGCCGAGCCTCTCGATCGCATAGGTGTGGAATCCGTCATCCTTTCCGGAAATGAGCTCGATCTTCTCATCGAGCGTCATTTTGCTGACGATCTCGGCCGCACGGTCCTTGTCACTCTGGGTGATGATGTAGGGCTGGGCGGATACTACTGAAGAGAACAGCAGCGCAGCAGCTGCAACAGACAGGATTTTTTTCATGTTTCTTTTAAAAATTAAGCAGAACGCACGCAAATTTACAAAATGTTTACGAATTTCCCTCGCCTAGCGCTGAACGAGTCCGGTACAGTCGTCCGTAACGATAAGCGGACGGGCGTCTGGATTGCGGAAATGGAAATTGAGATTGGAGAGAACCACGTTCTTCGCGTGACGGATGTAGAGGCCTGAGGCAGGGAGGCTGAATCCGAGTTTTCTGTTCTCCGGGTATGATTTCTCGGCTTCGGGGACCTCGATATTCACCATTTCAGCCGTCCCTCCGCCGGGAGAGGTGATGTCGATGTCGGAAAGATATATATCCTCCGGATACAAGCCCGGAACTCCGGTGATGGAACTTGTCATCATGCTTTCGCTGACGGCGGTCACACCGCTGATTGAAATACCCCTCATCCTGTTCCCGCCCGGGGAGTCCGGCTCGCTCCGTCGGCCCATCCTTATGAATATGGGCGTCTGGACGTCCTTCATTGCGACATTGCTTATGTTTACATTCTCGCAGATTCCGCCGTCCACCAGCTCGACGGCTATGCCGGAGATGACTGTGACGGGCGCGGTTATGCCCGGAATCTTTGTTGACCAGCGGCGGAAATTGTCCTCGCTGGCGGCGTGGACGGTGATATTGCTGATGGAGATGTTGCGGTATCCGCAGGTGGAGGCTGTGCCGAGCTTTATGCCGTTGCAGTTGGACGCCGCATCGCAACCCGTCACAGTGACGTTTTCGCAGAGCGAGAGGCCCTTGAGGCATATAGCGTCGTCCTCACAGTCGAATATGCAATTATCCACGACGACATCCTTCGACTCGATGTCGATGCCGTCGTTGTTGTAATTACTGTGGGAATAGACCTTGACGCCACTGACCCTCACGCCCTCACAGCCCGTGTAGTACTCAACCCAATGGGCTGAATTCCTAAGGCTTACATCCTTCACCACCACGTTCTTACAGTCTCGGAAAAGGATGATCATCGGCCTGTCGCCGGGATCCTCCTTCGTTTTGAAAGCCGGGGCGCCGCCCTGGCCGTCGATGGTCCCGAGACCCGTCACTGCTATATTCTCCTGCCCCTGGGCATATATCAGGGACGAAAAGCAGGACCTCTCGCCATCGACGGTCATGTGGGCACGCTCATAAGCCGCCTTGTCAGCCACCCCTACCAGACGGGCGCCCATCTCAAGATGAAGCTCCACGCCGGACTTGAGCTCGACCGGGCCCATAAGGAAATCCCCGGGGGGCACCGTTACAGTCCCACCGCCCGCGCGGAACACCTTGTCAATGGCCTTCTGGATAGCCGGAGCATTGTCCTTTTCGAGACCGGGCTTTGCTCCGGTCTTCGTAATATCGATGTTCCGGTTACCGGCAAAAACCGGCAAGGCAATCAGTAGGGCTGCTAATACCGCTGCTTTCTTCATCTCACCTCACTATTCATCTTCAAGACCGACAAGGGTCACGGTCATATCGCTGATGAGCATCATATTGGCGTTGCTCTTCACATACTGGGCGCTCCCGCTGACCGTAACGGCAGTTTCAGTGGGACCGAAGGCTATCCGGTCTCCATTCTGCACACCTTCCAGGGTGACCGTGAATTCACCCAGTGTCGTAAAGCCGCCTGTATAGGTGATGGTCGCCTTATTTGTTGTAAGGTCAAGCTTGTCTTTATTCGTCTTGGTGCCGGAACTCAAAGCATTGAAGCTGACACTGCCCTTCTGGACCGCAAGGACGGCCTCGTAGCCGCTCTGATAGCCCGCCGCGTGGATGGTCACCTCAAGCTTCGCCTTTTTATCTTCAGGGATATTGTTGAGTTTCGGGGTAATCAGGTGAGTACCGTAGCCATACGTACTCAAAAACACATAGCCCGGGCCGACATACAGACGGGCGGTGTAGCCCTGTGCCCACTTGCCGAGACGAAGGCCGGAGGCTTTTCTGGCTGTCTCCTGGCTGGTGATAAGGCGCTCGGGGTTGCAGTACTTGCCCGAGGTCCCGTTGAAATCGTCTACCGTCCTGTCCTGGAAGGTCGCCCTGTTGTTGTCGCCCACGTCGTAACCGACGCCCTGGGAGACCTCGTCGGCCATCCAGCAGAGTTCGCTGAAGTCTTCGGCAAGGATGATGTCGCCCACCTCAGCAGGATCGTCACCGGGCTCCACTATCGTGAAGGCATCGGTTGTCGCCGGAATCACGTCGCTTTCGAGCGGCTCCGATCCGTTGGTGTCGAGCACCTTGAACCAGTAGTTGGTCCCGGCGTCCAGGCCGGTGAAGATGAAGCGCGGCTGCCGGCCCCTCCAGCAGGTGTGGCCGGCGGGAATGCTATAGGTCAGGACCACGTCGGTGCACCCCTCGTCGCCGTAAAGCGTGATGGTGTAAGGTTTGCTGATGTCGTCGTCGACGCCATGGCCTTCAGTCCAGGTGAAGGTCAGGGTAGAAGACGAGGTAGTGACCAGATATGCCTTTACAGGGAAAGTCTTGGCTATATTGAACTCGGCGATCACGGACTTCTCCGACATCCCGTCAGGGATTACGCTCAGAGTCGCCGAGACATCCGAAACCGCGCCCGTTACGAGCGAGTACACTCCTTCAGCCTTTTCAATAGAGAAATCTATACTGTTGCTGAGTTCCAGACGGATGTCGTCGGCCGGAATCATCGCAGGATTCTCATCAAGCATATAGAGAACCTCTATAACGTAGCTCAAGGATTCCTCTACGGGGATGATATTGCCCTTGGGCTTATAGTCACCATCGACTCTAATGCCATTGAGGAGACTGCTCCTTACGGGGATCCTGGTGCCAAGACCGTCCTCGCTGACGACTTTCAGGTAAGACTGGGCGTCGTAAAGGAAGGATTCGTCCTCAGAGGCTACGGCACCGAGTGTAAGGTTGCCGTCCTCGTCGACCGAACCGGCATCCGGGTCTTCTATGCTCCAGGTGAATTCGTGCTGCTCACCGTCGGAAGTGTAGGTAGAGAGTTTCATCTGCATACCCGGGTAGCCGTAGATGGCGCTCAGGCTGCGGCCCATCTCGTCATTGATGGTGACGGTGTAGGCCACGGCCGGGTTGACGCTGACCAGACAGGCGGCCTTCTTGTAGCCGTCGGCGGATGTGGCGATCACATATGTCACGCCTTCGGCCTTCGCCGTAACCACGCCGTCGTTCACTTCGGCATAAGTGTCGTCCAGCACGCTCCAGCTAACGCCCATCCCGAGGGACTCGGGTAGGACTGTCGCGGTCAGGGTGGCGGTCTCGCCGACCTGGAGGTCTACTTTCTCCAGGCTTAGCACTACGCTTGTCGCACCCTCGCCTTCTGTATCGGAAGACTTGTTGCAGGCAAGAAGCGCCGGCAACAAAAGAATTGCTGTTAGAATGAACCTTTTCATATTCTACTTGTTGTAGCGAACCGCAAAATAATCCATAGTGTTGTAGCCGCTGTTATTGGCTATAGTGCTGCTGTCGTAGGAATCCACGGACTTTTCCGCAGCCTTGTTGTTGCGGGGCATAAGGCGGATGCTGACGCTTTCCTTTCCGAGGATCTCGACCGGAAGCGGGAAGTCATAGACACGGGGGGCGAGGGTCTGCCAATCGTTCTGGCTGGCCCATATGGCGACATCAGGGACGGTGAACTCTCCGATGTCGGTCCACTCGGAATCGTAATCCACCGAAGTGTCGGTCGTGGTGAGGGAATACTGGGCCTTCCAGTAGCGTGGAGACCTCGCCTGCTGGGAGTTGTTGTACATGGCAAACTGCATCGAGACCCTGTCGGAGACTATCCCTTCGGTGCTGAAGTTGACGAGCCAGCAATAGCCGCGGCCGTTGCCGGAATCCCACCAGTACTTGTTGGACCAGCTCATTTTGAGGTTGTCCTTGAACCAGCCCTTGCCGTCGGTGTTCTGGGCGGATTCGGTGCCGTTGTCGACCCAGGGCTGATAGATACCTCCGCCGTCGAGTTCGATCCCGGCACCTTCGGCATATTTGTTCTTATACTTGCTCCCCGATTTCCCAATATAGAAATAAGTGGGAGAGAAATTGCTGACCGCACCGTAGGTGTGACACATCTCGCCATTTCCCTTTGTCGCGAGAATGGCATCGGGAAGGACGGTCTCGTCGAATTCACCGGGGAATTTCGCGTAGCGGAACTCGGTGATGATGCCGGAGAAATTGTCGGCGAAATCCTGATTCAGCTCGATCTCAGAACGGATCAGGTGGCGAAGCTGGTAGCGGCCGATATTGCCGTTTTTCTCGAAGCTGTAGTAGGGCTCGTGGACAACGATGCCGGTGATGTCGCCGCTTCCATAAGGAAGAGTCTCTCCATTGCGGCGGTAAGTGCAGGTCATATTCGTGAACATGTACATGCTGCCGCCCTCGATGTCACGGATAAGGATCGGATACTTGGCCAGGCGGTTGTAGCCGCAGGCGCTGGTGTAGCCCTCGTTGACGGGCGTGAAAGGCCCCTTGCGCATAGCGATTTCACAGTCCTTTATCTTGACGAGGGTGTTGATGTCGTCGTCCGTAAGTTCACTTATGTGCTTCTCCTTCCAGGGCATCGAAGAGATACCGTCTGCGCTGGTGAGGATATTGTCGGAGCTGACGCCTTCGACCGTATAGCAGTAAGGTTCGCTCTCGGACCTCTTTACAAGGGCCCCGCCTGCCTTGAGGCAGATGAGGCTGTAGCGCTTGAAATCATTCTGGAATTCACCGGTGGAAGAAATGGCGGCGATAAGTCTGAAGCCATACCGGCCGTCAGCGCTCTCAAGGTAGGAGGTACGTTCCGTAAGGGTGTAATCGATGACGCCTGTGCCCTGCTGATAGTCGGACACCTGGGCGTCACCGGCATTGCCGCCCTCCGTCGTGCTCACGATGTAGCCCTCGATGAGCGCGTCGTCCGGAAGAGCATAGCCGGCCACGGTGGCCACGCTGCGAAGGTCTTCGGCGGTGAAGACATTGCCGATATTATTGTCGGCGCGCGCCTGAATGACGGTGAGAATCTCGGTCTGTTTCTCCTTCCAGCCGTCCACATAGGAAAGGGCAATGTAGGCACGGCGCATATAGCTGCGGTCGGGATTGTCCGTTGTAGAGAACGTGAGGGAGCTGCTGGTGAGCCGGCAGTCCTTGATCCACTCTTCGCCGCCGGAAATACGCACTTCCGTGGTGACCTCGTCAAGAGGGATGTTGATGTCGGTCGCGACGGAGCAGGGCTCGCCCGTGCCATTGTAAACCATCATCGAGCTGGCGGCAACGTATAATTTTTCCTCGACCGCACCTTTCTGGAAGATGGAGACCGTGTCCTTGCGGGTGTCGGTGGAGAAAAGGATGTCCGCACGGCGCTTGAAGCCGTCGTTGGGCTTTACGCTGACGGAAAGGGTGCCGTCCGATTCGAAGGAACCCGTACCGAGCTGAACCCACGAATAGTCGTTACCGTCCATGAGGGATATGGAGCCCTTCTTGTTGGACAGGAAATCGACATCGAAGTCTCCCCCCGTCTCTTCTACAAGAAACTCGTGTTCCGCCATACCGAGCTCGTCGGGGGCGAAGACCTCGTGATAGTTCTTGTCACAGGAAGGGCAAAGCAGTATCGCGAAAAATGCAAATACGGATATAATTGTCTTTCTCATACTCTATTGGGTCTGGGTGACGGTGATTGTGTTGGAATAGATGGTGTCGCCCTCGGTGGAATCATAGCTGCCGGCATCGGTGTGGGAAATCCTCATATTGGCAGTACGGGAGACTCCGGTCCCGTTAGGGGCGATCACTATGCTTATCCTGTCCCTCTCCACGCTCTCAAGGGTGATCCAGGGAGTCTCCGGCGCCTCACCGGGATAAGTGAGGGTGAGGAACATCTCGTCGAGATTGTACCAGAGGTTGGTTTCGAAAGGGATGTCGATGCTCATACCGTCGGCCGGCGCATCGATCGTCGTGGCATCGAGTTCCAGATCGCAGTCCGAATCCGAGATACCGCCTTTCTGATACATATTGAGGGTGCGGGTCTCGCCGCCTGCGTGGAACACGAGGATCACGCGGCGGGCGCGGCCGTAATTGACATCAAAATCGAAGACCAGGTAGCCGGACTTGGTGCCGCTGAAGCGGTCGATGGACGCCCAGTCGACCTGACGGTCCATCTCCACGGTCCAGGAGGTGTTGGAGAACACCGCCACCTGGGTGCTTCCGCCGCTGGCGGAAAGGATGTTGTACTGCGAAAGAAGCCCGAGTGTCTGGTCATACTCGGCTTTCTTTTCGCAGGAGACTGCGGCAAGGAGGACCGCTATGGTTAATGCAAACTTTTTCATTCGTCTGATCCTGAGAGGTTATACTTGTCGTATTCCGGGTTCGACAGGATACGGCCTGAACGGGCGCACTGGACATCCGGGATTGGATAAAATTCGTGGCACGGACGCACGTTCTGCTGCACGAGGTTGTAGGTATTGTAGGCGACCACCTGGTCATACCATATGCCCCAGCGGACGAGGTCGAATTTGCGTCCCCATTCGCCGAACAGTTCGCGGGCGCGTTCGTCGCGAATCTCACCGCGGAGCTTGATCTCTCCGACAAAGGTATAGGGAGTGAGCTCTGCGCGGACACGTACCTTATTCAGGTACTCTATAGACTTGGGGAAGTTGCCTTTCTCGCACCAGGCCTCGGCGAGAAGAAGCAGCGCGTCGGCATAGCGGAAGATCTTGTAGTTGTTGCTGTCGTAGTTGCGATAGACGCCGAAGCACCAGAATTTCTGGCCCATCCAGGTGGAGGAAAAATTCTCTGTAACAAGATCGCCTTCATTGTTGTAATGGCTCCAGCTGCTGGCAAAATTATATCCTCGGCGGATATCGCCGGTGCCGGAAGGCAGGACATACGTCCTCATATAATTTGACGGCTTGAGCGGCCTGTAGCTGTAGGCGTCGTCACCGAGTTCAGGGACTATCACGCCGTCGTACATACTATTGACTTTCCTGTCTTCTTCACTCCTGTAAGGAAGTACGATGGCGGAAATGGACAGGTTGGATGACGTGGTATAGTCGATGCCGCCCTCTTCGAACTCGTGGTTGATCTCGAAGATGGACTCCGCCGTGTGCTTGTTGCGGAAGCAGACGTCGGAATACGGATACTGGGTGAGCTCGCCGTAGATGGACTCAAGGTGCTCGCACGCCATAATGACATCGTCCCAGTCTTTGTCCCAGGCGGCCAGCTTGGCTATCATCATCCACCCCATTGCCGCTCCGCAGTAGTTGTAGTTGACTCCATTAACCCTGATGTCGAAAGTGCGGATCTGATCAAGGAAAGGAACGTAGAGCTTGAGCTCCTCGATCAGCGTCTGCCGCGTCTCGGTGGCGGACATGCGCCCGAGCTTTGCGATGCGGGCCATATCGTCTTCGTTCTCGACATAGTCCTCATAGAACGGAACGTCGCCGAAGAAACTGGTGAGCACATAATAATAATAGGAAAGCAGGATGCGGCACTCGGCCTCATAGGGCGCTTTCTCACTCTCGGCCAGAGAGGAGCGATGGATGCCGGCAAGGGTGCTGAGACATTTGCGGACGCCGTACCAGCACTGTGTCCAGACATTGGCGCCGGCACCCGGACGGGCCGGGTTGATGTCGAAACGGGCGTCGGGCTGTGCGGAGTTTGGCGTGTAGCCGATATCGCAGGCGCCCTCTATGGCTATGTAGTAACGCAGGTCGTGGAGGGGATTGAGGGGATCGTAGCAGCCGTTGAGGGCGGCGCGGATCTGAGCCGGAGTCTGGAAAAACTTATCGGGGCTCACGATAGCCGACGTGTCTTCTTTCAGGCAGGAGGTCGCCAGAAGGGCGCCTGCCATGACTGAAACTAATATAATGAACTTTTTCATACGGCGCATCAGTATTTGAGTTGGATGGAGAACACCACGCGGCGCGGCTTCGGATAGTAGGAGTTGTCGTAGCCGTTGGTGCCGCCTGAAGAGACGTCGGGATCGAAACCGTTGTAGCTTGTGAGGAGACCGAGGTTCTCACCCGAGCAGGAGATTTCAAGCTCGCGGATGACCTTGCTCTTGATGTTGAACCTGTAGCCGACGCTCAAAGTCTTCAGACGGAGGTAAGAAGCGTCGTGGACAAGGAAGGAGCTCGGCACGGCGTTGCCGTCGTAGATACCGGCACGCGGAAGGTTGGACTCGGGATTCTTCGTGGGGTGCCACGCATTGACCATATAGCGGAACTGGTTGGTGCGGCGCGAGCCGGCCATATAGAACTCCGCATAGTTGAAGCACTTTCCGCCGTAAGCGTAGGTGAGATAAATGCCTATCGACAGACCTTTGATGTGGAATGTGTTCTGCAGACCGCCGGAAATAATGTGGTCGGGGGATCCGAGAAAGACAATGTCCTTGGAATTGAGCGAACCGTCGTGGTTCTGGTCGATGTAGATGGGGTAGCCGAGCTTCGTCGAAGCGGCATCGTTGGCATAGGCGTGGGTAATCTTGTTGCGCTCGATCTCTTCCTTGTTGTGCCATACGCCTGCGTACTGGAAGCCCCAGTAGGCATTGACAGGGTATCCGACCTTGTAGCCGATGGTCATATAACCTCCCGTGGGCGAGTTTCTCGACGAAACCTCAGACTCGGCGCCGATGTCGTTGACTATCGAGGATGAGTGGGAAATCGTGAACGAAGTCGTCCATGTGAAGTTGCGCTTTACGATGTTGCGGGAATTGAGCGTGAGCTCGACGCCCTGGGACGTCGTGCGGCCGATGTTCTGATATTTGTTGTCGTAGCCGGTGTGCTGGGGAACCTTGACGGTGAGGAGAAGGTCCTTCGTGACGGAGCGGTAGGCTTCGAACGTCAGGCTGAAGCGGTTGTTAAGGACCGCGAAATCGAGGGCAAGGTTGCCGGAGGTGGTCGTCTCCCAGGTGAGGTTGGGGGAAGCGATTCGGGCCTGCCAGTATTCCTGGCTGTAGGAGCCGCCGAAGGGATAGCCGCCGGAACCCGAGTCAAGCCTCGCCAGGGAACGATAGGCCTGGTTGAGGTCGTTGCCGGACTGGCCGAGGCTGACCCTGAGCGAGAGGTTGTCGAGCCAGTTGACGCCCTTGAGCCAGGGCTCGTTGGCAATGACCCACTTGAAGGCGCCTGAGGGGAAGAAGCCCCATTTGTGATTGGCGGCGAAGTTGGACGCTCCGTCCACGCGGCCGGTGAAAGTGAAGTAATAGCGCTTCTTGTAATTGTAGTTGGCGCGGAAGAAGAAGGCAAGTTTTTCCTTGATGATCTTCTCCGTGCCGGCGCCATAGCTGTTTTTATCGGCCACGGCGGACATATTGTTCCACTTGACGTCATCCACGATGTAACCTTCGCCTCCGAGAGTGAAGTTATGGCTCGTGAAATGCTTGTAGGTCTGTCCTGCAGTCGCGTCGAAATGGTGGCCGTCCTTGTCGATGGAATACTCGAGAGTGTTCTCGAAATAGAGGCTCTGCTCGCCGTAGTTCTGCCTCTCCGCATAGCCGCCCATAGCCTCCGTCCTGGAAGGAAGGGTGGAAGGGCTGTACTTGTAGCGCTGGCGGTCGAAGAAGTAGTAGCTGAACTTGGTCTTGAACTTCAGCTGGGGAAGTATCCTGATGTTGGCACCTACGGCGATGTTGAGCATACTGCGGTCGGTCTTGTCGGTGTTCTCCTTAAGACGGACCACCGCATTGGCTTGAGTGGCCGCCGACTGGCTCAACGGGTTGTAGGAGTCGCTCGGCTTGATGAGCGGGGACAGGTACTGCGCCGCATAGTAGATGCCGCCGCCGCCGATCGAGGACAGGAAGTTGTCCTGCCAGCGGTACTGGTAGCGGAGGTTGGCGTAGAGTCTGAGCCACTTGAACACATCGTTGGTGACGTTGAGGGTACCTGTCAGGTTGCGCTTGCCGCTCACCTTGATGATACCCTGCTCGTCGTTGTAGGATACGCCGGCATAGAACTTCGTCTTGCCCCTGAAGCCGTTGACCGAAATGGAATAGCTCTGGTAGGGAGCGATCCTGCTGACGTCCTTGATCCAGTTGGTGCCTTCCCCATAGGAGAACGGCGTCTTGACGGACAGGCCGCTCAGCGGGGTGTTCATATCCATATTGGCGGAAGTGCCGATGTGCTGGAAGTATTCGTTGCGGTAGATACCGTACTCCTCGGCGTTCATCAGGTCGAGGTTGCGCGGGAGCATCGAGAAGCCGGCCGTAGCCTTGAAGTTGATGGCGATGTTGATCCCGGAATCGGGGGTGTCGGAGCTGCCCTTGGTCGTGATGATGATGACGCCGTTGGCACCGCGGGCGCCGTAGATGGCCGTGGACGAAGCGTCCTTCAGGACGGATATGGCTTCAATGTCGGAAGGGTTGATGTCGCTGAGGGAGGTCACGGCGTCCATAACGCCGTCGACCACGATCAGAGGGTCGTTGGAGGCGGTGATGGAACGGGAGCCACGGATACGGATCACGGCGTCGGAGCCGGGCTCGCCGTCGGTGGACGTGATCTCCATGCCGGCCACACGGCCCTGAAGGGCCTGGTCTATGGACAGAACCGGCTCGTTGCGGATCTCGGACATCCTGACGTTGGTCACGGAGCCCGTGAGGTCGGCCTGCTTGACGGCGCCGTAGCCGATGACGACCGTCTCCTCAAGCACCTGGTTGGCGTCGGGGGACATCGTGACGTCGATGCTCTTGCGGCCCTTGACGGGGAAGACGTTCTCGGCATAGCCAAGGAAGTGGATGGACAGGTAGTCTCCGTCCTTGCAGTCTACGGAGTAACGGCCGGACACGTCGGTCGTCGTGGACGCGGCCACTGTGCCCTCCGGGCCGCCGCTTTTAACTACCACAATGGCGCCGGCAAGGGCCTCCGAGTTTTCGTCGCGCACGACACCGCTGACCTTGCGGCTCTGGGCGAACGCGGGGAGGAGCGTCAGAAGCGCCAGGGTTATGGTTATAAACTTTCTCATATCCAGTCTATCTCCTCTTCTGGTTCAAATTCTTCATCCTCGAACAGGGCGCCAAACTCCGCTTCGGAGACCTTGTAGGCAGCGAAGTTGTCTATGTGGACATAGACCTGGTCGTCATTGGCCGTCGAGAATGTGAATGTGGTTTTTGAACTCATCTGAACTCCGTTGCCTATAAGGAGCAGCGTCTTGAAATTGCTTGCATCCGCAGCTTCGGCAAGAGGTACATTTACCCTGAACGTCGTCAAACCGGTGTCATAGAACTGGCCGCCGGAAACAGTGATGTCAAGAGTAATGTTCTTCGAGAGGAACTCGTTGTCGGTGTCGGCCCACGTGTTGAAGGAAATGTAGTCGAAATAATCGCGGCTGAGTTCCGAAAACTCCCTCGTGGTGTACGTTTTCTTGCCGGTGAGGGTGAGGTGCCCGTCCGGCTCGTAGGAAAACTCCTCAAGGAACCGGCGCTCATAGCCCTGACTGACGGCAAGGAATTTTCCGAAGGACTGGGCGGGGCAGGAGAAACTGAGCCTGCCCGACCGCCGGGACAGTGAGTTGAGATCCAGGATCGACTCGGCGTCGTAGACGACGACGATGTGGCCGGGCTCCACCTCCTCGACGGACTTGATGATAAACCATTCGGTGTCGTCATCGAACTGGTCCACGAAGTACTTCCATTGGAGATCGACGCTGGTAAAGACGTGGATCTCTCCGGCCTCAGCCCCCTCGAAAGGGACCTGGATGTTGTCCAGGGGCTTTTTTGAAGTACCGTCGTACACCTTGATGTAGTCGTCGCGCTCAGGACGCAAGTTTTCATTCTTGTTGCAGCCGCAAAGAATGACAACAAGGGATGCACAAAGCAGGATTAATGGTCTTTTCATATTTTCCTACTGCAATTTTGATATTTTGAAATCCGCTATGATGGGATAGTGGTCGGACGGTATATAGAAGGTGGATACTCCGGAATGGACACGTTCCGTGTATTCGTCAGGTTTCTGATATATGTCGATGCAGGCCTTCAGCATGGGCTTGGAGACGTACATATAATCTATCCTCAGCGTCCCGCAGGTCGGCAGGAAGTCGTTGGGATAGCAGCAGTCGAAAAGGTCGAAGAACGGGGAGTGGAAGATCATGTAGTCCTGGGCCTGAAATCCCAGCGACGCATTGTTCCACTTATATTTATAATTGTCATTCCGGCTGTAGGAGTTATAGTCGCCGGCCATGATCCAGAGCGCCTTGTCAGGATCTTTGGTCTTGCGGACCGTGTGATCCAGGATGCAGGTCAGCTCCTTGACGCGGTGAGCCTCTCCCTCATATCTTTCCTCGCTGGCCTTCCTCTGGTCGTGGGGCACCCCATAGCCGTATTTGCCGTGCTTGAGGTGGACGGTCACGATGTTGATAGGCCGTTCGACGCCATCGACGTGGACCTGGTACCATCCGCTGTAGTTGACGACGACGGTGTCCGGCTTGTGGCCCTTCACTATCAGGATGCTGTCGATGGGGAAACGGGAGGTGACGACACCGGGATAGTTGGTCAGTCCGTAAGGGGTCGATGTGGAAGGACGGCGGGGGACGACGAAATGATACTGGTGGCCCCAACGGGCGCATAGCTCACCCCAGTGGGCGGGGAGATAACGCTCCTCGTTGGGCATATGCTCGTGGGTCCCGTCATAGTAGATCGTAGCGCCCTCCTCGAAGATGCAGATGTCGGGGTCCTTGGACTGGATCCACTCGACGAACTTCTGATAGTGGTCCGGCTGCCCGGCCCACATGCCGTTCTGGATGTTCCAGTAGAGGACCCGGAGGGTACCCTTGTCCTGAGACTTCTTCGCAGGGCCTGCGCTTGCTGCGACAGGGGCTGCCAGCAAGGCGGACAAAGCAATAGCTTTGAGTATGGATTTTATCGTTTGCATATCGATGACTTGTATAGCACAAAAATATAAATAATCCGGCGTTATAGAACGCGCCGGATAAAAAAAGGAAATGCCGCGATGTTTTGGGAAAGGATTATTTATTGACTATCAGCCTAATAAATATTTTTATTAACTAAATTCGGGAAACTCAGGAAAGCCTGCCGTAGCATCATAATTCAGAAATTACCTTCTGAAACTCCTCCTCCGGGACGGCAAGCCGGGCCTTCAGCACGGACCGGAGATTATAGACTGTCTTCACCGAGCAGTGGAGCATCTCGGCAATCTTCGTACTGTCTTCAATGCCGAGTTTTATAAGGGCAAGGATGCGGAGTTCGGTGGTCAGGATCTCGGTCCTCTTCGGGACTATCTTCTCTTCCGGCTTCAGGCAGGAGTTGACCTTCTGGATAAAATCGGGGAATATATCCACGAAGGCCTTGTCAAAGTTGTTGAACAGTTCCTTTCTCTCTTCAGCAGCCGTGTCGCCGGAAGGGAGGGTCAGTTCAAGCGCCTGGTCAACATTGCCTTTACGAAGGCTTGAGTGCACCCTGGTGCGGAAACCGTCCAGCCTCTTGATATAGGACGAGTAGAGCTGGAAGACGACTCCTACATAGTTTTTGGAAATCCTTGCCGACTGCTCAAGGTCGTCTTTCAGGCTGGCTATCTTGTTCCTGGACCTGTTGATGACAATTAGCGTAAACACGAGGGCTACCAGGAGCAGGGAGATAAATGCGAGAGCCACCAGAAGTTCGCCGTTTCTCTTAAGAAGAAGCTGATAGTTCCTGTCGATAATCTTCAATGCCTGTTCTCCTCCTTCAAGAAGACGCTTCCTGGACCCGAATTTACGAAGGGACGAATAGTAATAGTCCGACACCTTCTTGGCGGATTCCACCTCGTTTATATTGCTCAGGAAGGCCTCGACCCTCAGAAGAGACGCTATGTTACGGTTGCAGATCTCAACCTCTATGATAGCGGACTTGATGAGGTCGTCCATCGCCTCTCCGGTAGGTTTTCCCTCGTAATAATACGATATCAGGAAACGGTCATAGAGAAGTGTGGCGTAGGCTCCGGGCTCCATTGTCCCGACATTCGAAAAGCGGAGGGAATTATATCTCCTGGCCTCCTCAATATTTCCAGCCCTGGCCTCCTTCTTTTCCATATTACGGATATAGAGCACGTCGGATGTATCAACGACAGCAAGCAGGGAATCACGGTAAACAGTGTACCTCGCACGGTACTTTTCCTTCAGGTCGGCCGGTTCTCCGGCGCCGGAGTACATCTCGTGGTAGAGCAAAGAGAACGACTTGTAATATGAGACAAGCAGATCTCCGGAGATGTCCTCCCTTGGCATCGAATCGAGGATTTCCCGCGCCTCGGCATATAAGCCGCCTACCGACAGCAGTTCGGTTTTCTTGAGTTCGGCCCTGATCCTGAGCGAGTCCAGACCGTTCTCCTGTGCGATCTTTATGGCCCTGTTCACATAAAACAGGGATGAGTCCAGGGAATAGTTGGCAAATTCCTGAGCTATGCCGTAATTAAGGTTGTACCTCTCCTCAACAGTATTGCCGGGGAGCTTCGACCTGGCTTCCGCCAGACGCTTTTCCTTTGCCGCCGCATAGACATCCGTGCTGTCCAGTTTAGTAAGCAGTTCACGGATGAGGGCTCCGGTCCTCGAGGTCTGCGGCAGTTCTTCTCCGCGGACCGGAAAGGCCAGCACCGTCGCCGCAAGGACGAACAATATGAGACGCTTTCCCATGATTTATTTCTTGTCAAAGGCACGTACGATGCGGGTCACCAGCGGGTGCCGGACGATGTCGGCGGAGGTAAAGCGTATGACGGAGATGCCCTTGATGCCTTCGAGGAGGCTGATGCCCTTCGTGAGGCCGGAATCATCTTTGACGGGGAGGTCCACCTGACTTTCGTCGCCGGTCACGATGAACTTGGCGTTGCAGCCCATCCTCGTGAGGAACATTTTGAGCTGGGGCAGCATCGTGTTCTGGGCCTCGTCGAGGATGACGCAGGCGCGGTCCAGCGTACGTCCCCTCATATATGCCAGCGGCGCAATCTGGATAGTGCCGTCGTCGAGATACTCCCTGAGTTTCTTCAGGGGAATCATATCCTCGAGCGCGTCGTAGAGGGGCTGGAGATACGGGTCGAGCTTTTCCCGCAGGTCGCCGGGGAGGAACCCCAGCCTCTCCCCCGCCTCGACGGCGGGCCTGGTAAGGATGATCCTCTTGATCTCGCGGTTTTTGAGTGCGCGCACCGCAAGGGCTATCGCGATATAAGTCTTGCCCGTTCCCGCGGGGCCCAGCGCAAAGATCAGGTCGTCGCGGAAATAGGCCTTTACCATCTCCTGCTGGTTGCGGTTGCGTGCGCGTATGGGCTTCCCGTCCCGCGTATATACTATAATGGATTCCCCGTCGGGAATCTCTCCGGCGCCGTCGGCGGCGAAAATTTCCTCCACGTCATACGGCGTCAGATTCATCTTCCGCCGTGCACGGGACACCAGTTCCTCGAACTTCGCGGAGAACCTGTCGATATCCTCCGCGCTTCCGTCCAGGAACAGTTCGTCTCCCCTGGACACCACTTTCAGCGAGTGGAAATACGAACAGAATTCATCGAGTATCTTACCTCCGGCACCGTAGATCTTCACAGGATCCACTGCGTCCAGTTTCAGTGTTTTCTTCATTTAATCCCTAATCTTTTCCTTACATATTCATAGGTGGAGACCATCTTCGTGTAGTCCTCGGGCACTTTCCACACGTCCTGGCGGCCGAGGTATTCCCTGACCGGCAGGACGGAATAGCCGTCGTCCACCATCCCCGCCTTGGTGCACCAGAGGAGCTCCAGTCCGGGGTCCGGAAGGACACGCGCCCTGCCGCGGTGCGAGACGACCTTCAGCGTCACGCACCCTTCGATGCGTGCAGGAAGGTCATTCTGGTTGGAGACTGCATTTCCGAGGGAATAGACCACGGGGACAGTCTTCAGCGTCCCGTCGTCGGACTCGGCCTCGAGCAGTTCGATGTCCTGCACCACATGGGGGTGACTGCCTACGATGACATCCACTCCGTTATCCACCAGCCAGCGGGCAAGTTCGCCCTGGGAGGCGTTGTGCTTCATCTGGTACTCCTCGCCCCAGTGCGGTATGGCTATAATAATGTCAGCCGACTTCTCCTTCGCCCTGTCAATGGCGGCACGGATGCCCTCACGGTGTATTTTTTCCACCCTCGGCCAGGCCGACGAAGCGCCGGAATTGGTCCCGTAGGTGAAATTGATGAAGGCTATCCTTACTCCCTTCGCCTCAACCATAAGGGGATAACGCTCAGCCTCCTCGGCCGCGCTGCGGGCGCAGCCCGTAAAGCGGGCCGTCGAGGACGCCTCCATCCTGTCGTAAACCGCCAGCGTACGCTTAAGGCCCGGAGTCCCCTGGTCAAGGACATGGTTATTGGCAGTCAGAATCACGTCGAATCCTTCCGCGGCGGCGTATTCCGCATAGCAGTCCGGCGCCGAGAAGCTCGGGTAGCCGGAGAACGGCGGGCCGGCGAAGGGGAATTCCAGGTTTCCCACAGCTATGTCCGCTCCTTTTATCCTGTCGCCGAGACGGCAGAAGAAGGTAGAAAAATCGAAATGGTACGGATTCTCAAACGAGGCGTTCGGGTGTGTCTTCGAATAGATTGCGTGGGCGCTCCGCATCATCTTCCCGTGGCACATAAGGTCGCCGAGGATGAAGACGGTGACGGTGTCGGGCTTCCGGAGCATCTCGAAGTCGATGTCTCCCATCGGCCTGCGCACTACCTCGGGCCCGGGGAAACGGTCGTTTCTCCCGGGCAGCCGCTGCGCGGAGGCGTCGGAAAACGCCGCCAGAAGCAGAAGGACCGTCGCAATATTAAAGAAACATCCCCTCATTCAGATCAATAGAGCGAGTCGAGAGTGGCGGCCTCCCAGGAAGGGATGTTGGGGTCGTCTATGGAGGCGTCGATGATGCAGCGCTGCCCCTTCATGATGTTGTTCTCGAGGAAATACTTCTGGTAAGGCCAGAGGGCGACGTAGTTGTCGGCGATGTCGTGGGCGTGGTCCTTGAAACGGTAGATGCTGTAGTTGTAGCCGTTCTTCTCGAACACGTCGTCGAGGACGTTGGAGCCCCACATTCCAAGCTTGAAGACAGCGGTCTTGTTGTACTGGACGGTCGAGTCGGCGGTGCCGTGCATAAGGAGGGTCGGGCAGGGAGCGGCCTTGTATTTCGGAGAGCCGTCGTCATCGACGATGGCTCCGGCGAACGAGATGAGGCCCTTGAAATTGTAGCCTTCAGGAAGGACGGAAGCTATCTTCTCGCCGTTGCAGATGAACTTCTCCGCGCCAAGGGAGATGATGGCGCCGGAAGAGTTGCCGACAAGGACTATGTTCTGCGGATCGACTTCGAGGGCCTCCGCATTTTCAAATATATAGTTGACTGCGGAGAAAAGGTCCTCCGCGCCCATCTCCACGGCCTTCACCGTGTTCTTGGCAGTCTTGATCTTGCCGATAAGGGAGAAGTTCATCGGGACCCCCTTGAGGCCGAGGCGGTAGTCGATGGTGATCACTTTGTAGCCGTTGTCGTTGAGGATCTTGAACCAGGGGAAATACCTCTCGTTGGAACGGAAGCCTCCGACGAAACCGCCGCCATAGACGAAAAGGAGGGTCGGCTTCGGCATGCCTTCGAAGGTCAGTTCGCTGCCCTCGGTCGGCTCATAGACGTCGAAAAAGAGGTCGCAGGTGTCCCTCTGCGCGTAGAGATACGTCCCGGAAAGATTCTGCGCCGAAGCAGAAAAAACATCTGAAAGACAGATCATTACAACCACAGCCACAATGGCAGTCAAAGTTTTTTTCATCTTTTTATTGTTTTTAGTGTTATTTATTTTTAAGTGTGCCTCACTTTGGCACAAGCACTTCCTAACTTTGCATCAGAAACAAAAACGAAAGCATTATGAAAAACACAGACCTCGATCTCAGCACGATTTCCGCTTTTATCTCTGCCGATGCATTCGACGCCGTCCGCGACATGATGGAGACCCTCGGTCTCGTCCCGGAAGACATCAAGCCTCTTTAATGGAGACCGCCGTCCCCTCCCCGTCCGGAGAGACTCCGACCTTGAGCTTTCTCGGCTCGCTTCCCTTCGCAGCCTTCCCTGCAAGCACCCTGTCCGAGATGATAAACTCGGAGACCGGGTCCTCGACAAGGCGGACGAGCGCCCTCTTGAGCGGCCTGGCCCCGTAGAGCGGGTCGTAGCCCGCGTCGGCGACAAGCCTCTTCGCAGCGGGCGTGACCGTCAGGGTATAGCCGGCCTCCAGCGCCCTCTCCC
>CADAXR010000018.1 GCA_902791945.1 uncultured Bacteroidia bacterium
ATATGCCCTTTCAGGACCAGCGTGTAATCCTCCATCTCGAGCGCAGAGCACTCGCCGAGCGGGACGGTACGGGTAATGTCGGTCGTGCCTCCTATGTACTGCCCGCCGCTGTCGACAAGGTAAAGCCCCCTTGGCTGCAGGATGGGCGAACCCTCGACAGGAGTCGAATAGTGCGGCAGCGCCGCAGATGCCCCGTAAGCCGAAATGGTTTCAAAACTTCCGCCGACCCAGCCGGGGATCTCTGCGCGCAGCGCGTCCAGTCTGATCGCCGCGTCCCTTTCGGAGATCATCCTTCCTTCCGAGAGTTCCTTCTCTATATAATAAAGGAATTTCTCCATCGCGACGCCGTCCTGGATGTGGATATCCCTCATCCAGGCAATCTCAGTGTCGTTTTTGACTGCCTTCATGGGCGCTATCGGGGAAGCGGCCTCCAGAACAGGCACGCTTATCGTCCCGTAGATGTCGTAGTTGAGGGTCGAAGGGTCGCAGAGCAGGCGTCCCACATCGCCGCTTTCGGCGAGCGAGGAAAGACAGACCCCGGCTTCGTCGTAGGCCAGAACCTCGATGCCGTCGGCCGAGAGCTCGGAAAAACTGTCCTCCGAGCTTTCGTCGAGCGGCGAGAAAATATCCTTGCGGACAAACCACCTTACCGTGTCCATCGTGACCAGAAGATACGATATGACGACGGGATTATACTCAACGTCGCTGCCCCTTACGCAGAGAAGCCAGGCGATGTCGTCGAGGGCCGTCACGAGCATCGCGTCGCATTCCCTCTCCGCGAGAGCTTCTCTCAGCCTCGCTATCCTTTCGAGCCTGCTCTCGCCGGTAATATCCTTTCCGAGAGTGATTATCGGAGTCGCCGGGATGCCCGGGCGTCCTGTCCACAGAGGCGACAGAAAATCCGGAGCGGAGACTATCCTGGCCTTGCCGGAGAAGGCGTCCGATATGCTCCGGACCTCTCCGAGGTTCGTTGCGAGCCCGTCCACGGCGATCACCGGTCCCTCCTCGTCGCAGTCGAAATCCTGCCGGGAGAGCCATTCGGGGATGAGCACCTCGCCGGGGACCCTGGTCTTATGAAGGACTATGCCCGTGCCCGCAAGCTGCCGCTCGGCCTGGATGAAATAGCGTGTGTCGGTCCAGAGGCCGGCGTGATCCTGCGTAATGACGATCTCGCCCGCCTCTCCGGTAAAACCGGAAACCCACTCCACCTGTTTCCAGCGCGGAGCGGGATATTCGCTCGAATGGGGGTCGCCGCCGGTGATAACGACTGCGTCCCAGCCGCGACTCCTCATCATGGAGCGCACGGCTTCAAGTCTCGGATTCATTTGCGGCGGATTGCCCTGCCGAGACGGCGGAGGAGAAACTCCGGAAGGGGAAGGAAGCCCACAAAACGCTTGATCCCCTCCACGGCCAGCGCGGACGGGGAATAGTATTCCTTAATTCTGGAATACCTGCGCGAGAGGACTTTCCCTTTGTGACGGATGGCGTCGCGATTGCTTTCAATCGCGCGGTCGAGATCCTCTATGGAGCGGATGTCACTATACCTGGGTCTCATCTTGCACGGGGAAAAACAGTTTGACAAAAAGCTTCACGAAGCCGCCGCGGAAGAGCTTGTTCCGAAGGAGGAAAAGCACGGCGAGAAGAATCGCCAGGGCGGCGGAGACGATAAGCGCAGCCAGCCCGTAGCTTTTCAGTGCGTCGCCGATGAAAAGCACGGCCGCAAACGAAAGCACAAGAAGCAGGTTCGCAGCCACGGACAGCAGCACTATATAGCTGAGGATACGGCCGATGGAGACCGAAAGTCCCTTGGCCGTCTTCAGTTTCACTTCATCGACCCGGAGATCGATATACTCCTTGGCGGTCTGGGACAGATCGCCGAGGGGCTCGAGAAACTCACTCATCTTCGGCTTTCTCGTCTGCATCATAGACGGGGTCAGCCTCGTAGGGCTCCTCTTCCTCGTCTATGAAATCCTTGAATTCTTCATATCCTTCCGCGGCGACCTTGCGAAGTCTTTCGCGGGTCTTCGATCCCTTGTCAGGTGCAAAAAGCAGCCCGAGCACCACTCCGGCTGCAAGTCCGGTCACAAGACCGAGAAAAGTTCCATCTTTTGACATAACGAAACAATTTAACAGTGAGCTTACCGCTCACGCAAAAATAACATTTTGTCTGTTCTTAGCAAAATCCGTGCTTACGCTTCGGAGACTGTCATTTCGCAGCGGGCGCAGTCGAAGCCGAGGGCGAGGCGTCGGCCGTTGTTGAGAAGGAACAGCGGACCGGAAGGCTTTGCGCCCTGGTGGACGGGGCACATCCCGAGTTCATAACGGATGCAGTAGCGGGTACGCATCAGTTCCGCGCCTTTGCGGTGGGTAAGTTCGTAGGCGTCCTCCGTGCGCTCGTAAAGCGAGCGGCTCAGGGAGTTGGAGAGGTTGTCGAGGTATGTTGCTTCCGGCCGGACAGCGACCTTGTCATCCCGACCAAGGCCAGATGGCCGCGTGGAGAGGTCTGAACGGAGGGCGGCGAGTTTCTCCGCGAGAGTCCGGCGGACGCCGTTGAGGAAGGAGGCGCTGAGAATCGGGAGGGCTTCCTGAGTGTCGATGCGGCCCACCCTGAAGATATAATCTCCGGATTTTTTAGACAGCTGACCTTCTGTCATGGCGAGCATACGCTCCTTGTTCTGAGCTTTTTCGGCGGAGGAAATGTCTTCAGTGACTGATACCTTGCGGCCATCCTCGGAGACGGCCGTGAAGACGACGGATTCAGCTCCGACTGAGACGTCGACGGTGGCGTCGATGAGCCTCTCGGGCATATTCTTCTCGAGCTCGCGCTCGAAGGCGATGCTCGTGTTGCGCCAAAGGGTCATCCCCTGGGAAAGCCCTTCAATCCTTTTGCAGACAATCTCTTTTCCACGGCATATATCGCCCCTGAAGCCGGTCACGGCGCCGTCGGCACCGACAAAGGCAAAGCCGTCGCCGTTCTCCAGACGCATCTCTCCGGGGATGTCCCGGAGTGAGATGGTCATATATTCGCGGGTTTTCTGGACGTGGGCTACCTTGCCGACCTTTTCACCAAGGGAGGTCGGAGCGTCCATCGATGACCACCTGTCCTTCCTGCCGTCTATGAAAAGCGGGGTATAACCCCTGTTGAAAGTCTTGTCCGGGGCCGGGGTGAAACCGCCGTAAACCTTGCCGTACGAAGCCCTGCAGTATTTCTCGGGGTATTTTTCAATGAGGGAGTCGAGGGCAATGGAGTACTGCCTCACTATATTCTTGACATACGAAATGCTCTTGAGCCTTCCTTCAATCTTGAAGGAGCAGACGCCAGCTTCCGCAAGGTCCTCCATCCTGTGGAGAAGGTTGTAATCCTTCAGCGAGAGAAGGGCTTTGTTTTTGACGAGCACCTTGCCAGAGGCATCCATGAGATCGTAGAGCGAACGGCAGGCCTGGATGCACTCTCCGCGGTTTGCACTACGGCCGGCGATGTTCTCCGAGAGGTAACAGTTGCCGCTGTAAGACACGCATAGCGCGCCGTGGACGAAGAATTCAAGCTCCGCCGCGGTGGCAGCCCGGATCTCCCTTACTTCGTCCAGGGAGAGCTGCCGCTCGAGTATGAGCCTCGTGAATCCCAGGCGCTCGAGGAGCGCCGCCCTTTCCGGCGTCCTTATCGCGCACTGGGTCGATGCGTGGAGAGGCGAAGCGGTGGGCGTACGAGCACAGCCTTTCTATATCGGCAAAGTCGTTCCCGGCCGCATATCGCGCACCGAACTTCGGTCCTGCGATATACACTGCATCGGCACCGCAACGAACAGCTGCGATGCCGATTTCAGCGTCCCTCGCCGGAGCGAGAATCTCAAGCGGAGTCATTTATTTCGTAGCTTTGTTGCCGGCCTTCTGGGCGGTCGCGGCAATCGTGAGCTTCACGCCGGCGGCGTCCTTTGCGTCAGGGTTGAGTTCGAGGTACTTCTTGTAGGCGTCGAGCGCGGCCGAGGTCTTGTTCAGCTTGGTGTAAGCGCTGGCGATGAGCTTGTAAGAAACAGGGTTCTCGACGTAGGAGTTGGCGGTTGTGAACGCCTCGACGGCCTCGGCGTTCTTGCCTCCCTTGAGAAGGGCCTGGCCCTGCTTGAGGTAAAGGTTGCCGAGCATCTTTTTGGCCTGCTCCTCCTTGCCGTTGGCTGCGGCGGACTTGAAGGCTTCGATTGCCTCATCGCTCTTGCCGCTGCCCATGAGGGCCTGTCCGAGCATCATGTATGCGCCGCCGTTGGAAGCGTCGGCTGCGACGACCTCCTTGAGGGCGGCCGCTGCGCCTTCCATATCCTTTGCCTTGAGGAGGCTGGTGCCTTTGCGGAGATAAGCGTTGGTCGTGAGCTCCGCGGCTTCAGCCGGGATTCCTTCAACTCCGTACTCCTTAGCCTTGGCTGCGGCCTCGGCAAGAGTGGCGATGGCCTCGTCGTAGGCACCGTCGTTGATCTGACCCTTTGCTATGTTGAGTATGACGCCGGGGATTGCGTTCTTGCAGTTGCTTACGAGCTCCGCGCCCTCTTCGCCACAGGCTTCGCCGAGTGCGAGCGCCTCTTTGAAGTAGTTGAGGGCGACCACCTTGTCGCCTCCCTGAAGAGCCATTGCTCCGTTGTTGTAGGTTTCAGTCGCAACCGCCATGTCCTGTGCGGAAGCAAGTGATGCGGCGCAGAAGAGGGCCGCAAGTGCGATCATAATTTTTTTCATAGTAGTCATTTTACTTTAATCTCAAGCACGTATTTTGCAAAAATAGCAATAATTATCGTTAAATTTGCACCACTTTCAGATAAATTATGCTCCTGAAGAGGCTCATATTGTCAATTATTGCGCTGGTTGGTATTTCAAGAATAGTGCCAGCGCAAAATTTGCTGCCCCTTCAGGCCGATTCGACCATCACTGTCGGCGAGCTCAAAAACGGCATTTCGTACTATCTGGCGGTCGATACCGCCCGTGTCGGATTTGCCGATATGGCGGTCATACTGAGGGGTGAACCGGTCTCCGACGAGAGCGCCGTGAGGCTCACTTCGCCCGGGAAAGGAACCTTCTCTCCGCTGCGCTTTTTCGAGCGCAACGGCGTCGGCCCCCGCCCCGAGGGCTATTTCACGGACAACGGCGGTTCGACCGTCTATCGCTTCGACCGTGTCCCTGTCGGAAAGAAGGAAGTGGCCGATTCCGCCCTGCTGGCGGCATTCGGCATAATCTCCTCTTCCGACGCTCCCCCCGCAATCGTAATTTCAGGAGACATCGATCCTAAATCAATAAAGGAAAGGATGGCCCTCCTGTCGCTTATAGTGAGGCCGCTTTACGCCAAAGCGCCCGCATTCAACTATGTCTGGGAGCCTTCAGCCGTCCCGTCCTTTCTCTCGGAAGCCGGCCCCGAAAGTTCCGTCAGCGTGACCTATGAGGCGCCGAGGACGCGGCGAAGGTTTATGAACACGGCCCAGCCTCTCGTGATGAACATTTTCTCCAGGGAATTCTCCCTGATAGTGCGCCGCCGCGTAGAGAGGGATCTACGTAACAGGAAGATTCCGTTCAAATCGATAGACTACCGGTACACCGACAGCGCTTCCGGCGACGGAGACGAACTCCACACCTTCACCGTCAGGACCGACAGCCTCTATCTTGAAGAGGCCCTCGGTGCTCTCGGCCGCGTTTTCGGCACGCTGGAAAGCCAGGGAGCCACTCCCGTCGAGTTCCTGAACACAAGACAGGTGCTTGAAAAAGAGATAAACGCCCTTGGCCGCAACCCCCTGAAGACGGAGAGGTGCATTGCGTCGTACCTGTACGGTGCATCGCTCGCTCCGCCTGAGGAGGAGGGCATCCTTTTCGCGAGAAAGTATGTTTCCGATTCGGCCCAGCTGGCCCTTTTCAACAACATTTCCGCCGCCCTGCTGGACCAGAAGAAGGGTGCACATATAAGATATGTCACCCCTTCCGGCGCAGTGGAGGACGACGGCCCGCTCTTCGACTATAACCTGGCCTACCTCGTGGGCTATTTCACGTCTCCGGACACTGAGTATTCATGGCGCAGGGACGACACCCTCGGCATCATGGTCAGTCCTCCGAAGGTGAAAATCAAGGAGGCCAGGAGAGACCCGATCGGCGGAGGACCTTCCTGGACGTTCGCGAACGGCCTGAAAGCGGTCCTGATGTCAAGGCGCGAGGTGTTCAACAGTTTCAGCTACAGCCTGTCCTTCCCGGGTGGTTACCAGTCGATCGAGGGGTTGAAGCCCGGCGAGACCCTGCGCTATGATGAAATATTCCGCCTCGCGCCCGCAGGCGGGCTTACGGGTTACGATTTCTTCAGTATGCTCCGCGCCTGCGGCATTGACGCGTCCATTAAAATCTATTCGTCGGAGCTCCGGATCGAGGGCAGCGCGCCATCGTCGAGTTTCCCTCTTTTCATGGGCGCCCTCGCGGGAATGACCGCGGAGAGGGAGATTCCGGCCAGCGTAAAAAACTACTATCTCGCCTGTTCCGGGGTGGATGAGGAAGCATTCGACCGTGGGGTAAAGTTCCTGGAATCGCGTTTTTCAAATGTCAACGGCGCCGTGCTCACCCTTGTCGGAGACCTTGACGAGAATTATGTGAGGAAGGTCCTCACCGAGACCGTCGGTGCATTCAGGTCGGACAAAACGAGAGTTCTCCGCCGCTCTTCTGCCGGAGAACGGATGATGCCGGACTTCCCGGGTGAAGGAGAGGGTTTAGTCATAACCTTCCCCTATCACGTCTCCTCGTCTTCTTTCTACACGATGTACGCCGCGGCGGAAGCGCTGAGGAAGGAAATCGTAGGCAGGGTGGCGCCGCTCGGCTACTATGCCGACGTGACGCCCTATGCCGAGACCTATCCGGAGGAGAGGATCCACTTTGTCGTGACCCTCGGCAAGGCATCCCCCGACGGAATGCCCGCCACGGCCGCTTCCGGCGATATCAAGGATGCCGTAAAAAAAGCCATATTCTCCCTCGCCGCGACCCCGGTATCGAAAAAGGACGCCGGACTATATAAAATAATGGTAAGGGGCAAAATCAATGTCGCGCTTCTCGGCAATGAGGCCTGGCGCGAGCTAATCAACCTCCGGTACATATCTTCGAAAGATTTTGTCTCGACGCGGCAGGAAAGCATCAAGGGCATCACTGCGGAAAGCATGCGATTTATGTTCTTCGCAGCTTCTTCCGGTAAAATCTCCGAACTATGATGGACTACTCGACCATAGTGCAGATAGGGGATATATACGTGAACGGAGATGTCATCACCGAGTATTTCAGCTGTGACTATCCGGTCTGCAAAGGCAAGTGCTGCATCGCCGGAGACAGCGGCGCCCCTTTGAAAGAGGAAGAACTTGAGCCGATTGAAGCCGCCTACGACGCCTTTTCGCCCCTCATGAGCGAAAAGGGCCGGCGGACCGTCGATGAAAAAGGCTTCTTCGAGGTGGACCGCGACGGCGACCTTGTGACCCCGGTCGTCCCCGGGACGGAGGAGTGCGCCTACACCATGTTCGAAGGAGACAACTGTCTCTGCGCCATCGAAAGATGTTTTCTCAGTGGCAAATGCCGTTTCCGCAAGCCTGTCTCCTGCAGCCTGTATCCGATAAGGGTGTTCAAACTTGGTGAAGGCACCATAGGCCTTAACCTCCACAGATGGAACATCTGCCGCGACGCCTTTGAAAAAGGGCGCCGGGAGGGCGTGAGAGTCTATCAGTTCCTGAAAGAGCCGCTTACGGAGACTTTCGGAGAGGAATTCTACGATGCCCTCTGCGCCGCGGCCGAAAGGATCAATCTTCCTTAGACCTGAGTTTGAACTCCAGTCCGCTGATGATGCGGACGATGTCGCGGCCTAGGCCCTCGACGCCGTAGCCGCCGAATTCCGGCGTCACGGTGATCCTGTCCTCGCCGAAAGTTACGATGCGGTGCCAGGCGGAGCCGGAACGGAAGGTCATCGCCTCCGGAGTCTCGCTTTCGAGCTTATATCCTCTTTCTGCAAAAAATGCCTTCACTCCAGGCCGGAGTTCCGCATCCTCCCCGGGGACGGACGCCATCCTTTTGGCATAACCGAACTTCGGGTACACGGCGGACACTCCGAGAAACATAAGGGCGATCAGCCCGACCGACTTCCACCCGGCCCTGAAAAGGACATTGATGTCCGTCGACACCGCCCCCACCAGCATCAACCCTGCAATAATAAGACTGAACAGGATGCAAACCCCGATAAAATACTTGACTGCTCTAAGAAAATACCTCATGACAAACGCTGTTTTCGCAAAGATAGTCAATTCTTCTGACAGTGTGGCGCTACTCCCCTATCCAGTCCACGACCTTCAGGCCGGGGATGCGGGATCCATCCGCCTACAACTCGATCGAGAGAAGTTCCTCGCCAAGTTGATGAAGGGCTCGTTCTATTTTCTGCAGCTGGGCAGGGCGGGGTTTGGAAAGGCCTTTGGCATAGTGCCAGAGCTGCTTCTGGTTTATGCCGGTCATGCGCTCCAGAGCAGACTTCGTAAATATCTTACAGTACATCTGAAGAAAAGACTTGGCGTCCAGGCGGAAAACTATACGATACTCCTCCTGAAGCGGCTCCGGAACAGGATCGCCAAAATCAATACAAGCTTCTTTCAATACAACCAAACCTTCTTCCAGACTTTTCTTTACATCCTCGATCGTGTCGCCTATTCCACCGACTCCATCAACTTCTTCGACATAAGCACTATAGTTGTGCTCTGCCTTTTCAATGATTGCGTGTAAAACTTCCATTTTATCCTATTTAAGATTAGCCTTCCTCAAAATTGACAGATATGTTCCTTCGGCCAATTCCCTACTCTCCTTCCCCGACACACAGATATTATAAATCTCTCCTATTTTCTTGAAAACCCGGTGATCTCCCTTCATTCTCACTTGCCTCCAGCCGTTGATTTCCAACAGGAGTATTACTTCCTTAACTTTCTTAGTCATGCAAAAGTAACTATTTTTCTATTATTACACAATTTTATATAAGTTCAAGGACCAGTTCAACGTCGCCGAAGTGGCCGGTCTCGCCGGAGTATTTTTCCACATAGGAACGGGTGAGCTGGCCGCGCCAGACTATGTCGTCGCGGGAGTTGACGGGGATGTCTATCTCGATTCCGTACGACTTGGAGTTGAGTTTGACGACCGAGGAGCATTTCCATTTTTCCTGGGTGCCTCCGTCATCCTCCGTTATGATGAAGGCACAGGAGCTGAGCTGGGAAGTCCACTCGGAGATAAGAACGGCGTTGAAGGGGATTTCTTTCCCTTTCTGGTTGCGCTTGACCACGATCATGAAGTCGGTCACCGTCGGGTTGTAGAGCAGCATCTCGGCCTCGGTCGTTGCCTTGAAACCGCTCACCGAACCGCACTTGACGAAAAATTCGGACGCTCCGGCGAACCAGGTGTCGTAGTTGCGTCCCATTTTGAAGGAACGGAGAATAAGGGTCTTGGTGGCTTCCGGAGTGGAAGAAGCCTTCGTCCCCGGGGAGTGGACGATGATCTCGCCGCCGCCCTGGCCCCAGTCGGGATCCTGACGCCGGAGGAGTTCCAGCGAAGTGAAGGCCGAGTCGTCGTTGTAGTTGACCACCCAGACGGGACGCTCCATCGCCGTCCTCTCATCGACGACAATCTCGCGGACCGAGCCGTCCGGCGACATCTCATAGCCGACATTGGTCTCCGAGTTGTCGCGCGGGTCATACGTAATAACGGGCGACCCCGAGCCGGACCATAACTCCGAATATGGCCAGTAGATTTGCACGTCCGAGGAGGCGAGGGCCTCGATATACTCAGCCGCATCGGCCGGGGCGCCGGAGCGGGTCGCAGAACTGCCGGAGCGGGTTGCGAAGCGGTCCTCTACCGCAGCGCGGAGAAGATCGCGGAGCGGTGTACCGTATTCCTTCACGGGAGCCTTGGTCTCCCCCACTCCCGTCCCTGGGCTCTCGAGAAGGGACTGCATCGTATACTCCTCGTCATAACCGTTCTCAGTGGAGGACGAGACGGCGTCGCGGACTTCAGCCATCTGCTCCGGGCCGATGGGGATGGATGCGAAAATCTCTGCGACTTCTTCAAGTACTATGGCTCCCCTCTCGGAAGGAGGGACCGAAGAATCGCCTGTGTCAACTCTTTCGCAGGAGGCGAGGCTCGCTGCAGTAACGAAGGCCGCAAGGGCCGGAATCAATAACTTTTTCATAGCTCTTTTTTTTTGCAAAGAGAGCCAAAGCGAGCCGTGTAAGCAAAAGGGAAACGGATAAAAAAGAAAAAAGGCCCCGTAGGGTCTTCTTTCGAGGCTTTTAATTGCGCAAAACAAAAAAGTTCGTCGCAAAAACCAGGCTACGGTGCGTAAAAGATAAAGCGGTTACGGTCATAGAAGTCGCGGATTATCTCACTGTCCGTGAAACCGGCGGAGGTGAAAACCTTCCTTGTCTCGGGGCCGAGACACTCGTTGATCTCGGTGAGACACTTCGCGTCCGGAGCCATCAGATCCGACGACCAGGCCGCGACGGCCCTGTAGTAGACGAGGGGATCTTCATCCGGGACAAAAAGGGCTATGGAGGGCTCGTATTCGAGGACATTTCTTCTGAGAAGCCGCTTTTCGGACTCCATGATATATGGAGGATTTGACAGGATGACATCGAATTTGCCGAGGCCGGCGGGGACGTCGCCGAGGATGTCCGCCTGGATGAAAGACGGGGCGAGAGCCTCAGTGTCCTTCAGCTCCCTGGCGAAATCCTGCCCGGAGGCCACTGCAAGGGCTTCCCGGGAAACATCCACGCCGACGACGACCGCTCCAGGGACGGAGAGGGCGACTGTCCAGGCGATGTTTCCGCTGCCGGTGCAAAGGTCGAGGACACGTACAGGGCCGGCGCCCTTGCCATAAGCTCCCCTCATCCTTTTTTTCCGCGAAATAATCTTTATGGCTTCACGGCAGAGGAGCTCCGTCTCCGGCCTGGGGATGAGGACGTCCTTGTTGACCTTGAATGTGAAGCCGCAGAACTCGGTGAGGCCTATTACATACTGGATGGGCTCGCCCTTGACCAGGCGGTCGAGAGACTCCTGGAGGACGGGGAGTTTTCTGTTGTCTATGGCCGTGGAGGGCTCGAGGATGTGGGTGTAGCTTTTTGTACCGAGGAGGTGTCCGCAGAGCATCAGCATGATGGACCTTGCCTCCGCAGTGGGATACAAGGCCTCGAGGGATGCAATCCCGGAGGACAGGAACTCGGTGAGAAGCATCAGCTGTTTTCGATTACGGTCGAGAGGAAGGAGGTTAAATCAATGCCGGCGGCACGGACCATCTTGGGGACGAGAGAAGCGTTGGTCATGCCGGGGATGAGGTTGGCCTCGAGGAAATAGAGTCCGTCCTCGGCACTTATGTAGTCGAAACGGACGACACCCGCACAGCCAAGGGTCGTGTATATGGCGATGGATGTCTTCTGGAGTTCGTCACGCAGGGAGTCCGGAATCTCGGCGGGGCAGACCTCTTCGCTGCGGCCGTTGTACTTGGCCTCGTAGTCAAACCACTCGTTGAAAGTCTTGATTTCGATGCACGGAAGAGCCTTGGGCCCCTCGGCGTCCTTATAGACGGCGCAGGTCAGCTCACGTCCGACGACGCCCTTCTCGGCGATTACCGTCTCGCCCTCAGTGAAGGCATAGCGAACGGCGGCCGGGATGTCTTCCTTGCGGTCGACCTTGGTAATGCCGAAGCTGGATCCGCCGCCTGTCGGCTTGACGAACACGGGAAAACCGAGCTCCTTTTCGACGCGGTCGGAGAAGGCTCCGATGTCGTCGCCCTTGCGGATGAACACGTCGTCGGCAAGCTTGACGACGCCGTTTCCGCGAAGGTAGCTCTTGCAGGAGTATTTGTCGAAAGCGACGGCGGTGACGAAGGCGCTGCCGGTGGAGAAGGGGACGCCTATCATCTCAAGGTATCCCTGCAGGAGGCCGGTCTCTCCCGGTGCGCCGTGCTGCATGATGTAGGCGTAGTCGAATTTGACCTTCTCGCCGAACACGGTCACCGAAAAATCGGTCTTGTCCACCTCGGGCCTGGAGCCCTCCGGGAACGGGACCCGCATCGAGTTGCTCGGACGCATCGCGACGAGCTCCCACTTTCCGAAGCGGGCGAAAACCTCATAGACGTCGTATTTGTACTCGTCTATACGGGAGGACACGAACTCTCCGCTCCTGCAGGAAACCTCCCATTCGGAGGTGTCGCTGCCGTATATAACCGCAATTTTCTTTACCATATCAGTCGAAATAATATTCCTCTAAGTTCTTGTTGTATTCGGCGGCGTCGAAGCCGGAGCAGCCGCCCTCCGGGAAGTCGAAGGTGTCGTCCGCGGAGATCCCGAGGGTGCCGTCCGCGAGGACTTTCTTCATCCAGAGACCCCAGATCGGCAGGGCCATGTTGGCTCCCTGGCCGAGAGCCGTGGATGTAAAGTGGACATAGCGGTCCTCGGCGCCGACCCAGACGCCGGCCGTGATTCTAGGCGTGTAGCCGATGAACCAGCCATCGGAGTTGTCGTTGGTGGTGCCGGTCTTGCCCGCGATCTGGCCCTTGAGGCCGTATTTGCCGCGGAGACGGCCGCCTGTACCTCCGTCGACGACGCCCCTCATCATGCTGACCATCTGGCCGTTGGCCTTAGTGTCGACGGCAGCCCTCTTGCGCTGGGAGAAGCGCGAAAGGACGTTGCCCTCGCTGT
This sequence comes from uncultured Bacteroidia bacterium, assembly GCA_902791945.1. GTDB lineage: Bacteria > Bacteroidota > Bacteroidia > Bacteroidales > UBA932 > Cryptobacteroides. The sequence continues at coordinate 12,708 of CADAXR010000018.1, forward strand.
CTTCGATGCGGGTAACGAACATCGGGTATGTATAGACGCCGCCGGAAGGGAAGGTGTTGTAGGCGGAGACCATCTCAAAGACGGAAAGGTCCGCCGAACCGACGCAGAGCGAGACGACAGGGTCCACATAGCTCGTGATGCCCATTTTGTGCATCTGGCGGACCATGGCGTCGGGGCCGAGCTGCTGCATGAGGTAAGCCGCCACGGAGTTGGAACTGCATGCGAGACCCCAGCGGAGGTTGACCATCTTGCCGTCGGCGTGGGGGTCCTTGGGGCTCCAGGTCTTGTCGTTGGGAAGGACGATGACGACCGGCACGTTCTCGACCGGGTCGCACGGGGTCATGCCGGACTCCATCGCAAGGGTGTAGAGATACGGCTTGACGGTCGAACCCACCTGACGGCGGCCCTGCGAGACGTTGTCGTATTTGAAGTAGCGGTAGTTGGGACCGCCGACATAGGCCTTGATGCGTCCAGTGCCGGGCTCGATGGCCATAAAGGCGGCACGGAGGAAGGACTTGTAGTAGCGGATGGAGTCGTCCGGGGTCATGACGGTGTCGATGTATCCGGGCTTGTCCCAGGTGAACACCCTCATCTCGACGGGCTTGGAGAAACTCCTTTCGATCTCGGAGTCGGACTTGCCGGCGGCCTTCATCATCCTTGTCCTGTCGCTCCACTTGCGGGCCTGGGCCATGGCGACCTTGATCGCTTTCTTGTCTGTGCCGTTGGAGAACGGGAAATCCTTGCGGTAGCGAACCTCCTTGTTGAACTGCTTCTGGAGGTCTTTGCTGAGGTGCTCTACGACGGCTTCCTCGGCGTATTTCTGCATCTTGATATTAATCGTCGTGTAGATGCGGAGACCGTCCTTGTCGAGGTCCCATAGGGTCCCGTCGTTGCGCGGGTTCTTGACGACCCAGCCGAAGACGGGGTCCTCCTCCCAGCGGAGGGAGTCGGCGACATAGTCGAAGCGGGTCGGGTAATCCGACGGCTTCGGCTTTTCAGCATAGAGGGTGCGGCGGAGCATGTCGCGGAAATACGGGCCGACGCCGGTCGTGCGGTCCACGTTGCGGGCGTAGGTCTTGATGGGAATGGCCTGGATGGAGTCGCACTGGACGCGGGTCAGGTAACCGTTGCGGACCATCTGGCGGAGGATGAAGTTGCGCCGCTCGAGGGCTTTGTCGGGGTTGATGTTGGGGTTATAGCGGGTCGGCTTGTTGATCATGCCGACGAGGACGGCGCTTTCCTCGGTCTTGAGGTCCATAGGCTTCTTGTCGAAGAACTGGGCGGCGGCCGAGTGGATGCCGTAGGAGTTGCTGCCGAAGAATACGGCGTTGAGATACATGTCGATGATCTCCTCCTTGGTGTAGTTGCGCTCGATCTTGATTGCGGTTATCCACTCCTTGAGCTTGATCCAGACCATCTTGACCTTGGACCAGCCCGGGATCTTCGAGTGGACGTCGGCGCGGGGATAGAGAGTCTTTGCAAGCTGCTGGGTTATGGTCGAGCCGCCTCCCTGGGAGGAGCGCGACATGAGGATGGTCTTGAAAAGGACGCGGCCGAGGCTCTTGAAGTCGATGCCGGAGTGGCGGTAGAAACGCTCGTCCTCCGTCGCGACGGCGGCCTGGACGAGGTTCTCAGGAAGCTCGTCGTAGCTGACGAAGGTCCTGTTCTCTATATGATAAGTGGTAAGGATCTCCCCGCCGTCGGCGATGACCTGGGTGGCGAGCTTGCTGTCGGGGTTCTGGAGACTCTCCATTGTCGGGATGTCCGCGAAGGCCCACACGGCGACGAGCAAAAGTATGAGCATCGCAATCGGAACCGTCAGCAGTATCCAAAACCACTTTACTATCTTTTTTCTGATATCTTCAGTCATATTTTTTTGAATTTCATTCAAGTCCTCCGCAGCGGCTGACTCGAACTACAAAAATAGCATTAAAATTTGGAAAATTGCCCCGATTGTGATTTACTTTGCACAAAAGTTTTGTCTATGGAGGAAAATCTCATAATCGTCGAGTCCCCCACCAAAGCGAGGGAAATCGACGCATTTCTGAAAAAGGAGAAGGAGAAATACAAAGTGGTCTCTTCGCGCGGTCACATCCGTGACCTCAGCGAGAAGAGGCTTTCTGTCGATATAGAGCACGGATTCGCCCCCGAATACGAAATTCCCGCGGACAAGAAAAGGGTAGTCGCGGAGCTCAAGGCTCTCGCCTCGAAGGCCCCGACCGTCTATCTCGCGTCCGATCCCGACCGCGAGGGAGAAGCCATCGCATGGCACCTTGCCGTGACCCTCGGCCTCGACCCCGCGAGGACCCGCCGCATCACATATCACGAGATTACCAGGCCCGCCGTTCTCGAGGCGCTGGCGAACCCCCGCGACATCGACATGAATCTCGTCGATGCGCAGCAGGCCCGCCGGGTCCTCGACCGTCTCGTCGGCTTCGAACTCTCCCCCGTCCTCTGGCGCAAGATCCAGCCGAAGCTTTCGGCCGGAAGGGTCCAGAGCGTCGCGCTCCGCCTGATCGTGGACAAGGAAAAGGAGATAATGGCCTTCAAGAGCGAGCCGTTCTACCGCGTGGAAGGGACCTTCCACCCGGAGGGCACCCCGGCCGCGACAAAGCTCAAGGCCGTCCTCGACAGCCGCTTTGCCGGCGAGGACGAAGCGAAGAAATTCCTCGAAGACAGCATAGGTGCATCCTACAAAGTTGACGGCGTGGAGAAAAAGGAAGCCTTCCGGCACCCGGCCGCGCCGTTCACGACCTCTACGCTCCAGCAGGAGGCGTCGAGAAGGCTCCATTTCCCCGTGAACCAGACGATGAGAGTGGCCCAGTCCCTTTATGAAAGGGGTCTTATCACCTACATGAGGACCGACTCCACGACCCTTTCCTCCCTCGCCATAAACACCACGGCAAAATACATCGCCGACAACTGGGGCGCCGCCTATTCGAAGCCGCGCCAGTACAAGACGAAGGTGCGCGGCGCGCAGGAAGCCCACGAGGCCATCCGCCCGACATATATCTCCAGGGCCGAAATAGAGGGAACAACACTTGAAAAAAGGCTCTACAGCCTCATCTGGAAGCGCACCGTCGCGAGCCAGATGGCGGATGCGAGGGTACTCAACACTCTCGTCCGCATCTCCTCTTCGAGAAGGCCCGAGACCTTCTCCGCACAGGCCGTCGAGATCCTTTTCGACGGGTTCATGTCCCTTTACGGCGGCGATGAGGCCGACTCCGAAGAGGGAGGCGCAATCCTCCCGGCGGTGAAGAAGGGAGACGTGATGAACGCCCGTTCCATTACCGCGGAGTGCAAGTTCACCGTCCCTCCCCAGCGCTACTCCCAGGGGACCCTCACGAAGAAACTCGAAGAGCTCGAAATCGGTCGTCCTTCAACATGGGGCACCATAGTCCCCACCCTTTCATCCGGAAGGGGATACATCATCGAAGGAGACAAGGAAGGAGTAAAGATCCCAGTCGAGAACCTCACCCTCACGGGCGACAAGATCACGGCTTCCAAAAAGGCGGAGACCGTCGGTGCCGAGAAGCGCAAACTCATGCCTCAGGACATCGGCATCATCGTGTCGGACTTCCTCGTGAGCGAGTTCCCAGGCATTGTTGACTACGACTTCACTGCGAGGGTCGAAGAGGACTTCGACCGCATCGCCGAAGGCAAGGCCTCATGGGAGAAGACCATCTCCGGATTCTACACACCGTTCCACGCAAGAGTCGGCGAGGTGCTCGGCGACGGCAAATTCAGCAAGGTCGAAAAATTCATAGGCAACGACCCTGCGACCGGTGAGCCTCTCGTGGCCAAATTCGGCCGCTTCGGCGCCTTCGTCCAGAAAGGCGACGGCGACAGGAAGCAGTTCGCTTCGCTCCCCAAGGGAGTTCTTATCGACACTATCACGGTAGAGCAGGCCCTCAAGCTTTTCGACCTGCCGAGGACGGTCGGCGCCATTGACGGAGTCGATGTCGTCGTGACCAAAGGGCGTTTCGGGCCCTACATCCGTTTCGGAGAGAGCAATATCTCAGTCCCCCGGGGGAAAGATCCGCTTAAAATCACGCTTGAAGAGTGCGCCGAACTCATTTCTGCCGAGAAGAGCGGCAAGAAGGGCGTCATAAGGGAAGCCGAAGGATATAGCATCATCCAGGGTCCCTACGGCCCTTACATCAAGGCCGGCGGCGCCAACTACCGCATCCCGCGCGGCAAGAGTGCGGAATCCCTCACCGACGAGGAGTGCCGGAAGATCATAGCCTCCGGCGCCTCTACAGCAAAAAAGAAATCTGCAAAATAAGACAATATGGCAGCGCCAACCTACCACATCGATGCAATCGATCAGAAAATCCTTTCTTCCCTCGTCAAGAACGCGAGGATGCCCTTCCTTGAGATAGCCCGCGAGTGCAACGTCTCCGGCGCCGCTATCCACCAGAGGGTCAAGCGCCTGGAAGCGGCCGGGGTCATCACCGGAAGCCGGCTTCTCGTCAAGCCCCAGGCTCTCGGTCTCACCGTCTGCGCCTTCATCTCCATACAGCTCTCGGAAGCCAACAAGTATCCCGAGGTCATCGCTTATCTGAAGAAGATACCGGAGATTGTCGAGTGCCACTATGTGACGGGAAAATACGGCATCCTTGCCAAGGTTTATTGCCTTGACAACGACCACCTTATGGAGGTCCTTCTGAACACCATCCAGAAAATCCCCTACATCCAGTCCACGGAGACGATGATCTCGCTCGACGAGGCCATCGAGCGTCAGGTCTGGGTCAAGGATTTCAAGAGTACGACCTACTCGGGCATCAGGTAGCCGAGCACAGCCTCCGCAAGGACAAGGTCCTCCGGGGTGGTGATTTTGAGATTGAACCGTTCTCCTTCGATGTAGGAGAGCGGTATTTCTTTTCTCCTGGCGACGGAGGCATCGTCGGTGAACGAAGGGTCGAAGGGGCCGTCATAGGCCGCCTTTATCTCCTCGGAAAGGAACATCTGGGGCGTCTGGGCGGCGTAGTAGCGGCTGCGGACAGGGTCCGGGTCCGAAGCGGTCGAAAGGCCCTCCGGAAGAGAGCCGTCGAGGATCTTGAGAGTGTCAGTGACAGGGACTACCGGTATGAGGGCGCGCACGGAGGCCATCCTTTCGGCCATCCTGCGGAGAAGGCCGGCGCTGACAAGCGGCCTCACGCCGTCGTGAATTGCGACTATGGCTCCGTCCGGGACCTTGGCGAGGGCCGCCCTCACGGAGTGGAACCGCGTGATCCCGCCTGGCACCATTGTCTGGCGTACGGAAAAGCCGCGTGCCGTACAGTAGGCGTCCCACGAGCCCATGTGCTCACGGGGCAGGACGGTGACGACGGAGATATCCGGGAAAGCCTCGACGAAGCGCGCTATCGTCCTCTCCAGCACCGCCTTTCCCTTCAGCGGCAAAAACTGCTTCGGCGTCGCCGACCCCATCCTCACTCCGCTCCCCCCGGCTACCGCGACCAAATATAATTTTCTGTCCATAAGCTATTCTCGTCGAAATTAAAACGAAGTATTGTGGTCTTCAGACTACGGCCTTCGGCCTATCCCTCCCAAAGCCAGGCTTTGGGCCCCTCCCACTCACGACTGCGTGGGCGCAGACGGTCTTCAGACCACAATACTTCGTTTTAATAATCCAATTTGCGAAGATACGGAAAAAATTGCTATCTTTGAAGGATTATCGCCCGTAACGAATTTTTATAGAAAAATATGGCATTCTCATTCCTTACACAAGAGCTCGCCATCGACCTTGGAACCGCCAACACCGTCATCTTCAAAAATGACGAAATCGCCCTCGACGAACCCAGTATCGTCGCGATGGACAACAACGGCAACTTCAAGGCCATCGGCCAGAAAGCCAAACTGATGCACGAGAAGACAAACCCCGGCATCAGGACCGTCCGTCCGCTCCGCGACGGCGTCATCGCCGACTTCCAGGCGGCCGAGATGATGATACGTGAATTCATCCGCCAGGTCAATTCCAAGCACAAGAGCATCTTCCCTCCGAACCTCAAGGTTGTCGTCGGAGTCCCCTCCGGCTCGACCGAGGTGGAGCTGAGGGCCGTCCGTGACTCGACCGAGCACGCCGGAGGCCGCGACGTCTTCCTCATCTACGAGCCGATGGCCGCAGCCCTTGGTATCGGACTCGACGTCGAAGCGCCGAGAGGGAACATGGTGGTCGACATCGGAGGCGGCACGACGGAGATCGCAGTCATCTCCCTCGGCGGCATCGTCCAGCAGGACAGCATCCGTGTCGCCGGCGACGTATTCACCTCCGACATCCAGAACTACCTCCGCCAGCAGCACAACATCAAGGTCGGCGAGACGACCGCGGAGAAGATCAAGATAGCGGTCGGCTCCGTAATCCCGGAGCTCGACGAAGAGCCGGAGCCGTTCCTCGTGAGGGGTCCGAACCTTATGACGGCGCACCCCGTGGACGCGACGATCAACTATCAGGAGATCGCCCACTGCCTCGACAAATCGATCGCCAGGATCGAGGGTTCCATCCTCCACGTCCTTGAGCAGACTCCCCCCGAGCTCTACTCAGACATCGTGGAGAACGGTATCTTCCTCTCCGGCGGCGGCGCCCTCCTCAGGGGCCTCGCCAGGAGGCTGACCGACAAGGTCAACATCCAGTTCCACGTGGCTGAGGATCCGCTCCGCGCCGTGGCTCGCGGCACCTGCATCGCCCTCAAGAACACCGAGAACTACCAGTTCCTGATGCGTTAATGCCCAGGCAGAGAAGGCTCATACCCATTCTCATCAGCACGGCAATCTTCATCCTTATGGAGATTGCCGCCCTGAATATGATTTCCTCGAACGGCTCCCTGCAGCGCCACTGGATAGCCCGCGGGGCGCACCGTATCCAGGGGACCCTCTGGGGCGGCACCGAAGGCGTCAAGTATTATTTCCAGCTGAGGAAGATCAACCGCGACCTCGCCGCCGAGAACGGAAGTCTCCGCGAAGACCTTGCCTATTACAAGGCCATCGTGGACGACGCCCGTCTGGACACGATGAAGCTCGGCATACTGGAGGGGCGCGGTTTCACCTACATCCCGGCGGAAATAGAGAAAATCAGCCGCAACAGGCAGCACAACTACATCATCATCAACCGCGGTTCCGAGGACGGCGTCCTTGAGAACAGCGGCATAGTGACCGGCAAGGGCGTCGTAGGCATCATAGACGCCGTGGAGAAGCACCACTCCTACGCCCTGTCCTTCATGAACCCAGACATCTCCATCAGCGCACGCCTCGGAGACAAGGGCGCCGTGGGGCCTCTCGTCTGGGACGGCAGGTCATCCCGCAGGGCCATCCTGCGTGAAATCCCCCTCCAGTACAAGTACCAGGAAGGCGACACCGTCTATACCAGCGGCTACTCATCGATTTTCCCGCCGGACATCCCCCTCGGGACCGCAGGCGCCTCGAAAGTCATCAACGGAGCGACCAATGAGATCAAGGTCAGGCTGTTCCAGGATTTTTCAACCATCCGCTACGTGACCGTAGTGAGCAACACTTCACAAAGGGAGCTGGAGGCCCTCGAGGACAAATGAAAAGAGTCGATTTCTTCCTTGCGTATTTCCTGCTCGCGGTCATCCAGATACTGATCACGAACTACCTTCACCTGTCGTATTTCATCACACTGACAATCCTTCCGGTGATGGTGCTGTCCATCCCCATCCGCTACTCGACCAACGCCGCTCTCTTCATAGCATTCGCAACCGGGATCAGCGTGGACCTGCTCGCCGACGGGGTGCTGGGACTCAACACGCTGGCGCTGGTACCCGTGGCTTTTTTGAGGAACACGACCATCTCCCTCGTCTTCGGAGAAGAGATGTTCTCCCGCAAGGAGGATTTCTCGGTGAGGCGCAACGGCTTCACCAAAGTGGCCCTTGCCATACTCTTCGTCCAGGCCCTGTTCCTCATCATCTACATCACCGCAGACGGGGCCGGGACAAGGCCCTTCTGGTTCAATCTCCTGCGCTTTGTCTGCTCGCTCATCACGGGATTCATAGTCTCCTTGGTGGCTGTAGAAGCGCTTTCCCCTGAAGGGAGGAGCTGATGAGGGACGACCGTCAGATAAAGATTCTCATAGGACTCGGAGTGGCCGCCGCCATACTTCTGGGCAAGATTTTCTATATCCAGATCATCAACGGCAAGTACAAGGCCGACTCCATCTCCAACTCCATCGTCAAGGAGATCATCTACCCCACGAGAGGCGTCATCTACGACCGCAACGGCAAGATCATCGTAGGCAACAAAGTGGCCTATGACATAATGGTGACCCCGAGGGAAGTCGGCGAGTTCGACACCCTCGCCCTCGCCTCCGTCCTCAACGTGGAGCCGCGCCTCATCATCGACAAAATGGCCGAATACAAGGCCAACCTGAGGAGGATAGGCTTCCAGTCGGTCGCAATGATCAAGCAGGTCCCGGCGGAGACCTATATGAGTTTCGACGAGGTCAAATACCAGTTTCCCGGCTTCTACGGGCAGGTGCGAAGCATCCGTGACTACCCCATCAACGCCGGCGGAAACCTGCTCGGCTACGTCTCCGAAGTGGACGCGGCCTACATAAAGGCCCACCCCGACGAATACAGCGTCGGCGACTATATCGGAAAGACCGGCATAGAGGCGGCCCGCGAGAAGGACCTCCGCGGCGAGAAGGGATACCACATCTACATCCGCAACGCCAGGGGCCGCATCGAGAGTTCCTACAAGGACGGTGCGGAGGACAAGGAAGCCTCCCCCGGCCACGACATCATGACGACCATCGATGCGGACCTGCAGCGCTACGGCCAGATGCTCATGCGCAACAAGGCCGGAGCGGTCGTCGCGCTGGAGCCTTCCACCGGCGAGATTCTCGCCATAGTCTCCAGCCCCGGCATCGACGTAAGCATGCTGGCGGACATCGGCAAGCACTATGAGGAGATTTCATCGAATCCTTACAAGCCGATGTTCAACCGCGCGGTGCAGGCCTACTATCCTCCCGGCTCGTGCTTCAAGATAGCGAACGCTCTGATCGGCCTCCAGGAGGGTGTCCTGACACCTTCGGAGACACACCCCTGTTACAGGGGCTACCAGTACGCCGCCGACCACAAACTCGCCTGCCACAGCCACAAGTCGCCTATCGACATGGAAGAGTCGATCATGATGTCCTGCAACGCCTACTACTGCTATGTCCTCCGAAACATCCTAGACAACAAGAAATACTCCTCCATCGAGGAGTCGATGGACATGTGGAACAGATACGTCGGCAGCTTCGGCTTCGGGAAGAAGCTCGGCAGCGACTTCCCTTCCGAACTCGGAGGCAACATCCCCTCGGCAAAGACCTACAACAAGGCCTACGGCAAGGGCCGCTGGAACTCCAATTCCGTCATTTCCCTCTCCATCGGCCAGGGCGAAATCGCCGTTACGCCGCTCCACCTGGCCAATTTCTGCGCTACCATCGCCAACAGGGGCTGGTACAAGATCCCCCACCTCGTCAAGGAATACGAGGACATCCACATAGACCCCAAGTACTACGAACGCCACTACACGATGGTGGACACGACTCAGTTCCCGAAGGTCATAAAGGGTATGTGGAGAGCCGTAAACAGCGCTCCCGGCGCCGGAGGCACGGCATGGATAGCCCACGTGGACGGCCTCGACATCTGCGGCAAGACCGGCACCGCGCAGAACCCGCGCGGCGAGGACAACTCGGTCTTCATGTGCTTCGCCCCCATGGACAACCCGAAGATCGCGGTTGCGGCCTATGTTGAATACGGAGGCTTCGGCGCGACTTTCGCCGCGCCCATCGCCTCGCTGATGGTCGAGAAATACCTCAACGGGGAGATTCCATGGGGAGACAGGAAGGACCTCGAGGCCCGCATGAAGTCGAGCTACCTTCTCAACCGTGTAAGAATAAGGAGAAGATGAAAGGGAACATCCACGAAAGAAGCATCAAGCAGTCCGTTGACTGGGCGCTGATAGTGACCTATCTGATCCTCACTCTCATCGGATGGCTCAGCATCTATGCCTCCATACGTTCCTCGGAGCCGCCGTCCATCTTCGACTTCGATTTCCGCAGCGGGAAGCAGTTCGTGTGGATGCTCTCGGCATACGGACTTGCCGGAATAATAATCTTTTTCGTCAATCCCAGAATCTGGGAGGCCTTTGCGCCTCACCTGTACATCATCGTAGGAGTACTTCTGGTAGCGGTGATTTTCCTGGGGACGGCGGTTAAGGGCTCGCGGTCGTGGTTCGTCTTCGGTCCGGTGAGTTTCCAGCCGGCGGAGGTATCGAAAATCACGACGTCGCTGCTGCTGGCTGCCGTAATGAGCCGGAGCGACTTCTCGATGACGCGGATGAAGGATTTCTATAAAGTGGCGGCTATAATGGCCATCCCGATGCTTATTATCCTCGGAGAGAGGGAGACGGGCTCGGCCCTCGTCTATCTGGGATTCATCTTCGTCCTCTACCGGGAGGGCTTCTCCGGATGGTTCCTCTCGCTGCTCGGCCTTGCGATAATAATCTTCATCACGACTCTTACGGCATCGCCCTATGTGTCCATAATGATACTGATCGGAGTCGTCACCTTCTGCAATGCCATCAGCGAAAAGCATTTCTGGAGGATGCTGCTCTTCCTCGGGATTTTCATACTCGTCGGGTCGCTCTTCCCATGGATATGGGGGCTTATCACCGACTCCGTCGCCGCGTCAATCCAGAAAATCTCCGACACCTACACCGTAACCCTGCCGGGCCGCGAGCCCAGGGTCTTCTGGTCGTTCCTTCTCAAGATTAAGCCCATCTATTTCCTGATAGCGGTCTGCCTCGGGGCGCTCCCCCACTTCGCCGTCAGGGCATTCAGGGAAAAGAATGTCTTCGGAGGAGCTTCCGTCATCACTTTCATAGTCGGCCTTGCCCTCGTCTTCTCGACGCAGTTTATCTTTGAGAAAGTGCTCCAGGAGCACCAGAGGCAGAGAATTGAGGTCCTTCTCGGCATGAGGGACGACCCGACGGGCGTCGGCTACAATGTCAACCAGTCGATGATAGCCATCGGCTCCGGCGGTTTCTTCGGAAAAGGATTTCTCAAGGGGACCCAGACTGCCTACGGCTTCATCCCGGAGCAGTCCACGGACTTCATCTTCTGCACTATCGGCGAAGAGTGGGGCTTCATAGGATGCCTTGCCGTCATAGGGCTCTATGTATTCCTGATAGCCCGCATCATCATAGATGCGGAAGAGTGCCGGGAGAAATTCACAAGGATCTACGGCTACTGCGTGGCTTCGTGCATCTTCATGCACCTTTTCATCAATATCGGCATGACCATCGGCATCATGCCGGTCATCGGCATCCCTCTCCCGATGCTAAGCTACGGAGGGTCCTCACTCTGGGCGTTTACGATCCTGATCTTTATCTTTATCGCCCTTCACCGCGAGGAGAAGAAGTACTACTAAGAGTCCTCATCGAATTGAGGACGGCTAGCACCGTCACTCCGACGTCGGCGAAAACCGCCATCCACATCGTCGCAAGGCCGAACCCTGCAAGAAGGAGCACCAGTACCTTTATCCCTATGGCGAACCATATGTTCTCGCGCGCAATGCGGATTGTACGCCTCGAAAGAAGGATGGCTTCGGCTATCCTCGAAGGCTTGTCGTCCATCACGACGACGTCGGCGGCCTCGATGGCGGCGTCGGAGCCGAGGGCTCCCATCGCGATGCCGACATCGGCCCTGGCGAGCACGGGAGCGTCGTTGATGCCGTCGCCGACGAAGGCGAGAGTCCCTTCCGGAAGGAGTTTCTCGACCTCGGTCACCTTGTCCTCCGGCAGGAGGCCCGCCTTGTAAGAGGAGAGGCCAAGCCCGGAGGCCACGGCCTTGCCGACCGCCTCGCGGTCTCCGGTGAGCATCACAGTCTTCGCAACGCCCGCCTCGCCGAGGGACTTCACTGCCCCGGCAGCATCGGGCTTCACACGGTCCGAAATCACCACGTGGCCCACATATTCCCCGTCTATGGCGACGTGGACGATGGTACCGGCATGGTGGCAGGGGCGCCAGGCAGCACCGACCCTTTCCATAAGGCGCTCGTTGCCGACACTGACGTTCTTGCCGTTGACTACGGCGCATATCCCTTCTCCGGCGAATTCTTCCGTCCCGGTCACGGAGCAGTCGTCGTGCTCGTCCGGATAGGCCTTGCGGAGGGCGGCCGCAAGCGGGTGAGTCGAAAAGCGCTCCACGTGGGCCGCCATGTGAAGGAGATCGGTCTCCCCTATGATCTCAGGATGGACCGCAGTAACCTCAAAGACGCCTTCCGTGAGGGTCCCGGTTTTGTCGAAGACTACTGTCGAGACACCCGAAAGCAGGTCGATGAAATTGGATCCTTTGATAAGGATTCCCCTTCTGGAGGCTCCGCCAAGACCGCCGAAGAATGCCAGCGGCACCGATATCACGAGGGCGCAGGGGCAGGAGACCACAAGGAACATAAGGGCCCTGTAGAGCCAGGTCGGGAAGGTCTCCGCGAAGGCGCCGGAGACCGCCGGGGGAATAATTGCGAGGAGTACCGCTGCGGCGACCACTATCGGGGTATAAATCTTTGCAAAACGGGTGATGAACCCTTCGCTGCGGGACTTCTTCTCCTGGGCCGAAGTCACGAGTTCAAGGATTTTAGACGCCGTGGATTCGCCGAAAATCTTGCTGACGCGCACCCTGAGCACGCCGGAAAGATTGATGCAGCCGGAGAGCACTTCCTCTCCCGGATTGACCGTCCGGGGGACGCTCTCTCCGGTAAGGGCCACCGTGTCGAGGGTTGAAGACCCTTCAACGACCACACCGTCCATGGGCACCTTGTCGCCTGGACGTACCACAACGATATCGCCTACGGCGACTTCGTCCGGATCCACGGTGACGACCTCGCCGTCGCGCTCGAGCGACGCCGTGTCCGGCCTTATTTCCATCAGGTGCGATATGCTGCGCTCGCTTCGTCCTTCCGCTATTTCCTCGAACATCTCCCCCACCTGGAAGAACAGCATCACGAACACCGCCTCGGGGAACTGGCTCTCCGCTCCGGGCAGGAACCCGATGGCGAGGGCCCCGGCCGTCGCGATTGTCATGAGGAAGTCCTCATTGAGGGGTTCTCCTTCGAATATGCCCTCAAAGGCCTCCCTTATGGTGCCGAACCCTACGATGAGGTAGGGCACCATATAAATAAGGAGAAGCTGCCACGTCTTGAGCGTGACAGTCTTCTCCACAATTACTGCTGCAACAAGGAATAATGTTGCAAGCGATATTTTAATTATCTGCTCCCTGAGACAGCTTTCTTCGTGATGTGCCATAACTTATAACGTTTATGGCACAAAAGTACGGAGAACTTACTGCAACCGGGTTGCAATTATTCGGCGAGGCCTTTCTTGACTGCGGCGGCGAGCCTGTCGTAGAGAGCGTCGGTCTTCTCGAGGAGTTCCTTGCGGATCTCAGCGTAGAAGACACGCTTGTTTCCCTCAGGGGCGCCGACCCTGTCGCGCAGATCGTTGAAAAGATCCACCGCCTCGTCGAGAAGGGAGGTTATCTCGTCGGCATTCTTGCCGGGCTTTATCGAAAGGAACGTGGAGCAATCGTCCACAAACGCACCGATTACATACTCGATGTCTTTTTTAATGTCTCTTAAATTCATATCTCTGAATAAATTTACTGCAAAGATAGTTATTTTCTTTGAATCTAAAGCGTAGTCACCATCTCCTCGACGGACTTGCGGACGTCGTGGAGTTCGGTCGGGTTGCCCGCGCCGCTGGCGGGGTGGCCGATGGCGAGAAGGCCGTAGATGCCGTGCTCGCGGGTCTCGGGGAGGACCTCACGTATTTTGCTGGGATTGAAGTCCCATATCCACATATTGGCAAGGCCGGCGTCGGTTGCAGTGAGCATAAGGTGGGTAAGGACGATGGCGGCGTCCGTCTTTGCCGAGATGATGCCGTCGCACTCGCGGACCCAGGCCTCTTCGTTGCGGCATCCGACGATAAGGACGACCGGAGCACCGTAGCAGGGATGGACGGTACGCAGGCGGGCGAGAGCATCTTCACTTTTCACGACCCAGATGCGGGTAGGCTGGAGGTTCTGCGCCGAAGGGGCCAGACGGCCGGCCTCGAGAATCATTCTCAGTTTGGACTCCGAGACGGGATATTTGTTGAAGGAGTGGCAGGAGTAGCGGCTTTTGAGGATGCGCATGAATGCGTCGGAGCCGTACTCATACTTGGTGAGCTGCTGCTTGGCATCGGAAAAAGAGGCCCTGTCCCAGATGTCTCCAAGGCGATTGAGAAAATTCTTCTTCATAGTTCTATCTGTTTATAAATTAGCTTCTTCCAGGAGGAGACCCAGCTCCTCGATGTCGCGGCATATGAGCGAAGGGGCGTGAGGCCACTCTCGGGCCATCCCGAGGGTCGTCTCACCGCTGAGGACGAGGACGCCGAAAGCGCCTGCGTTGTAAGCACACTCGACGTCGGTGTAGATGCGGTCGCCGACCATGGCGATCTCGTCGGCCTTCAGCCCGTAACGGTGCTCTATGCCGCGGATCATCGCGGGGTCGGGCTTTCCGATGACGGCGTCGGGCTTTCTTCCCGTCGCCTGTTCTATGCAGGCGCAGAGAGAGCCGCAGTCGATAAGGATCGTCGGCCGGTCCGTAGGACAGACGCGGTCGGGATTGGTTGCGATATAGGGCAGGTCCTGCGCGACCCACCAGGCGGCCCTGCAGAGGCGCGGATAGACGAGGGTCGTGTCGAAAGCGACGACGACGAGGTCCGGCCTGTCGTCGGCATCCTCCGCTGTGCTCTCGAAGCCGGCTTCCTCGAACTGGCTTATCATCGAAGGGGTGCCGAGAAGAAAGAGCCTCCGGGCTTCAGGATAGTTTTCCTTAATATAATCTATCGTTGCCGGCACGGTGCTATACATCTGCTCCCTGGAGGCCTGTATGCCCATTTTGTGGAGCTTGGCGAGGTAATCGTCAAGCGAACGGGTGGGGTTGTTGGTCAGGAACGAGTAGGAGATGCCGAGGCGGGTCAGCCCGGAAAGGAAATCCAGGGTGAAAGGGAAGATGGTGTCGGACAGGTAGATGGTCCCGTCCATGTCAAGCGCAACGTGTCTTATGCGTCTCAGCTTCTCTTTCAGTCCGGCGTCCATGTCAGTCAAGATTGAGCGGTTCTTCACGCAGCCATGCCTCGACTTCCGCTATCTGCTCGTAGAACGGGGAGTCTTCCTTGAACACCGGGATAATCGCCCGCACGGCATCGTAGGCCTTGCGGGAGGCCGGAGCTAGGGAGTCCGCAATCCCGAGGCAGTCCACCGCCTGGGCGAGGGCAATGTACTGGATGGCGAACACCTGGAAGCCGTTGTCGAGCACCCGCTTGCAAAGCAGCGCGCTGTTGGTGCCCATGCTCACGATGTCCTGGTTGTCGTTGTTGTTGGGGATGGTGTGGACGTAATTCGGCATGGCGAGGGTCTGGCACTCGGCTGTAGTCGATGTCGCCGTGAACTGGCAGGCCTGCATACCGTAGTTGAGGCCGAGAGTCCCGAGGTTGAGGAACGGAGGGAGAATGCCGTTGATGCGGTCGTGGAAGAGGTAATTGAGCTGGCGCTCGGCCGTCTGGATGAGGCGGACGGCCGCGATTTTCACCTTGTCCTCCTCGAGCGAGATGTAGTCGCCGTGGAAATTGCCTCCGTGATAGACATTGCGGGTCACGGGATCGACGATGGGGTTGTCGCAGGCGGAATTAAGCTCGCGGTCAAGCACCCTCGCCGCATTGGCGAAGGTCTCGCTGACCGGGCCCAGGATCTGCGGGGTGCAGCGGAGGGAATAGTAGGGCTGCACCTTGTGGTCGAAGGTCTTTTCGGTGTGGCCGCCGTCGTAGAGCTCGTGCTCACGGCTGGCGAGGCACCTGCTGCCCCTGCTGAGCTCACGCATACGGCGCGCGATCGTCTGCTGCCCGTCCTGGCGGCGCACCTCGTTGAGGGGCTCCGCCATCAGGTCGTCGTAGGAGGAGGCTATTTCGTTCATCATCACGGCTGCGAGGGTCCCCCTGTCGAGGAGGCGCTTTGCGTAGATGTTGTTGACGACGCCTATGCCCGTCATGAAGGAGGTGCCGTTGCAGATGGAGAGGCCTTCGCGGATGTGGATGCTGAAGGGCTCCAGGCCGTTCTCCCTGAGGACTTCGCCGCTGGGGCGCCACTCCCCCTTGTAGTGGACCTTGCCTTCGCCTATCATGCACAGGGCCATGTGGGCCAGCTGCACGAGATCGCCGCTGGCGCCGACGCTGCCGTGCTGCGGGATGAAGGGCAGGATGTCGCGGTTGATCATCTCCACGAGGAGCTTCACGAGATCCGGGTGGACACCGCTGCGGCCCTGGAGGAAGGTCCCGAGCCGCGCGACGAGGGCCGCCTTGACATAAATGTCGGGCAGCGGCTCGCCCGCGCCGGTCGAGTGGCTGCGGATGATGTTGTACTGCAGGGCCTTGAGGTCCTCGTCCGCCACCCTCCACTGGGCCATGGGTCCGAAGCCGGTGTTGATGCCGTAGATGACCTTGTCGGAGGCGAACTCCTTCAGGAAATCATAGCAGCCGGAGACGTCCTCCATCGGGAGGGAGGCCAAATCTATCTTTTTGCCGCCGAAGAGTATCTCTTCGACTTCCTTTATGCTGAAACTGGTTTTCATTCCCATTCTATCGTTGCCGGGGGTTTGGATGAAATGTCAAATACAACCCTGTTGACACCGCGGACGCGGCCGATTATCTCGCTGGAGACCTCGGCGAGGAACTCATAAGGGAGACGCACCCAGTCGGCGGTCATCCCGTCCACTGAGTTGACGGCACGCAGGGCAACGCAGTTCTCGTAGGTCCTGTCGTCGCCCATAACGCCGACGCTTCTCACCGGGAGAAGCACGGCGCCGGCCTGCCAGACGCTGTCGTAGAGGCCCCTTTCACGGAGCAGGGTTATAAATATGTCGTCCGCGTCGCGGAGGATGCGGAGCTTTTCGGGAGTCACTTCGCCGAGGACGCGGATTGCGAGGCCCGGACCCGGGAAAGGATGGCGGCCGAGGATGGCCGGATCCAGCCCGATGGCCTTGCCGACACGCCTGACCTCATCCTTGAAAAGGAGGCGCAGCGGCTCCACGACCTTGAACTTGATGTCCTCTGGAAGGCCGCCGACGTTATGGTGGGTCTTGATGGTGCGGGAGGGGCCTGCCGCAGCTGAAGACTCTATGACGTCGGGATAAATGGTCCCCTGAGCGAGCCACCTGGCGCCGCCGATGCCGGCCGCCGCTCCGTTGAAGGCCTCGATGTAGTCGCGGCCTATTATTTTTCTCT
>CADAXR010000019.1 GCA_902791945.1 uncultured Bacteroidia bacterium
GGTCTTTACCACGCATCCGACATCATCAACGGCAACGTCACCGTCAACTTCCACAGGTTTAAGCCGGTGACATCTCTGCTCCGTTTCAACATCCGTACCGACAACCCTGATCCCGTGGAAATCGCCAAACTTGTCATCGACATGAAGGGCGTGAAGGGAGATGGTGACCAGTTCGAGACGAAGCTCACGGGTGCATCCTGGGTTTCCACGTGGGGAGATGATCCATGGATCATCCCTGACAGGTGGGAATTTGACACGTATAACGACGTGGAGATAGTCTTCGATTCCCCTATAACGGTTTCCAGCTCGCCGACGACTGAAAAATACTGTGCCGTCGTCCTCCCGTCGTTCAAGAATAAGAGTGCGCCGCATTATGCCAATACTTATGGCGCCGATGCGGTCGAGTTCCGCGCATATGGTGCTGACGGTACGCTGCTTTTCCGGACGACCAAGGCCGCGCCTGCAGGCGATGGTGGGGATAAGCCCGGTTTCCGCGTCGGCGGACGTTATGACTTCACGCTGAACCTACAGACTGAAACTCCTCCGGAAGGCGCGCTTTCCGGGCAGTTCTCTCTTGCCGAGGGAATGAAGGCCTATATTGCGACCGGTAATCTGTGGGCATATGTGTCGAACGGAGTACGCGACAACTCTATTGCAAATAACGGTTGGAAGCTCGCTGCACATCAGTATGACATCGTAGGGAACGCAGCCGACTGGACGAACTTCAACTCTTATTCGGGCTGGATTGACCTCTTCGGTTTCTCCACGACAGCCAATGACCATGGGATTTCCATCTCGCAGCAGGATTCAGACTACTCCGGCGATCCTGCCGGATGGACGGACTGCATGGCGGCTTCGGGCTGGAGGACCATCACGGCGGACGAGGGGGTATATCTGTTTACGGAACGTACCAATGCGATGAACCTCTTTGCTTATGCCACGGTGTATGTCGGTTCCGAAAACAATCCGGTCAAGGGCCTTGTATTCCTTCCGGACAATTGGGCTACGCCTGCGGGTTGCAGCTTCACTCCTGTCGGTCAGATTGGGTTCAATTTCGACGAAAACACTTATAATGCAGAAGGTGCCACGACCGGTTCTTCCGGAAATTGGGAGGATATGGAAGCGCTGGGCGCCGTGTTCTGGCCTGTGGCCGGGAAGCGCGTTGGAAACAACGTCGATTACGGTGTCGGATCTTACTGGTCCGGGAGCCCGGATGATAACTGGGGACCGGAATATGCCGACATTCTGCTTTTCGACACCACCAGATTCGATCCCGTGCATGATTATCGCTACATTGGCGGCTGCGTACGCCTGGTGCGTGATGTTTCAGAATAAATTATTAAATCTGCTATATGCGTAAATCTTTAACAATAATCGTTGCGCTTCTTATAGGAAGCACAGCGGCGTTCGCCCAGAAAGGGTGGAACATCGGAGTGCAGGGGACTGGCCTTATCTCCATCAACGAAAACAGTTTCTCCTACTATGACGCCAAGAGGGGGGAGAAGAACTTCACCTGGCAGGCAGGCCTTTCGGTCGGATACGACTTTGAGAAATTCTGGGGTCTGCGCCTCATGGCGGAGTTTGGCAACAACAACGGTGGATTCAACATCAAGGAGACCGCCGATCAAGCTTTCCGTCCTTTCCACTTCAAGAGCATCGACATCTTCGCCGATGCCATGCTGAACCTCCGCATCATAACCGGCAAGCCTGACGGATTCTTCCAGCCGAAGGTCTATTTCGGTGTCGGTTACGGTTACACCAACTGGTTCAAGAACGACTTCGAGGGAGTTCACCCCTGGCAGGAGGTCACTTCGCCGAACCACAACTTCGGCATGCGCATCGGTGCCCAATTCGAGCTCAAGTTCTGCCCCGAAGTCGGCATCTACGCCGACGTCTGCGCCGAGGGCTTTACAGACCGCTACAACGGTCTCTTCCCTTCCAAGGAAGACAAGGAAGCCGTCAAAGGATATCCCGGATTCCCGTTCGACGGAAAGATCAAGTTCTCCGGTGGTTTACTGTTCCACATCCCCGCAAAAAAATAGCGCCATATGAAAAAGATAATTGCATTTGCAGCCGGCCTTCTCGCCGCAGCGAGTTCCCTCTCCGCACAGCAGGAAAGGGACACTGAATGGTTTATCGGAGCCGGAGGCGGCGTCAATGTCGGGTTTAATGGCAAGAACCACGACAACCCCGACCGTTCAATGTCCTTCGAGGGCGCCGGTCCCGCCATCGACGTCTATGTCGGTAAATATTTTAAGGAGTGGATCGGTTTCCGCGCCGGATGGCAGGGTCTTTCCATCAGCGACCAGAAGACCGAATACGGCAAGAGCAAGTTCAACTACGGCCACGCCGACCTGCTCTTCCGTCCCGTCAGCTTCTTCGTTCCTTACATCCACGCTGGTTACGCCCACATCGACAAAGGTTCCCTCGGCCTCGGCGCCGGTGTGATGTTCCCAATCCACCTCGGCAAGGTCGTCGCCATCGTGCCTGACTTCAAGTACACCGGCATGTCCGGAAAGGTATTCGAAAGCAGCACCGCGAAGCTCAACCACAACGTCAGCGCGACCCTTGGCCTCGCATTCCGCTTCGGAGGCAAGAAGAAGGCCGCAGGTGAAGGCGACGGCAACAATCTCGCCGCCCCCGACACCACCTCGCAGGCTCCCGCACCGGTTGTCGACACAGTCAAGGTTATTGTACGCGACACTGTCGTCCAGGTCGTGGAGGTCAAGGACACCGTCGTCCAGGTTGTCAAGGACACTGTCATCGTAGAGCTCAAGCCCGTCATCTCCGACGAGGAACTTGAGAACAAACTCAACGAGAACGAAGGCGGCATCGAGATCAAGGAAATCATCCCCAACAGCACCGAGCTGTTCGAGACCGGTTCCTCCAAACTCTCCGGCGAGTCCAAGGAGACGCTCGACGCCTACGCAGAATACCTCGAGGCCCACCCGAACCTCAAAATCCACATCGAGGGACACACCGACAACGTCGGTAAGGACTCCTTCAACAAGTGGCTGTCACTCAAGAGGGCCGATGCCGTCAAGGCATACCTCTCTTCCAAGGGTATCGACAAGGACAGGATTAAGACCATCGGTTACGGATCCTCCCGCCCCGTCGCATCCAACGACACCGAAGAAGGCCGCAGTCAGAACCGACGCACCGAGATTCTGCTTACCAAGTAGAGGATACTCAAATACAAAGGAAAATACCCCTGTACTGCCATCAAGTACAGGGGTATTATTTTCTGAGCTCCTTGATTTTGAATTTTAATTTCCACAATTGACGGACAATCCGCCAGACTGCCTTCTGAAGGAGGGTCATTTCGCTGTACTTCTCCAGATAATAGTCCGCGCTCTCCAGATTGCATTTCTGAAGAAACAGATTCGAAGACTTCGATGTGCTGGCGCCGCCTGCGTGCAGCGCCCGCAGCGCCGGTATGCAATAATTCACAAGCCCCTTGCCTGAAAGCCTTTTGCACAATATGTTCTCTTCGTAGTAGAGGAAAGTGCCCTCGTCAAGGCCGTCCATCTCCATCAAAAGGGATTTGCGCATAAACATACAGGCTCCACTTGGCATCCCTATGGGAAAATATTCCCTGTCAATAAGCGACGGATCGGCCCTGAGCAATTTCTGGGAAGCGGATGCCCCGGACAGGATGTGAAACAGATCCTTCCTGAAAAGGACAAAAGGGAGCATCACCTGCCAATTGGATGGAAAAGTCCTGGCGCAGTTGTACTCAATACTCCCGTCAGGGTTTTCCAGGAGCGGAGTAAGTATGCCGGGGGAAGCCAGATGATCCCGGCAGGCGGTCAGCGCCGGAATCAGGTCTGACTCAAAGAGGACGTCGTTGTTCAGGATAAGGATATCATCGATTTCGGGATCATCGAATGCTGCCCTCAATCCCTTGTTGTTTCCGGCGGCATAACCGTCGTTGGTTTTACTGGCGATAAGGGTCGCCACGCCTGGCTGAAAGGCGGATTCGATGTATGATTCAATAATCCGGGCATCATCCGCGGCGGTAGAACCGTTATCCACGATGAAATACCTGACAGCCGCAGAATTGTACTTCCCGATGCTTTGAAGGCACTTTATAGTATCTTCCGCACCGTTATAGTTCAAAATAATGACTCCTGTACTCATTGTGTTCTCCCTGATTGAGATTGTCGCGACTGCCGCCAATCTGCGCCCCGGACAAAGGTAACGATTATTTTGTTATATTTGTAAAATTTATCTGTCCGACAGAGGGCGCCTTTGTCGGTGAAAATCCCGAGGGCGAAGCCGTACCGGAAATGAAGACAGTATTCATCTCATACGCCAATGAGGCGATGGCCTGGTCGCTCAGGCGAATCGGGCGCCAGGCCCGCAGACTCGGCATTTTCGACGAGGTGCGGCTCTATACGCCGGCGGATCTGCCCGAATATGCCCGCAGGAGCCCCCTGATGGCGGCTCCCCGCGGAGCAGGCTACTGGTTCTGGAAGCCGGTGATGATAAAAGAAACGCTGGAGAGCCTGGATGAGGGCGATGTAGTCGTCTACGTCGACGCCGGCTGCACCCTGAGGCAATCAACGGACTGGAAGGAGTATCTCGGACTGATGGACTCTTACGACACGGTCTGCTTCCAGTACGCCAAGGATCATCCCGAATGGGAGAAACTTGGCGCCACGTCCTCCGAGATGTATCACTGGACAAAGAAAACAGCCCGTGACTACGTCGTGGCGCGATTTGGAGAAGACAGTATGCATTACTGCCAGGTGATGGGCGGCATCCTGTTTATGAAGGGGAAAGACAATAGCTTTCTCCGGGAATGGTTAAAAATAATGCTGGAGAGGCCGGATCTCATTGACGATCCTTCGCCGGACGAACCGCAGTGCGAAGGATTCGCGGCGCATCGTCACGACCAGGCATTCATCACCCCTCTTGCGCTTAATGATCCATCCGTAAAGGTGCTTCCGGAAAAAAGCGAGAGCTATTCCCCCGACTCATTCGTCTGGGCTTCCCGCATAAGGGCGGCATCCTTCGGCGAATACATCGGGATACAGATCAGGCATTACCTGAGGATATGGCTTGGAGACAAGCGGTTTAACAACATTAAAAGAAGACTCCGTCTGGGATGACCGGGCATAGCGAGAATACCAAAAGACTGGCCAGGAACACCATCTATCTCTACCTGAGGTCGTTCTTTGCCCTTGTCATATCCCTGTACACGAGCAGGCTGGTCCTCCAGGCACTCGGCGTGGACGACTACGGCATCTACAATGCAGTCGGCGGCTTTGCCCTTATGTTCTGGCTTGTCACGGGATCACTGACCTCGGCGGTCAACCGTTTCCTCGCCTATGAGCTCGGCGAAGGCAATCAGGAGCGGATGAAAATGGTCTTCTCGATGTCCCTCAATATAATGATAGGCTTCTCGCTGATCGTCCTGCTCCTGGCCGAGACTGCGGGCGTCTGGTACGTAAGCTCCAGGATGACCATTCCTGAGGGGAGGGAGGCCGCCGCACTGTATGCATTCCAGTTCGCGGCCGTCACCGTAATGTCAGGGATCGTGGTATCCCCTTTCAACTCGTCCATCATCGCCCATGAGAAGATGGGCGTATTTGCGGCAATAAGCGTGGCAGAGACCATCATAAAGTTCATTATCGCACTGTTTCTCGTTTACGGACCGGTCACGATGGACAGACTCATCCTGTATTCGGGGCTGTGGATGGGTGCTACCCTCCTCCTTCAATGTTTCACCATCATCTACGCCAGGGTCAGTTTCAGCGAATGTCGCTTCAGGAGGATATTCGACAAGGAGCTGTTCAAAGAGCTGTTCTCCTACGCCGGATGGAACTTTATGGGCAGTTTCGCGGGGACTATGAGCGAGCAGGGCATCACCCTGGCGATGAACGTGGTCTTCGGGCCTGTCGCCAACGCGGCAAGAGGCGTGACCAACACCGTACGAAACGCCGTCTCGATGTTCGTCAGCAACTTCACGATGGCCCTTACACCTCAGATTACCAAGGCCTACGCCTCCTCCGATATGGAGTATACCAAGTCCCTCGCCTTCCGGGGGTCGAAGTTCTCCTTCTACATAATGTTCCTGATCTCCCTTCCGCTCATCCTTGAAGCGGAATTCGTACTTGGAGTATGGCTCACGGAAGTACCGGAACACACCGTCGCCTTCATCCGTCTCGCCCAGATCATCAGCCTTGCCGATCTGCTTTACCTGGTCCTTACCTATGTCCAGAACGCATCCGGAAAGGTGAGAGGCCTTCAGATAATGCTGAGCAGTATCACGATGCTCAATTTCATCGTGGCCTACGCCGCAATGAAAATTTTCAAAAAGCCGGAGCTTGCCTATGTGATCGCAATCCTTGCCTCGCTCCTGAAGACCTTGTTCTTTATCGGCATACTGAAAAAGACCATCCGCCTGACGGTAAAGGAACTTATGACAGGGATCTATCTCCCCGAACTGGCAGTGGTTCTGTCCTCTTCCTTCATCCCGGCGGCGATATGTTTCCTTATGCCGGACGGATGGGTGAGATTCCTGGTCGTGGGATCCTCCTGCGTTATTTGCGTCGGCCTGTCATCCCTGTATATCGGCTGTACCAGGAGCGAAAGGGCCTATCTTTTCTCCCTGGTCAAATCGTCCATATTCAAGGTCAGATGAAGATTGCCGTGCTCATAACGTGCCACAACCGCAAGGAGAAGACCTTGCGCTGCCTCGGATCCATACGCGACACGCTGATCCCCGGGGCCGTGCCGACAGTCTTTCTGACCGACGATGGCTGCACGGACGGAACAGCCGATGCGGTTGGGGCCATCGACTGGGGATTCCAAGTAGAGATCCTTGAAGGAGACGGATCTCTTTTCTGGAACGGAGGGATGATCAATTCCTGGAAGAAGGCCATCGAGGAAGGCGGATTCGACGGCTACCTGTGGATAAACGATGACATCACCGTTCTTTCCGGCTACTGGAAAGACCTTGTCGAAGCAGACGGCTTCTGCTACGGCCGATACGGCAAGAGAGGTATCTACGTCGGCTCCACAAAGGATTCGGAGACCGGCGAGCTGACCTACGGAGGCTTTGACTATGTCAACAAATGGCTTCTCAAGGACAAATTCGTCATCCCGGACGGAGAGAATTTCATCGAGTGTGAAGCAGGCCACGGCAACATCACCTACGTCGCACGGGAAGTAGTGGAGAAGATGGGTATTTTCAGTGAAAAATACATCCACGGCGGCTCGGACCACGACTACACCTACCTTGCCCACAAGGCAGGCTTCCCCATCCTGGTGCTGCCGCATTTCTCCGCATCGTGCGAAAACGACCACATCGGAAAAACGAGGAACTATGTAGGACTGCCCTTCCGTGAAAGGTGCCGGCTCTTTTATTCGCCGAAAGGCTACAATATGCACAACACCCTGCTGTTCAACAGACGCTGCTTCCCGTGGAGGGTTCCCTTCGTCTGGATGCAGGGGCTTATGAAACTGTTCTTTCCTAAAATCGGGTACGGAGTTTATCTCCGCCTCAGAGGAGTAAAAAAATGAGAAGACTGCTGACTCCTGACCAGTGCAGGGACATACAGATGGGAATACTCCGGGAGATCGACCGTTTCTGCAAAGGAAACGGCCTCCGCTATTCCCTCGCCTATGGCTCGCTTATCGGAGCCGTACGGCACAAAGGCTTTATCCCCTGGGACGACGACATAGACATTATGATGCCGAGGCCCGATTACGAGATATTCCTGGCCTCCTTTGCGTCCGACGGGCTCAGAGTGCACGATCTTGCCGGGGATGAGACGAAAAGGGAGTCCTTCCTCAAGGTAGTGAAAGACGGAACCCTGATGGTGGAAAAACTCACAGGCAGGGAGATGTGGGGCGTCAATGTGGACGTATTCCCCATCGACGGAGCCCCTTCCGGCAGTCTGGAAGAATTCTATCGCACCCTGGAAAGCAAGAGAGAGCGTTTCTTCAGGATACTTCCCTACTATAAGGGAATGACTTCCGGCAAAGCCTGCTGGTTCATCAAGCACCTCTGCAAGAGGGTAAGGTTTCCTTACTTCCATTCAGCCATTTTCCTCAAGAACGAGATCAATTCCATGCTGAAGTCCTTCCCGTTTGAAAGTTCGGAGACAGCCGGGATATATTTCGCGGCGGAAAGGACAAGGACTTTCACCCGCAGGGAGGTGTTTGAAGAATACACCAGCCTGCCGTTTGAGGACGGAGTATTCAGCGCCATTGCCGGTTATGACTCCTGGCTCAGGTCAGTCTATGGCGACTATATGCAGCTCCCTCCTGAAGAAAAACGTGTGTCCCACCACCTCTACGACTCCTACGCACTATGACGATACCTGTTCTCTTCACATTTGACGCCTCATTGGAGATGCCGGCCGGCGTTGCAATCTCTTCCCTTCTTGAGAATGCGGCTCCCGACACCTTCTATGACATTTTCATCCTGCACGGCCCCGAAGCCGATTTCAGCAAGTCGAAACTCAACGCCCTGCCGGAGAAATATGGCAACTGCCGCCTGACCTTCAGGGTCGTAGAAGGCGAATTTGAAGGCGCCTATGAGGTGAGAGGCATTCCCGAAACAGCCTACTACCGGCTCATCGCGCCGGAGCTGATTCCGGAATACGACAAGATCCTCTACTCCGACGTGGACGTGATTTTCCGCGAGGATCTCGGGCGCTTCTACTCCGTCAATCTCGGCAGCAACTGCTTCGGAGGTGTCGACAACTGCTCGGCCCTGCGTCCGGATGAGCAGAAGAGCATAGGCAGCCGGCTCGGTCTCGACTGGAGGAAGGGCTACTTCTACTCCGGCAACCTCGTCATCAACTCGAAGCTCCTTCTCGAGGAAGGGCTGACCTCGGAGTTCCGCCGGCTGGGCAAGAACAGATACAAGCAGCAGGATATGGACATCATCAACATAGCGTGCAACGGACGCTTCGTCGAGATGGGGCCTTCCTTCTGCCTGTCCAGCTTCCTCTACACCCTTTGTATTGAAAAACGGCAGGAGATGGAAAAGATCTATGGAGCAGAAGAGATCGAACGGGCGCTCAGGTGCGGGATCGTCCACTACAACGGTGTCAAGCCCTGGAGCGGAGCCTGCCTCAATATGGACATCTGGTGGGAGTACTACCGCCGATCCATATTCTTCGACGAAGCTTTCTCCTTCAATTTCTGGAACTCAGAGATGAGACGCCTTGAAAAACTTTCCCTCGGCAAGAGGATCAAACTTCTTTTGAGATATCCGCTCGACAGATAATGAAAGTCTCCGTAATCATACCGGTCTACAACGCCGGGAAATATCTCGAGACCTGCCTTGAAAGCATCGGAAGGCAGAGCCTCGGGGATTTCGAGGCCATTATCATTGATGACGGAAGTGTCGACGGGTCGGGGCGCATCGCCGACAATGCGGCGGCAGCTGATCCCCGCTTCCGGGTCTTCCACCGGTCCAACCACGGAGTCAGCGCATCACGCAACTTCGGACTGGAGAAGGCTCAGGGAGAGTTCATATCCTTCGTAGATTCGGATGATTCAATAGATCCCTCCTTTCTCGAAAAGCTGTTCGCAGCAATCGGAGAGGCCGATTTCGCCTTCTGCGACATCCTTCTGGACAGCGGTGCCATGAAGGACCGTCACAAATGCTGGACGCCGTGCGCCTCAATGAAGGACTCTCTCCGGAACGCCCTCTACGACGGATGGTGCGGTGCCCCGTGGAACAAACTCTACAGGAAGAGTTTCCTTGATGAAAACGCCTTGCGCTTCCCGGAAGGGATATCCTATAGCGAGGATCTCCTTTTCGTCGTAAAGGCTATATGCCTTTCACGAAGCGTCAGCAAGGTCGATGAGGCGCTTTATATCTACAACAGGGCCAACGACGGCTCCGCCACGCATTCCTTCTCAAGGAAGCATGAAACGGACTGTTTCGCTGTCCTGGAGATGCTTGAGGCCATGTTCAGGGAGCAGGGGCTCTGGGAGGAATTCCACCTTTTCATCGAATGGCGGATGCTCCTCAACAAGGTGGGCATCGTCTTCGACCCGGACAGGCTCCGTGAATTCAACAGCATCCACCCGGAGGTCAACTCCAAAATCTGGAGCAACCCGTTCCTCCACCGCAAGTTGAGAATACTGATGAGTATTCTCCGTTTGAGACTTTACCCACTGGCCAGACTGGCCATAAAACACAGATAAGTTATGCTTTCAGTCATCATCCCCGCTTTCAATGAAGAAGAAATGGTAGGAAAGGCCTGCCAGGTGATCTCCGGCGTCCTCTCCGATGCGGATATCCCCCACGAACTCATATTCGTTGACGACGGCAGCTCGGACAGCACCTGGGAAAAACTTCAGGAGCTGCCGGCAAAGTCCCTGCATTTCTCCCGCAACTTCGGCAAGGAAGCGGCAATATATGCCGGTCTTGAGGCCAGTTCGGGCGAGTGCGCGGTCGTGATTGACTGTGACCTCCAGCACCCGCCGCAGAAAATCGTAGAGATGTACCGCCTGTGGGAAGAAGGCTACGAGGTTGTCGAGGCCGTAAAGGCGGAGCGGGGCAGAGAGTCGTTCTCCCGCAAGATGGCCGCCCTTACCTTCTATAGGATCATAAGCAAGGAGACCGGCATAGATATGTCCAGGGCTTCCGATTTCAAGCTTCTCGACAGGAAGGCCGTGCTGGCCCTTCTCAATATGAAGGAGAAGCAGGCGTTCTTCAGGGCCCTCTCTTCCTGGATCGGATTCAAGACGACCAGGATAGAATTCGAAGTGCAGGAACGGGAAGCCGGCGTGTCTAAATGGTCCACCAGGGCCCTCTTTAAATACGCCATCACCAACATAACCTCCTTCTCTGCCGCGCCGATGCAGATCGTGACCGGACTGGGAGTCGTTATGTTCATAGTGATGGTCGTCTTCGGCTGCATCGCCATCTATCAGAAGATCGCGGGAATCGCCCTGGGCGGATTCACGACAGTCATCCTCCTTCTGCTCTTCATCGGAAGCATCATTATGATGAGCCTCGGGATAATGGGCTACTACGTCTCCAAGATTTATGAAGAAGTGAAAGCGCGTCCGAGATATATCGTATCGGAGAAAAAAGGATTCGAAGAGTGAAAAAAATCAGGCTCATAGACAAGACAACGTGGAAGTTCATCCTTGTCGGCATCGTCAATACGATTGTCGGCACAGGGGTGATGTTCGCCTTCTACAACCTTCTGCACCTGAGCTACTGGTTCTCTTCCGCATCCAACTACGTGATCGGAAGCATCGTCTCCTATTTCCTCAACAAGTACTTCACTTTCGAGAACAAGGAGAGAAGCTGGAAGATAGTCCTGAAATTCATCGTCAATATTGCGGTGTGCTGGCTCATCGCCTACGGCCTTGCGAAGCCGCTGGCTCTCAAACTGCTCGCCTCCGCGTCGGAGACGGTGCGCGACAATGTCGCAATGTGCATCGGGATGTGTCTCTTCGTGGGCCTCAACTACCTGGGACAGAAATTTTATGCATTCAAGAAAGATGATAACCCGGAAGAAGAATAATATCACGGCAATCCTGTTTGCGGTAGCGGCTGCGGTGCTCTTCTGCCTGAAGTTCTCGCTGTCCACTTCTCCGTTCTATGGACCGGGGCTCCACACGCACGATTCCGCGATATTCTACATAATCGGCAAGTACTGGGCCGAAGGGAGCATCCCCTATGTGGACCTCTGGGACCACAAGGGACCGATGATTTTCTTCATCAACTGCCTTGGATGCCTGATTGCGGGGAAAGCCGGAGTCTTCGCCCTCCAGTGCATATTCCTTTCGGCATTCGTCTTCTTCACTTTCAAGACTTTCGAACTGAGGTTCAACCGGTGGATTTCCGCCGGCCTTTCAGCTGTCAGCCTGTTCTGGCTTGCCTGCTCATATGAAGGAGGCAATCTTACGGAAGAGTATCTCCTTCCCCTTCTCGCCGCCTCGGTCTATCTGACGGTGAAGTGGCTGGATGATTACAGGAAGGCCCCCTGTGGGCATAACCCCTGGAATGCGTTCCTTCTGGGCGCCATCCTGTCATTCTGCTTCCTTACGAGGCTCACCAACGGCCTGGGCGCCGCCGGAGCCACAGGAGCGATCGCCCTGATCCTCATAAAAGACGGACGATGGAAGAACCTGCTGCTCAACGTGGCCGGATTCCTCGGCGGTGCACTGGCTCTGCTCCTGCCTTTTGTCATCTATTTCGCGGTCAGAGGAGCTTTGGACGAATTCATTTTCGGCTCATTCACATTCAATGTCTCCAATCTGGACGCCGCGGAGGGCGGAGTCGGCAACAACTACTGGAAGGCCAACATTATTCCGTTTTCCATAATGGCCGTCAACTGCTTCGGACTCGCCGTCCTTTCCCTTTTTGTCCTTTTCCAGGACAAGGAAAGGAGGGCCGAGGCCTTTGTATGGCTGGTCTCGTCGCTTATGCTGGGCTGGTGGCTTTTCACCAGCAGCCTTATGTCACACTACAGGACTGTCGCCGTGCCATTTTTCCCGGTACTCGTCATTATGCTTGCCGGGATGAAGGGGAAATTACTCAAGGCCGCAGGCATGGCGGCGCTCGTCCTGCTCATCGCAGGACCGATGTTCCTCACGCTGAGGAAGTGGTCGGGCTTCGTCAACTACTTCGACCGCCCGGAGGCGGTTAAGGTCGCAGCAGAACTCCGCAGCGACATCCCTTCCGAAGACATTTCCACCACCATAATCTACGGAGACCCTCAGCTGTACCTTCTTCTCGGGATCAGGCCCGTCTATCGCAATTTCACATATCCGGACGGACAGGGAGCCAAGAATGCGAGGCTGAGAAACGATATCGTGGAAGAGTACTCCACCTGCAAGGCCTCACATATCCTCGTAAACGGGGGGCAGGTTCTGATTGACGAAATCCTCCGTGACAATTATGCCTTCGTCAAGGAATATGGCGAAGAAGGGCAATATAAACTCTACGAAAGGCTATGAAAAAAGGATACGGCATACTCTTTCTGATCATATCCGTCATCGCCGCAGCATGTGCGGTCATCTTCAACTTCAACTCCGAACTGTTCTATTCGGCGGACATTTTCGCCGATGCCTACATCGGAGGGCTGATGGCTGAAAAGGGCGCCCTTTTCCCCGACGGATGGGTGTTCGGCAACCAGTACTACATCATCACTCCGTCCGTACTCTCGGCACTTGTCATTAAACTTACGGGAGCCGACATAGTCACGGCGATGTCGGTGTCTTCATCCATATTCGTATTTCTCATACTTCTGTCGCTTGTCTATTTCCTCAGGGGCGCCAAAATAGGATTCACCGGGATCGCCGCAGGTCTTCTCTGCCTTTCGGGAGGAGTGATCTTCGATTTCTACGACAAGGTGTGCATGCTCGGCCTCCAGATGGTGTTCACGAAGGCGGCTTACTACTCCGCTTATTTCGTAGTTATACTGCTCACCCTCGGCGTCTATCTCAGGATTCGCTCAGGCGGGAAGCGCGGCCCGGCTTTCTACACGATGGCATTTCTTACCGTTGCGATGAATTTCGCCCTCGGGATGCAGTCGCTGAGGGGGATCCTCGTGCTGAGCATTCCTCTTTGCTGCCTCGCCCTGGTACACTATATATGGAAAAAGGGCAGCCCCGTTTCGGCGATATATGCAGGCATCGTCATGATAGCGAGCGCCGCCGGGTTCCTGTTTATGAAGTCCCTGCACATCCCGTATTCCACCCTTGTGGGGCCGATGGAGATCTACATCATCCAACTCAAGGAGATTGTGCGTTCCTTCTTCACCTTCTCAGGTATCTACTTCATAAAGATGGCGTGGAAGGAAGGATGGTGGCACCTGGTCCCGTTCTTCTGCTCACTCATAATCCTGTTCTTCGTGGCCAAGGCCATCTATAAGATGTTCAAGGACAAGGAGTCCGAAGGCCTCGCTGCGGTGGTCATCCTCTGCGTCATTTCTCTGGGAGGAGTTTACGCGACCTGCCTGCTTTCCATTGTAAGCGCCGCACCCCGCTATTTCTTCATCTGGTATATCCTCACCACCGCATGCATTGTCTATGTCATCGACAAGACGTCCGACAGGAAAAAAATCAGGATCTATTCCGGCCTCCTTGCAGTCGTGGGGATTGCCGCCGTCCTTTGGAACTATCTCCCCTACTACAAAAGGGACCGCGAGAGCCGTCAGGCAGTCGCCGAGACCACCGGGCGTCTGCTGGATAACGGCACCACCGCGATATGTGCATATTATATGACGCATCCGATCTTTGCAGGTTACGCCCACGGAAAGATTTATTCCGTAGTGTTCTACTACAATCAGGACGGCGGAGACAAACCTCTTCAGCTGCTTCCTTTCTTCAATGATCCGGAAGCCCTGGAAAGGACAGATTATGAAAATGCCCTGATTTGCATGGACCCCCGTGCCTGGGCCTACGCCCCGGAGGACCTGAAACCCGTAATGGAAGAACGGATGGAGAAAGTTGACTCCTGCTTCGCCGACGGAGTTCAGTATGATTTCTATAAACCCCTGACGCCAGTGCTATGAGTAAGACGAGACAATCAAGCTTCGAACTTCTCAGGATAGTCGCGATGCTTTTCATCGTGGCCACCCACGCCAATACCCTTTCGCTCGGATGGATTACCGGAGACGATGTGGCGGCCGGTCCGGGAGGCTCTTTTGCAAGGATGATCCTCGAGAGCCTGACTATGGTAAGCGTCACGGCATTTATAATCATATCCGGCTGGTTCGGCATCAAACCTACCTGGAAGAAATTCGGCAGCTTCATTTTCCAGTGCTGGTTCTTTACAATCGGTCTCTTCATCGCCGGATTATTTGTCAAAGAAATGAGCGACGGGTTGTCGCCGGCAAGGGGGTTGCAGGCCGCCATCCTGCTTTCCGACTACTGGTTCATCATCGCCTACCTGTTCCTTTTCCTCATCTCTCCGGTGCTCAACACGTTCGTTGACAATTCGACCGGAAAGCAGCTCGTGAGCGTCGTTGTCCTTTTCTTTGTCTTCGAATTCCTTTTCGGCTGGGTCAACGACTCCGCCGCCTTCATATACGGCTATACCCCGATATCATTCATAGGTCCATACCTTCTGGGCAAGTATCTCAGGAAATATGCGCCGGCCTTCACCCGCCTCAACAAGTTTACGGACCTTTGTATATATCTGACGCTGTCCCTTCTCAATGCCGCCATTGCAATGGTCGCAGCCGGGAAAGGCATCATGACGATACGGTTCTTCACTCACACGACGCCGCTTATCATCGTGTCCGCCGTATTCTTCTTCCTGTTCTTCAGCAAACTGTCCTTCACAAGCAAGGCGGTCAACTACATAGCACAGTCAGTGTTTGCGGTCTATCTGCTCCACTGCAACGGCCACATCCTGCCGCTTTTCAAGAAAACCTGCCTGAGCCTTTATCTCGGCAACGAAGCGGCGGCATACGCCTGGAAGATATGCACATTCATCCTTGCGGTATTCTTCTCGGCCGTCATCATTGACCAAGTCAGAAAATTCATATGGGAAAAGGTGGAAAAATACTTCTGATTCTCATTACCGGAATCCTGCTGAGCCTTTTCTACTTCCCCGTAGAATTCACATTCCTGCCCGGACAGAACTCGAAGAACCTCGTGGCCGCGGCAGGACTGGTCTTCCTTCTGTTTTCCTTTATAGCCAGAAGGGAATTCGTGATGCCGAAGGAAGTGATCGTATTGATTCTCATTGCTGCTTTCGTCAACATTTTCACAATAATCTCCGTCACCTACAATCACACTCCGGAGATCTCGTACACCAACTATGTGGTTTCGGCAATCATCTGGCTCAGCGGCGCCTATGCGGTCTGTTCTATGATCCGCATAACCCATGGAAGGATCGATATCCCCCTTGTCGTGGCATATCTTACCGGTGTATCCGTCTTTCAATGCGGCATGGCGATAGCGATGGATATGTACCACCCGCTGAGGAATATCATCGACGCCATATTCATCCAAGGGCAGGAGAATCTTCAACGAATGAACCGCATCTATGGCATCGGCTCCTACCTTGACGTGGCCGGAAGCCGCTTCTCGTGTGTACTCGGAGCGATCGCCGTCCTGATAGTCAAAGACCAGGACAGGATGAGTAAACTGAGCGTCATACTCTATATTCTTGCGTTCATCATCATAACCGTTATTGGAAATATGATTGCGCGAACGACCAGTGTCGGTGTCGTCCTGGGACTTGGATACCTGCTGTTCAGCTTGTTGAAGAGGTTGTTCGACCGCGACGGCCGCAGGAGTTCGCTCGTGTGGATCTGGGCAGGTGTCCTTGCCGTCGTCATCCCTCTCGGAGTAACGCTCTACAGGAGTGTCCCGGAAATCAACCGGCTTATTCACTTCGGGTTCGAAGGATTTTTTGCATATGCCGAGACCGGCGAATTCCAGACCGCATCATCCAATCATCTGGTTGACGATATGCTCGTTTTCCCGGAAGAGACCAAGACCTGGATTATCGGAGACGGCTATTTCGTCAACTCCACGAACGACATCAACTATCTTGGAGATGCGACTGATAAGGGATTCTATATGGGAACCGATATCGGATATCTGCGTTTCCTGTTCCTGTTCGGCCTGCCCGGACTTTTCGCGATGATTATGGTGATGGTCTATTCCGCCATAACCGGAGCACGTGCGTTCCGGAGATACAGGATGGTCTTCATAATGGGACTTTTGTGCGGACTGATAGTATGGCTTAAAGTTGCCACCGACGTCTTCCCGTTCCTGGTCCTTGGCGTCGCATCATATATGGTACGGGAGATTTTGGATCCCGACAAAGGTCAATCAGCTGAAGAAGACGAGGAGGAAGCGGTAGAATGAAAATAGTCTATACCATAGCGGGGCTTTACAGGCCTGCGGGGATGGAAAGGGTGCTTACGGAGAAGGCATCCCGCCTCGCCGCGGCCGGTCACGATGTCACGATCGTGACGACCGAGCAGAAGGGGCGGCCCGCGGCTTTCCCCCTGCCGGAGAATGTCAGGACCGTCGATCTCGAGATAGGTTATGAGTCCGACAATGGCAGGCTTCTGTCCAAACTCATCCATCACCCCTGGAGGGTACTGCTGCATCGCATCCGTCTCAGCAAGTTCCTGAAGGATCTGAGGCCCGATGTCACCATATCGCTTTTCTGCCACGATGAGAGATTCCTGCCGTCGATAAAAGACGGGAGCAAGAAGGTTCTCGAAGTGCATTTCTCCGCATTCAAGAGAATACAGTATGGCCGGAAGGGATTATGGGGATTCCTTGACAGGATGCGTGCCGGGAACGATCTCAAAGTTGTGCGCCGCTTCGAAAGATTCGTCGTATTGACAAATGAAGACAAGGAATACTGGGGCTCTCCGGAAAACGCCGTTGTGATCCCCAACCCCGTCCCGTTCAGAACCGGTACCCCGGCAGCCCTGACCGCGAAAAGAGTCGCGGCGGTCGGCAGACTGGCATGGCAGAAGGGTTTTGACAGGCTCATTGAAGCCTGGAGAAAAGTATCACCCCAAGCGCCGGGATGGGAACTTTCCATCTTCGGAGACGGCGAACTTCGCGACGGCCTTGAGAAACAGGCCGAAGGGCTTCCCGTCACATTCCACGGCAATGTGGCGGATCCGGAAGAAATCTATCGCAACAGCTCGATTATAGCCCTCACATCCCACTACGAGGGGCTTCCGATGGTGCTTCTGGAAGCTGAGGCGTATGGCATTCCTGCGGTCAGTTTCGACTGCAAATGCGGTCCCTCGGACATAATACGCAACGGTGAAAACGGGATTCTGGTAAAAGAAGGAGATGTTGAGGGATTCGCCGAGGCGCTTCTGTCACTTATAGGTAACAAGACAAAGCGCCTCGAGATGGGGGCTTCCGCCTATGCGGATTCCGAAAAATGGTCAGCTGATAAAATCATGGAACAATGGACGCAGCTCCTCGAAAATCTGTAGTCGTTTCCGCGGTCAACATCCGCAAGGGCGGCACCCTTACCGTCCTTCGCGACTGCCTCAGCTACCTTTCAACGAGAAAGGACCTGAAGGTCACCGCGATAGTCCATCGCGCGGACCTCTGCCGCTTCGAAGGGATCGAGTACATCGAACTCCCCTGGAGCATCCGCAGCTGGGCCCACCGGCTCTGGTGCGAATATATAACTCTAGGCCGTATTTCGAAGAAAATGGACAGGCCGGACCTGTGGCTTTCCCTGCACGACACGACTCCGAGGGTACAGGCCGGAAGGCAGGCCGTCTATTGCCACACTTCATTCCCCTTTATGAAGATAAAGATGCAGGATTTCCGCTTCGACGCGAAAATTCCGCTCTTCGCCCTGCTCACTAAATATGCCTACCGGGCCTTTGTCCGGCGCAACAGTTTCCTCATAGTCCAGCAGGAATGGTTCAGAAAGGGCCTCTCCGACCTCACAGGCTTCCCCGAAGAGAGAATCATAGTCGCCCCTCCATCCTTCGTCAATTCGAGCGACCCCTCCCCTGTCATTTCGAGCGAAGCCGAGAAATCTCTCTTTCTCTACCCCTCCACTCCGGACTGCCATAAGAACTTCGAGACGCTCTGCGAGGCCTCGGCCCTGCTTGAAAAGAAACTGGGTCCGGGTAAGTTTATGACAGTCCTCACCGTAAGCGGAGAAGAAAACCGCTACTCGCGGTGGCTCAAGTCACGCTGGGGAGGCGTCTCATCCATCGAATTCAGGGGTTTTCTTCCCAAAGCAGAGTTATACAGACTCTATGGTGAAGCCACCGCACTGGTATTCCCCTCACGGTCAGAGACCTGGGGCCTTCCCATCTCTGAATTCCTTCCTACCGGCAAGCCCCTGATCCTCGCCGACTTGCCCTATGCTCACGAAACGGCCTGCGGAGCGTCTGCGGCGGCGTTCTTCAGCCCGGACAACGCACAGGAACTGGCCGATCTTATGGAAAAGACCGTCACCGGCAATGCTGTTTTTTCTCCCGTCGCAAAGGCTGTCCACAAGGAGCCGTCAGCATATGACTGGGATTCACTTCTCAATATTCTTCTAGGATGAAAATTCTTCAGTTAGGAAAATTCTATCCCATACGCGGAGGCGTGGAAAAGGTAATGTGGGACCTCACCCAGGGTCTCCGGGAAAGAGGTGTGGAGTGCGATATGCTCTGCGCAAAACTGGACGAAGACCCCATAGAGGAAGACGACAAAGGGAAGGTGATGACGGTCAGGGCCATCACCAAGAAAGCGGGGACTATGATAGCGCCGCAGATGATTTCCCGCCTGCGGAAAATCTGTAACGACTACGACATCATCCACGTCCACCATCCCGATCCGATGGCGGCCCTGGCCCTTCGCCTGTCCGGCTTCAAGGGCCGCGTCATCCTCCACTGGCACAGCGATATCCTGAGCCAGAAGGCACTGAAATTCTTTTACAGGCCACTGCAGAACTGGCTGCTCCGCCGGGCGGAAAGGATCATCTGCACCACCCCTGCCTACCTTGCCGCATCTCCGGACCTGGAGGGGTTCCGTGACAAAGGGAT
Organism: uncultured Bacteroidia bacterium; assembly: GCA_902791945.1. Classification (GTDB taxonomy): domain Bacteria; phylum Bacteroidota; class Bacteroidia; order Bacteroidales; family UBA932; genus Cryptobacteroides. Next base: position 19,485 of record CADAXR010000019.1, read on the forward strand.
TGCCGTACCGATAGGGATAAAGCCGATGGACCGGGTGCCGCCGGGGGACATCGAACGCTTCAAGGCCGGCTACGACGGGAAGAAGATTGTACTTTCCGTCGGAAGGCTCATCCCTTACAAGGGTTACGACAACCTTGTAGATGCCGCACAGTACCTGCCGGAGGACTATGTAGTCCTCATCGGCGGCGACGGACCGCTGAAAAAAGACCTTGAAGAAAGGATTTCGAGGCTTGGCCTTAAAAATAAAGTTCTACTTCTTGGGTTCTTGCCAAAAGAATCACTACCTTTGTTGTTTGCCGCGTCCGACGTCTTCGTGCTGAGTTCGGTGATGAAGACAGAGGCTTTCGGAATAGTACAGATCGAGGCGATGTCGGCGGGAAAGCCCGTCGTCGCTACGAAGATTCCCGGCTCTGGAGTGTCCTGGGTCAATGAAGACGGCCTCTCGGGGCTCAATGTCGAGCCCGGAGACCCGAAAGCGATTGCTGACGCCGTGGAAGAGATTTTCCACGATTACGAGCGCTTCGGTGCGGGGGCGGCAAAGCGCTTCCGTGAGTTTTTCACGGAGGATACAATGATTGAAAGAATTGTCAGAATATATGAAGAACAGCTTTAGAACAGCCATTCTGCCGATACTTGTCGTTGCAGGAGCGCTAGCGTCCTGCTCGACGCCCAAGACGCTCAATTATCTGCAGGATATGGAGATAGACTCCGTCTATGTGGCGCAGAGGGCGCCGGAGCTCAAAATCCAGCCCGACGACAAACTCGGCATCAGGGTTTACAGTTCGGACCCCCAGCTCTCAGCCCCGTTCAACTCGTGGTCCACGACCGGAGAAGGGAGCCCAGTCGCCGGCTATATCGTTGATAAGAGCGGATCGATAGACTTCCCCGTCCTTGGAAGGCTCAAGGTCGAGGGTATGACTCTTGAAGAGATAAAAAAAGACATTACCGACCGGATTATTTCCCAGGGATTCATCAAGGAGCCGATAGTCACAGTCTCTATCGATAATTTCGACATCGCGGTCCTCGGAGATACCGGCGAGAGGGTTGTAAACGTCTCCGCGGGAAGCATCAATATCCTGGAGCTTCTGTCCCGTACGGCAGGCACGAATGACTCCGCCAACATCAAGGAAGTGATGGTCATACGCACCACCGGAGACACCAGGCGCGCCTACGCGATCAACCTCAAGAGCAAGGACCTGTTCGATTCTCCGGCATTCTATCTCCAGCAGAACGACATAGTCTATGTCAAGCACCGCGGAGTCAAATTCTCCAACACCGGAAGCACCATCTGGGGTGTCGTCGGCACGGGTCTCGGCCTGACCTCCACGATTGCCTATATATTGCTTTGGTCTAATTCGTACAAAAAATAATATGCAGACTCAGAAAAAACAAAACGCCTCTCAGGTCAACCTGATAGACATTTTCTTCTACCTGCTCAACCACTGGTACTGGTTCGTGATCTGCATAGTGATTGCAATGGGATACACCTACTGGAAGTACTCCCAGATCGCATTTATGTACCGCAGCAACGTGACCGTGGTCATAAAGGACCCCGCCAACACACAATCTACGGCCAACCTGGCTTCCTATAACAACCTTATCAACAAGGTAAGCGTCTCGAACGAGGTACTCACGCTTAAGTCGAAGCACCTTATGGAGAATGTGGTGAAGGTCCTCGACGTCGACGTAGACTACACCTATCATCAGGGACTGCGCGACATCGAACTTTACGACTTTTCCCCGGTGCGGCTCTCCTTCTCGCGTGAAATCGAGCCTCTCGATCATCTCAATGCCAAAGTAACCCCGAAGGACAACAGGACCGTCAACCTTTCCGTCCAGGGAGGAGCCAATATGGATGTCCACCTTGGCGACACCATCAGGATTGACGGGGCGGCCTTTGCGATAATGCCCACTGAGACATACGGCCCGTCATGGTTCGGAAAGCAGATTTCCGTCATCAAGACGCCCTCATTATCGGCCGCGGCGGCCTTCCGCTCCAGGCTCAGGGTAAACCAAAACGACAATTCCGCAGGCATCCTGTTCGTCACGATGCAGGACTATAACCTCCACAGGGCCAACAAGATACTCTCAACCCTCATAGAGGAGTACAACACGGACGCCATTCACGAGAAAAACAGGGTGGCTATCAACACCGCCTCCTTCATCAATGAAAGGATCGCTATCATACAGGAGGAACTAGGCGACGTGGAAAACGACCTCGCCAGATTCAAGACCTCGCAGAAGATAATGAGCGTGGACGAGGCCTCCAACAGATATCTCAACGAAAGTCGCGGCTATAACTCCGAAATAGTCAATATCGAGACACGCCAGTCGATGGCGCGTTACCTTAAGGAGTACATTGCCGAGCACGAGGACTCCTACCAGATGATCCCGGTCAACACAGGCATCAACGACTCCAATGCCGACAAGGCCATCGCCCAGTACAACGAGATGGTGCTCAGGCGCGAGAAACTCATCAACGCCTCCAGTGCCGACAGTCCGGCCGTCAAGCAGGTCGAGGCCCAGATGCAGACCCTCCGTATCAACATCACCGGCATCATCGACAATCTTGTGTCCAGCCTCGAACTTCGCAAGAAAGAGCTGGAAAACAAGGAAAACGAAGCGATCCGCAGCTTCACTTCGATGCCCTACAAGGCCAGGGAGATGCTCTCCATCGAGCGGCAGCAGAAGATCAAGGAATCCCTCTATATCTTCCTCCTCAACAAGAGGGAAGAGAATGCTCTCACCCAGGCGATGGCCGACAACAACGCCCGTATGATCGACGATGCCGAAGGGTCTGCAGTTCCTATCTATCCTTCCAAGCAGAAGATGCTTCTGATGGCTTTCCTCATCGGACTGCTGGTTCCTACAGCCTTCCTTCTCATCAAACTGTTCCTCGACACCAAGGTGCGCAACCGTAAGGACATCGAGGAGAATGTCTCCATCCCGTTCATCGCGGAGGTGCCGTTCAAGAAAGCCAAGAAGAAAAAGAAGGGAGACAACTCCATCCAGCTTGCCTACGACCCCAACTCGAGAGGGCTATTCACCGAATCCGTCCGCATCCTGTGCACCGACATAGACATAATGAGGCCTCAGGGCGTGACCCACACGGTCATAGCGATGACCTCGATGTCGACAGGGTCCGGCAAGACCTTCCTTTCCTCGAACATCGCGGCCGCGATGGCTGATGCAAAGAAAAAGGTTCTCATCATGGACCTCGACCTCCGCAAGCGGACGGTCTCCGACGTGTTCGGTCTCAAGCACCACGTGACCGGCATCTCCAACTACCTCTACGACGAGACTATAACCCTTGCTGACATTCTCCGCAAGGACATCATCCCCGGAGTGGACATCATCCCGGCCGGCCACATTCCGCCGAACCCTGCCGAGCTCCTCGGCAGGCCACGTTTCGACGAGGTGATTGCAGCGCTGCGTGAAAAGTACGACTATATACTTCTCGACGGTGTGCCTTACAACGCGGTCGCCGACCTTATGGTCATCAACAGGGTGGTCGATATGACGCTTCTCATCCTCCGAAGCGGCAAGGTCGACAGGCGCGACCTGCCTGTCCTCGACGAGGTCTATTCCTCCGGCAAGATCAAGAACCCCGGCATCGTCCTCAACGGTTCCGAAATCCGCCACGGCTTCGGCTACGGCTATGGCTACGGTTACGGCTATGGCTACGGCTATGGTTACGGCTATGGCTACGGCTACGGTGAAAAGGAGTAGGAGATGGTCATAGCAGTTGATTTCGACGGCACCATCGTCGAGCACAAATACCCCGCTATCGGACGCGAAAAACCCTTCGCGGTCGAGACGTTGCTCGACCTCGCGGCCGACGGCCACAAGCTCATCCTCTGGACCGCGCGCGACGGGAAGCTTCTGGACGAAGCGGTCGAGTGGTGCCGCAAAAGAGGGCTTGTGTTCTACGCCGTCAACTCCAACAAGCCCGCCGGCTACATGTTCTCCGACAACAAGACGACCTCCGCGAAGGTCGTCGCCGACCTCTACATCGACGACCACAATCTCGGAGGGCTCCCCGAATGGGGTGTCATCTACGAGATGGTGACCCACAAGAGAAAAACGACCAAACGCAGGCGTTCCTCCTTCTGGAAGAAGCTCTTCGGCAGCAAGATAAAGGTATGACTCTCCGAAGCGGATGCAATGTAGTCTCGATGAGGGGAAAGCACCTGCTGACCCTCCCCGACGGAAGGTCCTTCGAGGTCAACGAGACCTTCGCCTTCCTTTGGGACGTCGCGGCCAAGGCGGGAGAATTCACCGCCGAGACCCTTGCAGACGCCATATTTTACGAATATGGGATAGCCCCCGAGGTGGCCGCCGAAGAGGCTTCCGCAACCATCAGCCTATGGCAGGAGTATTCCCTGACAGAGTAACCGAAGGGTTCTTATCCCTTCTCCGGGCCGGACTCGGCTCTGGAAAGGGAATGCAACCTCTTTCCGGAGAAGAATGGGACGGCGTGCTTTCCGTTGCGGCAAAGCAGAGCGTTTCAGGCATTATCTGCGCCGGAGTCAACAGCCTGCCGGAATCCTTCCCCGTACCGGACAAGGTGATTCTGTCGCTTATGGCAGACGCCGAGAGGATACGCCGTCGCAGCGCCCTCGTCAGCGGCGTGATGGAAAAAGCGCTTGAGCGCTTTGCAGAGGCGAAACCAATCGTAATGAAAGGCCCTGCGGTAGCCGCCTACTATCCGGAGCCTGAGCTCCGGGAAAGCGGCGACATCGACCTTTATATCCCCAAAGGAGCCTCTGGAAATGCCGCTCCGGACGGGTCGTCGCACATTAAAATCGACGGGATAGACATAGACATCCACAGCTCGTATTTCGACCTCGGACTGAGCCCTGATATAGAAATTCCCTCGCCGGAAGCGACCCTCCTGATGCTCTCGGCCCACATTCTGAAGCACGCATTTTCCTCCGGCATAGGGATGCGACAGATCTGCGATATCGCACTTGCCTACCGCGCCCTGGACTACAACCCGTCGAAGCTGCTGTCCCTCTGGAGCGACTGCGGCCTCACGAGGTGGAATAACCTCCTCTCCTCATTTATAAGGCAATACCTCTGCATCCAGGCCCCGCTCGTCGAAGCGGAGGACCCTGAAAGCTTGCTGAAGATAGTACTGGAAGGGGGCAATTTCGGCCATTTCGCAGCCTCGAGGCGCGAGTCGCTCTCCGGGCCGGCAGCCTCCCGCAAGGGAGACACCCTGAAGCGAATCCTGCGCAAGGCGCCTTTCGGACTGCGCTACGCTCCAGGAAAATATCTGTGGTACATCTTTACCCTCGTGAAAGGGAATCTCAAAGCCCCATCTCCTCCTTCATCCTTCTGAGAAGGTCGAAAGCCTGAAGGGGGGTCATGTTGTTTATGTCGGCCTCCTTGAGCTGGTCGCGGAGAGACTCCAGGAGAGGGTCGTCAAGTTGGAAAAATGAAAGCTGAAGGCTGCCGTCGCTCTCAAGGTGGCCTTCTTTCACATTATGGGGCCTCACCCTTGCGGGGACATCCGCACCCTCAAGCTCCTTTAGCGTCCTTTCGGCGCTCTCGAGCACTTCCTTCGGCATACCGGCCATCCTTGCTACATGGATACCGAAGCTGTGGGCCGTGCCTCCCTCCTTGAGGAGGCGGAGGAATATCACGTCGCGGCCGACCTCGCGGACGGCGATGTGATAGTTCTTCACACGGGGATACATACCTTCCAGGTCGTTGAGCTCGTGATAGTGGGTCGCAAAAAGGGTCTTGGCGCCCTGGCCGTGCTCGTGGATGTACTCCACGATGCCCCTGGCGATGGACATGCCGTCGTAAGTCGAGGTGCCGCGTCCGATCTCGTCGAGAAGCACGAGGGAACGGGAGGAGAGATTGTGAAGTATCATCGAGGTCTCCAGCATCTCAACCATGAAGGTCGATTCGCCACGGGAGATATTGTCCGACGCGCCCACGCGGGTGAATATCTTGTCCACATAGCCGATACGGGCGGCCTTTGCGGGCACGAAAGAGCCCGCCTGGGCCATCAGTACAATGAGGGCGGTCTGCCTCAGGAGAGCCGACTTACCGGCCATGTTCGGACCGGTGAGGATCATTATCTGGAGGTCCTTCGAGTCGAGGTGTATGTCGTTGGGGACGTACTCCTCGCCGGGAGGCATGAGCGTCTCGATGACAGGATGCCTGCCGGCGGTGATATCGAGGGACAGCGAGGAGTCCATCACCGGGCGGCAGTAGCCCCTCTCCGACGCCGAGAAGGCGAATGAGGCGAGAGTGTCTATACGGGCTATGATACGGCTG
>CADAXR010000020.1 GCA_902791945.1 uncultured Bacteroidia bacterium
ACTCGTGATGGTATACAACTTCGTTACCCGCAAGATATTCCTTGAAAAGCACGAAAAGAACGCCACCAGCACCGACGGTAGCGTAAACTTAGAGGACGCGACTGAAAACCAAGATGAAAGGACTGTCCTATGAAATGCCCACATTGCCAAGGTGAGCTTGCAGGTGATCCCCAAGATCCCCAAAAGCTCTTATGCTACAACTGCCGTAAGCGCTATGACGTCGACACGGTAAACCAGTACTGGGCGTCGCAGCAGCCCCAAACTGCTCAACCGACACCGCAGCCCTACCAGCCTGCACAAGCCGCTCAGCCTGCACAAGCCGCCCAGCCTTACCAAGCCCCAGTGTATCCTGCTGCTCAGCCTCAATATCCGGGCACTCAGCCACAATATCCTGCCGCTCAACCACAATACCCAGGCGGTCGCACCAGGTGTACCAGCGGGCCGGCTCCACCTTGATGTGCTTACGTATCATATTGAAGCCGAAATCCTTCGTCTTCTCTATATCGAAGCGGAGGGCGTCGTCGGTCGGGGCGGTGTAAAGGCCGTCCGGCCACCAGCCCTGGTCCAGGGGACCGAACTGGAAATACGGCTTCCCGTTGAGTCCCAGCCTCTTGTATCCCTTGGAATCAACGACTTCCGAACTCTTGCGGAAAGCGGTGTAGCCTTCCACCTTGTCGATGACCTTGCCACCCTTACGCAGCACGATCTCGAGTCCGTAGAGATACGGCGACTCGGGCGACCAGAGCTCCGGCTCGTCAAGCAACAGCTTAAGGGTCTCGCCGGGAGCGCCGGGAGCGCCGGCGGCGCTCGTCAGCGCGACGCCCTGCTTCCCTTCGGCGGAGTAGCCGACGGATCCTTCGAGAAGAACCGCCTCCACCTCGTCGGCCTGCCCGTCGACATCCACCTCGACAAGGAGGCTGCCGGCATCTATGTCGGAGACGGCGCAGTAATCGGCAACGAACGCCTCCCCGGCCGGCTCGATCCAGACGCTCTGCCAGATGCCGCTCACCGGAGTGTACCAGATTCCATGAGGATCAGAAACCTGCTTTCCGCGCGGCTGCTCGCCGTTGTCAGTGCCGTCAGTGACCTTGACCACAAGTTCCTGTCTGCCCTTTACCAGGCAATCGGTTATATCATACGAGAAAGCGGTGTAGCCGCCCGTGTGGACGCCAAGTGCCTTTCCGTTGAGCAAGACCTCCGACTTCCAGTCCACCGCCCCGAAATGGAGCAGCACACGGCCCTTCCATGAGGAAGGCACCTTGAAGGAAGTCCTGTACCAGAGCACGCTGTCCGCGCCGACCCTCTTCCCGACTCCGGAAAGGGAGGACTCGATGCAGAACGGCACGAGGATCTTGTCTCCGCCGAAAGCAGGCTGAGGCTCGTCCTTGGGAGCGAGCGCATAGTCCCAGAGCCCGTTAAGGGACTTCCAGTCAGGCCTCACCATCTGAGGGCGCGGGTACTCGGGGTGTGCGTTCGAAGGGGACACCTGCTCCGCCCATTCGGTACGGATATGATCTCCTGCAGGGGCCCAGGAGGCCTGCTGCGCGCACGAAACAGCCGCGATAGCGGCAAGGACAAGGACAAATTTTCTCATATTATTCCATCAGTTTTTTGTATTTGAAACGTTTGGGCTCGGTCGTGCCGAGGCGCATCTTGCGGTTCTCCTCATACTCGGCGTAGTTGCCTTCGAAGAAGACGACCTTGCCGTCGCCTTCGTAGGCGAGGATGTGGGTCGCGATGCGGTCGAGGAACCAGCGGTCGTGGCTGACGACGACAGCGCAGCCGGCAAAGCCGTCGAGGCCTTCCTCGAGGGCGCGGATAGTGTTGACATCCACGTCGTTGGTCGGCTCGTCGAGGAGGAGGACGTTGCCTTCGTCCTTGAGGGTGAGCGCCAGGTGGAGCCTGTTGCGCTCGCCTCCGGAGAGGACTCCGCAGAGTTTCTCCTGGTCCGCTCCCGAGAAATTGAAACGGGAGACCCAGGAACGAGCATTGATGTCCCTGCCGCCCATCCTGACCCACTCCGAATTGCCCGCGATCGTCTCATAGACGGTCTTGTCCGGGTCTATCGATTTGTGCTGCTGGTCCACATAGGCGATTTTCACCGTCTCTCCTATCTCTATCGTCCCGCTGTCGGGCTTCTCGATGCCCATTATGAGGCGGAAGAGGGTCGTCTTGCCGGCTCCGTTCGGTCCTATGACGCCAACTATGCCGGCCGGCGGAAGCTCGAAGCTGAGGTGCTCGAAGAGCAGCGTGTCACCGTAGGCCTTGGAGACGTCGTTGAAACGGATGACCTTGTTTCCGAGATGCGGGCCGTTGGGGATATATATCTCCAGGCTCGCCTCCTTCTGCTTCGCGTCGGCGGAAGCCAGCTTCTCGTAGGCGCCCAGACGGGCCTTCTGCTTGGCCTGGCGGGCCTTCGGCGCCATCCTGACCCACTCGAGCTCCCTCTCGAGGGTCTTGCGGCGCTTCGACTCCTGCTTCTCCTCGACCGCGAGCCTCTTTGTCTTCTGGTCGAGCCAGGAGGAGTAATTTCCCTTCCACGGGATGCCCTCTCCCCTGTCGAGCTCGAGTATCCAGCCGGCGACGTTGTCGAGGAAATAGCGGTCGTGGGTTACGGCGATGACCGTCCCCTTGTACTGACGGAGGTGCTCCTCGAGCCACTGGATGCTCTCGGTGTCGAGGTGGTTCGTCGGCTCGTCGAGAAGGAGGACATCCGGCTGCCTGAGAAGAAGGCGGCAGAGGGCCACGCGGCGGCGCTCACCTCCGGAAAGGACGCTGATCTTCGCATCCGGCGGAGGACACTGGAGGGCGTCCATCGCCCTTTCCAGCTTGGAGTCTATCTCCCAGCCGTCCATGTGGTCGATTTTCTCGGTGAGCTCGCCCTGGCGCTCGATGAGGGCGTTCATCTCCTCGTCGGACATCGGCTCCATAAATTTCATGGAGATCTCGTTGTACTCCGCGAGGGTGTCCATCACCTCCTGCACGCCCTCCTGGACTACTTCCAGGACGGTCTTGTCCGGATCCATCTGCGGCTCCTGCTCGAGGTAGCCCACAGTGTATCCCGGCGCCCACACGACTTCGCCGCGGTAGGACTTCTCCACCCCGGCGATTATCTTGAGCAGCGTCGATTTACCCGAGCCGTTGAGACCGATGATGCCTATCTTGGCGCCGTAGAAGAAGGACAGGTAGATGTCCTTGAGAATCGTCTTGTTGTTGTGGGGCAGGACTTTTCCGACCCCGTTCATTGAAAAGATTATCTTCTCGTCAGCCATAGATTCCGGTCTTAGAAAAGATCGTTAACTGAGCAGATAATGCCGCCGTAGATGTTCTTGATGTACTCGAGGCCGCCGATATAGCCTTCCTCGGTGGTCGTGTCGGTCGTCTCGCGGGGGACGACGATGCCGAAGCCGCGGAAGAAAGCGTCGGCGGAAGTGTGACGGCAGCAGCAGTCGGCCTGCCAGCCGGTGATGACAACGGTGTCAACGCCAAGCTCGCGGAGGAGGAGCTCGAGGGTCGTCTGATAGAAACCGCTGTAGGTCTTCTTGGGGATGACGTAATCGCCCTTCTGGGGCTTGAGCTCGTCGATAACCTCGGCGCCGGGAGTCCCCTCAATCGCGTGAGGGCCCCAGATCTTGAATTCCTTGTCGATCTCGGGGGTGTGGCTGTCATTTGCATAAATGACCGGAATGCCGTTGGCCCTTGCTTTCTCGCAAAGTTCCTTGATGGGTTGAATGATATGATTGACTCTCGGAGAGGAAATAGGTCCCGTCACGAAGTCATTGAGCATATCGATGACGATAACAGCGTATTTTTTCATTTCTGAGATTAATTTGAATTAAACTTCGCAATATACAAAAAAACCAAGTAACTTTGTGGACACAAAAAGTATTGAAGAATGAAAAAATTACTTTTCCTCGGCGCCATCGCCCTGGCAGCCCTTTGCATCAGCTGTAAAAAAGACGAAAACAAAGAATCAGACTACTACAAGGATGTCCCCGAGCTCAGGGAAGAATTCGACAATTTAGCCCAACATCTGGACGGCAGCGGCGGATTGTCGGGTTATTCCTATTTCGATGCCACCGACCAGGGCTGTGCATTAACGATTGAATTTTACGACGTCGCCCTGGGGTCTTCAAACAATAACATCGAAGGCTATTTCTCGATTCCATTTGAGAACGTAGCCCCCGAAAAGCGCATACTCCCCTATCGCTACTACAAATTTACCCCGAATGAGTTTTCAAGCGGACTGGCCAGCTTCAAAACGTATGGACAAGAAACAAAGCTCCGTTATGTCATTCTTCGAATTGACCCGGAAGCGACGGAGTTGCACTTCGATTTCATTGCCGTGACCACTAATAACGAAAACTATGAGTACAAGATAAAAGCCAATCTGAAATTTCCGGCAAAAACAGTCCATGTGAAATCACCCTTCACGTTCAAGTCCGGTGAGGCTGAAACATCTGCAGTCTACCGCCACAAACCTATCAATAACAAGAATTTCGACGTCCTCAGCGTGACCTTCAAGACTCCGGAAGGAATTTATCCCCGCTATTACACGACGCTTCATTTTGTCGTCAATCCTTCAACGACATTACAGGCTGCGCTGAGTAACCTCCCGGGCAAATATTATGGTATCACTCCGACCGCGGAAGATTTTGGAGATCACAAACTTTACGGGTTTCATTTCATTGACGATCAAGCCGGCGGCTTCTATGGTGAAAACGAGTGGGGAGAGACTATTGTCTCAGAATTCGTCAATCCTTCCACCTCCCAATACCTCCAAATCAGCCCCATCTACGGCGACGGGACCAAATTCGACATAAGCGGTACGGTCTCCAGATATCTTTACCTCATAGGCTCTGACGAGAGCTACAATCTCAACATCGCCTCCACTACCGTCAACATCGCCGACATCACCGAAGAGTAAAGATTCCCCCTTGTGTGCTTAGTGGTGCTAAATGTGACACCACCGGGCACGTTTTCCCCGTATTTACGTGTCAGGTGGTGCCTTAAAAAGCACCACCTGACACACTTTTATACCAGCATAGCCTAAAAGCGGGTGCGGATCGTGAGGGTCGCGTCGCGGAGGCCCGGGGAGGTGGCGTGGAGGTAGATCTTGCCGGCCTCGTCGGCGGAGGAGCGGACGATGGCGGTTAGGCGACCGCTGAAGGCGTGCATCGCAGGGCCCTGGAAGGGTTCGAGGCAGGTGGGGTCGCCGTTGGCGCAGGCGCGGAAAGAGCCGTGCCCCGTGACCTCAAATGTCACCGGGACATCGGCCTTCGGACAGAGATTGCCCTTGGAATCCACGATACTGACTGTCACATAGGCGAGGTCCTCGCCGTCCGCTTTGAGGCGTCTCTCGTCGTACTCGAGCCTGATTCCATAAGGCCTGCCGGCGGTGCGGACAAAGGCGGTGTCCACCGGACTACCATTCCCGTTGAGCGACACAGCCATAAGCTCACCCTCCTCGAAAGGCACGTCCCAGCGAAGGCGGAAGCGGCTTTCGACGTCCTCCTCCCGGTCCCCGCGAGTGAGGGGCGCAGAGCCAACCTTGTCATTTCGACCAAGCGAAGCGCGTGAAGGAATCTTTTTCGCCTTTACTCCGAGGCTCTTTCCGTTGAGGAAGAGCTCGGCGGAAGGAGAATCGGTATAGACATAGACAGGGACAATCTCGCCCGAAGACCAGTTCCAGTGAGGGAGCAGATGGAGAGTGTGGTCTGCGGTGTTCCAGACACTGCGGAATAGGTAGAACCTGTCCTTGGGGAGAGACGCAAGATCCACAATTCCGAACATCGAGCTGTGGTTGGGCCAGTCGCCTTCGTAAGGCGTGGGCTCTCCAAGATAATCGAATCCGGTCCATACGAACTGGCCGATGGCCCAGGGATAATCCTCGTGCATGGCGAGGTCGCAGTCCGGCGTGTTGGACCATCTGGTGGATTCTAGATCGAAGGATGAGCACTGCCGGTCCGGATTCAGGGTCATATCCCGCTGCTTGACGGCGGGAAGATGATATACGCCCCGGGAGCTGAGCGTAGAACCGCTCTCCGCCCCCAGGATGAGCCGGTCACCGACCGTCTCTCTCAGCTCATGAAACTTCCAGGGGTGGTAATTGATGCCTATGACATCGAAGGCGTCCACCCACTCCTTACTCAGGAAACGATACCACATGTGCATACCGACGGTAACCGGCCGCGTCGGGTCCTCCCTGTGGCAGATTTCCGTGAGGAATTTTGCCTCGGCGAGGCCTTCAGTCGGATCATCCTTGACGCGGCACACCTCGTTCCCCGTGCTCCAGAGGATCACGCTCGGGTTGTTACGGAAGGCGCGGATCATAGCGGAAAGGTCCTTCTCCGCCCACTCGTCGAAATACCTGTGGTATCCGTTTTCACACTTTTCGCTTTTCCATTCGTCAAAGGCCTCCACCATCATCATCATGCCCATCTCGTCGCAGAGATTCACCAACTCAGGAGCAGGACAGTTATGGGACGTGCGGATGGCGTTGCAGCCCATATCCTTCAAGATTTCGATCTGATGCCTGAGGGCCGGAACGCTGACAGCCGCCCCCAGCGGGCCCATGTCGTGGTGCATGCAGACACCGTTGAATTTCATCGGCTTATCATTCAGGAAGAATCCCTTCCCGTCGATGAATTCCGCTTTACGGATACCGAAGACAGTCTCGTATTCATCCACCTTCTTCCCGCCTTCGAACACCTCGCTCACCGCCTTGTAGAGATTCGGCTCCGCCGGGCTCCAGAGGAGAGGATCCACGATGGTGAATTCCGCTGTCATACCGGGGCGGGAGGCCGATTGTATCTCCTTACCGTCTTTGTCAAGGATGGTCGTTACAACCTCGACGGAGCGGCCTTCGGCGCCGTCGACTGTCGTTTCGACGCGTACGGTTGCACTGGAGGCGGAGACCTCATGTGTGGTCACCCGAGTGCCCCAGACGGGGATATGGACCGGATCAGTCGTGATCAGGTGGACATTGCGGTAGAGGCCGGCGCCGGGGTACCAGCGGGAGCTCTCCGGGAGGTTCTCCAGACGGACTGCGAGGGTGTTGGTCCTGCCCGGGACAACGGCATCGGTGATATCAAGATGGACGGGGACATATCCGTTGGGCCAGGAGTAGATTTCCTTGCCGTTGACATAGACGGTCGCATGGCTCATGGCGCCGTCGAAAAGCAGCGAAGCTTTCTTGCCCTCTGACACGGAGAAAGTCGTGCGGTACCAGCCTGTTCCCACCCAGGGAAGCCCTCCGGTCCTGCCGGGATTCCAGGAATCGTTATCCGAAGAGAACGGCCCCGTTATGGCCCAGTCGTGAGGGATACGGACGTTTTTCCACTCATCACCTTCCAGACGGAATTCCCAGTCGCGAAGAAGAGTTTCGCGACGGGGCGACGATTCGGCCGCGAGATGGGTAATGGATATGTCATCTCGACCAAGCGGAGCGCGCGGAGAGATCTCCACCTCTTTCGTCTCCCCCGGCAGCAGCGTAAAGCTGTTGTCGGAGAAACGGGCACCGGGGGCCGTGAGCCAGACGAAGAATGCCGGTTTGTCGGTAGTAAGGCTCGCTACCAGGCGGCCGTCACGCTCCGAAGTGCTTACCTTGACGTCAGCGGGCTCGATAAAACAGTCCTTCGGCTCTTCGAAGAACCAGGTTTTGGGTGCAGCACCCGGAAGTTCGAGCTGCAGGAAGCGGCCGCGACGCTCTTCCGCAGTGCCGAATTCGGAGAGGGCAAAAGACCTCTTGTGGCTGGTCCAAAGCTTCTCGCCGGAGAATGTCCACAGCGTCACGGACGTCTGTCCGGATCCTGTCGCCAGAATGCGGAGATTGTCGCCATAAGGCTCTGCAGTGATGGCCTCGCGCTCGAAAACCCGCTTCAGGTGATAATGGGCCGGCTTCCAGCTGCCGTCGTACTCGAGCGTCGACCAGGAAGAGCCCGGCCAGATGTCGTTGAGCTGCCACACCAGCATTCCGTTGCACTCACGCAGAGTGCGCCACCACGACACGGCCGTCTCGAGGCCCAGGGCCTGCTCGATTTGGGAGAAGTAAACGAGAGATTTCTCGGCTTCGCTCGAAATGACAGGCATGTTGAAATGCAGCGCGATGCGCTCGAGGATGTTTTTGTAGCCGCCGTTTTCACGGATGTGGGCGCGCTGATCTTCGAGGGAAGGGAGAAGACTTGTGAAGGAAGAATGGCCGAACTCAGAGCAGAAGCGGGGACGGTACTTGTAGTACTCAGTCAGCGGCCTGGCGCTCTTGGAGACTGACCAAAGATGCATATCGCCTTTGGAATCGTCGTTCCAGCCGTCGGTATCGAGATCGCCGGGACCTCCGCAGGGCGAGCTCGGCCAGTAGAAGCGGGACGGGTCGAGAGACGCCGCCAGCTCGCCGCGCAGATCGTCAAGTTTCCTGTATTCATTTTTGTAGAATTCCAGATTCTTCTTTGCTGCACGCCAGTTGAAGCAGTCCAGACACTCATTGTCGCCGCACCAGAGGGCTATGGAAGGATGGCTTTGAAGCCGCTTTATCTGATGGGTAAGTTCCGCCCTGACCTCTCCCATGAATGTAGAATCAGTGGGATACATCGCGCAGCAGAACATAAAGTCGTGCCAGATAAGAAGCCCGAGCGAGTCGCATATCTCGTAGAACGCGTCATTCTCATATTTCCCGCCGCCCCAAAGGCGTATCATGTTCATATTGGCATCGCGCGCCGAACCCAGCAGGTCCAGATAGCGCTCGTGCGTCTGCCCGGCCTCGGTCGTGTCGCAGGGGATCCAGTTGGCTCCCTTTGCGACAAAGTGCTTGCCATTGACCTTCAGAAGCAGGTTCTGCCCCACCGTAAAGGTTCTCAATCCAACCTTTTTGGTAAGGCTCTGCCCGTCCACACTGACTGTCACGTGATACAGCGGCTGATCCCCCATCCCGGCGGGCCACCACAGTTTGGGGCGCCTGATGACGAAAGTCTCCGAAATCCTGCTCGTCCCGGCCGGAAATGTCACCCGCAGCTTCCTGACGGCCCCTCCGCAGCGGAACTCGACGTCGGTGACGCCTCCCTTCGGAGAAGTCACTTCCGCAGTAACCGTCAGCTCACACGCCCTTCGGCGGGAATGGTCCTGGGTGCAGCTTATATAGTCAAGTCGGGCCACATTGACGGGTATCAACTCGACCTTGCCGGCAAAACCGGTGTACATACACTTCGGCCCCCAGTCCCAGGCGCCCTGATAGATGGGCTTACGGATCAGATTGAGATGCGGCACCAGTCCCGCGCTGTTCATCCTTACCACGTGGTCAAGCGCGTCATTCAGCTGCTCCGATATCGCCTCTGCATCGTGGAATGTCCCTTCAAGGACATTCTCCCCTACGCGGAGGAAAGGCTTCACATCCCACTCCCACCGACGGAACCGGTTGCTGGTCGAGCCGACAAGATTGCCATTTACACGCACGTCGCAGAACGTATCCACGTCCTCCATCCGGAGAAACACGGCCTCCGCCGACAGCATCTCCTCCGTCACCTCCAAACTTTTGGACACAGTAATCTGGGCCCACAGGGGTATGCTCACAAGGATCAGAGTTAAGCAGGATGTAATGACTTTTTTCATATTATTGTCTAATGACTTCCTGAAGGACAGGCAGTATAACGCCTTCCATGATGGTGTAGGCATCCTTATTGGGATGTGTTCCATCTGAGGACAAGGTCGATGGCAGGCCGCCGTCGGCATCGGCCAAAGCCGAATGATAGTCGGCATAGGCGTATCCCTTCTCATCAGCAAGCGCTTTGATCAGCTTATTGAGCTCGATAATAGTCGTTTCCGGGTGAGAGACAGATGAAGCCCAACTGAATTTCTTACTTGGCGTGACCGAGCATAGCACCACACGGATACCCTTGCCGGCGGCTTCTTCAGCCATTGTAGAGATATTGTCGCGGATCTCCTCAACCGGCACATAACGGCCGTCATTCTGCGCAATGTCGTTGGTGCCGCCTAAAATCACGACCTGTCTCGGATGCTTGTCGATTACAGATGCCTTGAAAAGCCGTTTCAGGTAATCGGTAGTTTTCCCGGAATACCCCAAGCCCAGGTAATTATGATCCTTAAAAAAATCCGGATGCCCCCTGTCTTCCCTTACCCAGTTAGCGGTAATGGAATCCCCGATGAAGACGGCTTCATACTTGTAGCCACCTTCCTGCTGAGGTTTATCCTTCTCGCATGCACACGCCAGGGCGAGGATGCAGATCAGTGAGATTATTCTTATAACGTCCTTCATTCTACTCCTCCCAATCTGCGGAATTCATAGGCCAGTCGTCTGTGCGGAAAGGACCGGCGGGGATGCCGAAGTTGTTGTAGAGGCCGCCCACGCACCAGTTGCGCCAGCAATAGCGGATCGCAACAGGTTCAGGGACGGCATCGCTCCAAACAACCACCATGCGTTTGTTCTGGGAATCGCGCATAGCTATGGCAGGGACAAACTTATGGTCGGGACCGGCTATTTCAAAGCCGGGAATCTCAACCCTCATCGGGGAGAGTCCTCCACTGCCAACTACCATTTCGACAAATCCTTTCCCTTCACGGAACTCTACTCCCTTGTATCTGGGAGCGACTGCCTCAATCGCATCCATCCCATAGTCGTTCTGAAGAGCCAGCCACGCCAGGCGCTGTCCCACTTCCTGCTTGCGGCAGGGATGGATGGTGCCGTATTCTCCTATATCCACCGTAGTAACGTACCCTGCATGCCCGATGCCCTCCACCGACTTCTGCTGCGCTTCGCAAAAATAGCCATTACGCGTCTTGCGTGCATTATTATAAGGATATGGAGCAATCTGAACGCAGTAGAAAGGCGCATCAGGTACCCGGAATATTTCACGCATCATCTTCACATATGAACGCTGGAGAAGGATGTATTCATCGGCACGGCCGCGGTTGGTCTCGCCCTGATACCAGATTATCCCCTTGAACGTAAAAGGGACAAGCGGTGCCACCTGCCCGTTGTAGAGCAGACATGGTTCCTTATGCAGGCTACTGACGGGACGCTGGCCATCCAGATGCCCCAAATCAATCTGTGGATACTCCTCCTCAAACACTTCGCGCTTAATCCAAGCCTCAATGCTGCTACCTCCCCATGAACTTACAATGATTCCCACGGGTATATCCAGTGCATTCTGTAGGGCCTCCGCAAAGAAATATGCTGTTGCACTTGTCTCTGCAACAACATTTGGAGTATTTTTATTCCAACAGCCCGCACAACTGTCCTGCACAGTCTCGGAAGACCGCCTTTCGATATTACAGATTCGGATAGGGCGTGACGCCTTGGCACTTACAATGTACTTTGTACCATCTTTCACCGGCTGTGAGGCATAGCCCTTCATGGGCATCTCCATATTCGACTGGCCTGATGCAAACCACACCTCGCCGATCAGGATATCATGAAGAACTACTTCTTCGCCATCAGAAATCGTAATCTCATATGGTCCGCCCGCTTCAGGTGTCTGCACATACACCAGCCACTTGCCGGTTTGCGAATCCGCCACAGTTCTCACCTTTTTCCGGTTCCAGGAAGTCCTCACAGTGACTCTCTTGCCGGGATCCGCCTTGCCGAAGACGGCGGCAGATGTCTGCTGCTGGAGCACCATGTTGTCGCTCATTACCGGCGGCAGGATGATTTTCGCATCCAGACCAGCAGCGAAAAGTAGCGCGAATAACGATAGCAGGAATCTATTTATATTTTGCATCTACTTGATTATCAACATTAATGGTTCATCCAGCGGTAAAGCGCTTCGAGGAAATAATAATCGGCATACGGTAGCGGGGCGTCGATCTCGGCACCGCCGGGAAGGTTACCGACGCTGTGCTTGAGGAGGAAGCCGCCATTGGTGCCGGGGGTTGCGAGATAGTCGGGAGAAGCAAGGGTGCGAAGCTGCCTCTCCGCCATTTCCCGGCAGCGTCTGCCAAGCGGTTTATCGGAGGTAAGCGTGCTCAGCTCAATGAAAGCGGAACACATAATGGCGGCCGCAGAAGCATCCTTATACGTGTTCGGGATGTCCGGGTCGTCGAAATCCCAGTAAGGAATGCCGTCGTGCGGCAGACGCGACAGCAGCATCGCCGCAATCTTTTCCGCCTGCGAGAGGAATTCCTCCCGGCCGGTTTCCCGGAACATCATCGAGTAGCCGTAGAGGGCCCAGGCCTGGCCGCGCGCCCATGCACTGTCGTCGGAATAGCCCTGGACGGTGACTTTACGGAGCACGGAGCCTGTCGCCGGATCATAATCCAGCATATGCCAGGTGGTATAATCCGGACGGAAATGGTTACGGAGGGTCGTCTCCGCATGGCTCACGGCAATCGACTGCAGGGAATCGCTCCCGAACTGTTTGGCGGCATACTCCAGGAGTTCCAGATTCATCATATTGTCGATGATGACCGGATATTCACCCCGCTCGCCGGCAGACCAGCTGAGCGTCGCGCCGACCCGGGGATCGAACCGGCCGGCAAGGGCATCGGCGGCCTTTTCGATCAGTGATAGATACTGTTCTTCCCCGGTAATCCGGTAGGCATTTCCATAGCTGCAGTTGACCTGGAAGCCTATGTCGTGGCTCAGCGGGAAGTCAAGGACCTTGGCAAGCTTGGCCGTCTCCTTCCGGGCCAGATTCTCCACCTCCTTGTCGCCCGTCAACTGGTATAATTCCCACAGGGAACCCGCAAAGAAGCCGCTGGTCCATGAGCCCACGGCGCAGTCTTTCATACTCCCGTCAGGGAGAATGGTGCGCGGTGTGGTCGTTGAATCCAGCCGGGCCGAGAGCAGGGTGAACTGTTCTTTTGCCACAGCGGACACCCGCGTGGAGAGGGCCGGCAAGGGCTCCTCTTCCGGCGGAATCAGCTTCACCACATATTTGCCCTTCAGGGGCGTCCCCTTTGCCTTGAGGCATATCCGGTACAGGGCCTCTCCCCATCGGAAGGAGAACCCGAGGCCCTCCAGGGACTTCTCCTCAACGGAGGCGTCGAATACCTTCGCGTCGTAGCAAAGCGTCGCGCCCCCCTCCAAAATGAGCCTGCCGTCTCCGGAAAGGACAGGCCGGGAATGCACCAGGAAATGGAGTTCGTTGGGCACGGACGCCTCTTTCAGGGAGAATTTCTGCCGGATCACCAGCGAGCCGTCTTTCCGAAGGCGGTAACTGATCTTCCAGGACTGTACCCCGGCGGAATCGGGATAAGCCCCGGCGATGTCGGTGGTGTAGCGCCGCTGAAGCTTGCTTGCGCGGCTGCCGGAAGCTTTATACGCGTCACCGAAAACCTGTTCGCAGCCATCGATGACCGGCAGATTGTGCCAGCCGCTCCGGACGAACCAGTTCTCGTAGCGGTGAGGGCCGAAGGTGTTCTTCTCGTAATTGCCTATGCCGGCGTCAATCAGCACTGGAGCGGAATCGAAGAAATAGATACAACTCCCGACGTCGTTGTGGTTATGGCGCTCGCCGTTGGTGCCGCCCTTGGCCGCGAGGAAACCCTTCCCGGCGCGGGCGAAACACACGTCAGTCTGCGGATAGTACACGAAAGGCGTCTGCTTCACCTCCGGCGACGGAAGCGCCTTCATCTCGCGGCACGCGGTGATGGCCTCCATCCCCTGATAGAACAGCGTCCAGTTGACATCCGTCGGATCGGCGCCGTAGCGGTGGAAGCTGTTCACGGCGAAATCCATCATCAGACGGTTGCCGGAAGCCTTCCCGTAGCGGTATATCCAATAGGAAATCGGCCTCCTCGACGGCGTCCCGTCGGCGAAATTGACCTGCCAGCAGTCGCCTATGTCGGCGTTGACTATAAAATCGCCCATCCGCTGGAGGAGCGGCTCATTCCAGAGGTTTACAACCCCTCCGGTGATGCGCCCGAGATTCTCCAGGTAGTCCAGCAGGTGACCGGTGGACTTGTACCAGTAGGTCGTCCCCTCGTCGCAGCAGCCGTCCCGGGGCAGCGAATCCAGCCACAGGCTCACGGAGCGCATTGTCTTCTCCACAGCCTGGGCGAGCTTCTCCCTGTCGTCCTCCAGCAGCATGAAGCAGAGGAGGACGTTCTGGTTGCACCAGGGGTTCCAGTTGTTGAGTTTCTTACCGGAACTTGTGTCGAAGCCCATCCACCAGAAATCGTCGCGATTCATGTACGTGTCCATCGTCTTCTCCTTCACGGCGTTCTTCAGGCGGCCCGCAAGGCCGGGCTGGATTTTATCCAGCTCCGCCCCGAGAAAATAGTGCAGCCACGCCATCATCTGCGACACGTTGCCCGACTGCAGCTCGACAATCTGCTCGCCCGGGTTCGGGACCGGATTCCTGTTCGTCTGGAGTTTCGCAAGATGGGTCACCACCGACCAGGAGTAAAGGTCGCACCACCAGGCCACGCCCGCCGCGATGTCGGGCAGGTACCGTCCCTTCCCTTCCGCGAGTTCCGCGACGAAAAGGTTACGTATGGCCTCCTGGTTGGCGAAATACTTGTCCTCCATCTGGTGGCGGTCGTCGCGAAGGTCCCAGGCGCGGTAGTCATCATCCGTGATGTCCACCCATCGGAACCCGAGGTACTTCTCCCCCGCCGCGGCTATCCTTTCCTGATATTCCCCCAGCTGCTCAGCCCATCCATCCCTGTCGTCATACGCCGGATACGGCACCCACCCCTGGTTCATCACCAGGGATGAGGTGTCAATGTCCGAAACGTACGAGGCCAGAAGGGCTGTCGCTATCAGTAATACTCTGAGCATCAGAGATCTTCTCCTTCTTCGATCGTCCAGGTTTCAGTGTTGTCCGTTGAATCAAAGGACGCGCAGAAATTGCCAACCTTGAGGACGGACCATTCGGTAATAGGTGTTATATACTCTTTCATAACTGTACTCAAGATTTAGGAAATGTGGGCAATGATGGGGTAGTGATCGGAGAGGAAAGTCTCACCGTTTGTAGTGTAACCGCCATAATTATGGACGGCCGTTGTCAGGGTAACGTAAGTATCCACGTTTATCCCGTTTTTGCTTACCCAGATATGGTCAACCTTATTACGGGCTTTCGAACTGTCGCCAAAAGCATTATACGTGTAAAGATCCCTGTTCTCATCACTGACAATTGTATCTGCGGAATACCGGGTGTTTTTCATCCAGGTTTTGATATTGTCCCAGCAGGCATTTCCAATCACACAGTTGAAGTCGCCCATCAGAATCACAGGATAATCATTGGTGTTGAGTGCCGCAATACGGTTTTCCAAAAGCGCTGTACTCTTATTCCATCCGTCATTGGAATCGTTCATCGGAAAATGGGTGGTAATGAAGAAGAAATATCTCCCGGTCGCTTTTTCACGGACGGTGGCATAGAGGGCCGTCCGTTCGTAGCCATCCCAGCTGTTACCGCTGGTGTTGTAGTCATCACGAAGGAAGAAAATACCGGTATTGGAAAGTTCCACCGTGCTGGTCTTATAGAGAATAGCATTGTGATAAGTCCCTGAGCGGTAGCCGCTGTAGGCGGAGAGGTTATCTTTCAAATAATTCCAGGGATGCTTCCCCTGTGTTGCAAGGTCATACACATCCAGGTCCTTGACTTCCTGCAGGCCGATGAGGTCCGGGCTCTCGCCGTTGATCATTGATACTATGGGGCCCCTGCGGCTGGTCCAGTTGCTGCCCTCACGGATATTGAAGCTCATCAGAGTCAGGTTTGCAGGCGCGGTCGTCGGACAGGTAACATACATAGTGGTTGTGCCTGTGTTGGCGTCGCTGCCCAACTTATAAGTTTCAATGTTTGCAGACGTAATTGTGGTCTGAGAGAGACCTCCCCTCTCAATTGTACCGGAAGCCTGAATAGGCTTGCCGCTTGCACCGAAGATAATAGTCTTGTTACTTCCAGTAACTCTACCCACAACAACACCAACGCGCACCTGATAAACAGAGGATACGGAACCGCTGAAGACGCAGGGGTCGCTATCGTGGTAAGTCAGACTGGGGTAGTTGCCTGTATTGGCTCCCCCCCAGCGTCCCATAAGTCCGCCGATGTGATAGTACCAATCCTTACCTGCAGAGCCCCAGTCACTGTCCGCAAAAATGGAAGCGGCGCAGGTGCAGCCTGTTATGGTATAGTTTGCAGCGCTGCCGGCGACATAACCGACAAGACCACCCACATCACCCTTGCGACCGTTCACTGAGATGGAACAAGCAGATGTGACATTGTTTTTAGTCTGCTTACCACTCCATCCCATTATTCCGCCAACAGCCGTGGTGCCTTTACCTGTTACGGTAATGTCTCCTTCCATTTTGCAATAATTGGCATAACTGCCGGTGTTGTATCCAGGATAACCGCAGATGCCACCTACTGCAGAACGCCACCTGTCATCGGCATCATACAAGCCGTAGTGCTCTACTTCAATGTTTCCAGAATTCGTACATGACGCCATCCCCAAAACATCCCAGCCCATACCGGAGATGCCACCTACAGCGAGCAAATAATTCCTCTTCTTCATTTCAGTTTCGGAGGGATCACCGGTCACGAGTGATTCCACCTTAATGAGGGCATAATTACGACATTTATTGAAGTCTGCCTGTCCCATACCCACAATGCCGGCGACAGAAACAGGTCCGGTACTATTGGTATCAGCGGCAAGCCCTGTGATATCCGTATGCTTGAGGTAAATAGTTCCGGCGGTCTCGTTGTTGCACTGATCGAACGAGGCCTTGTAGGTTGCATTATATGTGGATACACCGGCGATACCTGCCAGATTGATACCCTTTGAATTCCCGTCGCCGCCGTAGGTAAAACTGACATTGGGATCACCATAAACAGCAAGCAACGTGATAGGACCGCGGTTGGCGCAGGAAGAGAATGTAGAGTTGGCGCTGGAATTGTCAATCAGTCCAACCAGACCGCCAAGTGCAGCCTGCTTGTGATTGTATCCCGTAGCGTCGTATTTGATTTCTCCACCATTGGAGCAACCCGTAAATGTAGCACCCTTAGCTACCGCTACGAGACCGCCAAGAATAATCTGGTCAGTTTCGTTAGCTGTAGCAGTTAATGTTACATTGGCTCTGTTTCGCACAGAAGTATACGTG
Source organism: uncultured Bacteroidia bacterium (assembly GCA_902791945.1). Lineage (GTDB taxonomy): Bacteria > Bacteroidota > Bacteroidia > Bacteroidales > UBA932 > Cryptobacteroides. The sequence continues at coordinate 17,054 of CADAXR010000020.1, forward strand.
CCGCCATTGTCCATCTTGACCAGCGGAGCGAACTCCTTGCTGCCCGCAGTAAAGTTGCAACTTGCGTCAATAATTAGGTTCTGGATTGTACCGGCATTGGTCGCAAACATCGGAACGCCGGAGGTAAGGTTCTTAATAGAGTGCTCGCCGCCATCGAGCGTACCGCCAAAGCCAGAGGCGCTCGTAAGGGTGTAACCGGTCATGTCGAGGTCGGCCGTAATCGTGTACGAGTCGGTGTCGGAAGAAGAGGTCCCGGCGAGGAAAGCCGCAAACTCGCGAGGCGAGTCGATCGTGTTGTCGTATCCGGTGACCGCGGTCCAGTTGGTGCCGGCAAGGTCGATATTGAGCGGTTTCACGCTCGCCCGGGAATAGGTGCGGGACGTGGAATTATAAACGTATTCAGCACGGCTCGTACGTATTTTGAAACTGCCCGCATAAGTGCCGGGAGCGACGATGACGTAGAATACGCCGCCGTGATCCCTGTCAACGCCCACGGTCGTTGGATGGGCACCGTCGCCGGAAACCACGACATCGGTCTCCTCATAACCTGAAATGGCTGCAGGATTCGCCTCATCCAGTGCCGTAATGTCATACGTGAACGAGCCTGCGCAGGCCGCACCGGCCTGTAAGGTGACGTTCTCGATGGTCTCGCCCTGGAAGGAAGCGTCGCTGGAGAAGATGTTGAGTTTGATGATAGAGCCGAGGTTCATGAACTGGAGGGTTCCGACCTCGGTGTTAGTGTAGGAAGATACAGGCCCCGTCAACTCAAATGGAAGCGCCACCATCGGCATCGCATCGGCGCTGCCGGACACCTGGTTCCGGGGAATTTCAAGCGTCACGGCATCAGCCTCTTTATTGTTATTCGTACTGCTGTACGGATAATAGGCATAAACCATATCTCCGGCAGCAAGAGCGACGCTGCTCCGGATGGTAATGTGTACACCGCCGCTGCCGTCAATTGTGACGGGCGTCGATTTGTTCTTGGATGTACTTGCATACGAGCCCACCAGGTCGTCTGCTTCCCAGACAACGTGGTTTGTACCAAAAACGGTCTTTGTCTCATCTGCAATCTTGAAGATGTAGGCGAAATCGCCCTCTTCCTCCTGAGGAGGCACCACCTCTTCAGGCTGCTCGAAAGGCTCCTCCTTCTTTGTGCAGGCCGTGAGGGCCACGGCGAGGAGTAAAGCACTTGTCAGAAGATTTTTGAATTTCATAGTATATGGATTTAATTGTTATTTACTCACATACCACGTGCATAGTCGTAGTGTTTTCTTCTTGGATGTATCCGCACTGGTAGGTCTCAAGATTCTCCGAGTTGATGGTGAGCTCCTCAACATCTTTCCTGGAGAATTTGCCGGAAACCCGGATGGGGTTATTGCTTTCGCCAAAGACTACTTTCTTGTTACCCCTTACCGCGCCGACAATTATACCTACCCTTGTCTGGTATATGGATGATATCGATCCGCTGAATACGCACCCGCCGGTCATGCTGGCATTGCTGCCTTCGCCATTGGCACCGCTCCAACGGCCCATAAGACCGCCGATGCTGTAGTACCAGGTCTTGTCGTAAGGGCCCCAGTCGCTGTCGGCGAATATGGTCGCAGCGCAGGAACAACCTTTTATGGTGTAGTTTGCAGCACCACCAACGACATAACCGACAAGACCACCGACATCACCCTTGCGGCCATTCACCGTGATATGGCAGTTCGCTGTCACAGTGTTATTGACCTGTTTGCCGATAACACCTATAACACCACCCACACCCACAGTGCCTTTACCGCTGACCGTTATGTTTCCGTCAACCGTGCATCCCTGGACATAAGTGCCCGTGCTGTTATATGCACCCTGCGCGCAAATACCACCAACGGCAGCACGCCACTTATCGTCATTGTCATACAAGCCATAGTATTCCACCTCTATGTTGCCAGAATTGGTGCAGGATTCTATCGCCAGATCATCCCATGGCATGCCAGCTATACCGCCCACCTTGAGCAGGTAGTTCTTTTTCTTCATTTCAGCCTCGGAAGGATCCCCTTCTGCAAGTGAAACCGCCTTGATGAGTCCGAGATTACTGCACTGGTTGAAACGCCCCTGGCCGAATCCAAGGATGCCGGCGACGCTCACGGGGCCGGATGAACCGTCAGTTTTAGTCGGGAGCGGGACTATATCTGAATGATAGAGCGAAATGACTGCGCCGGTCTCATTGACACATTGTTCAAAAGAGACATTATTCTCATTGCTGAGACTTGACGTTCCAACGATACCGCCCAAGTTAATGCCGATGGCATTATTGGTACCGGTACCCGAGAAATCATTGACCGGATCTCCGTACTTCGCGTTCAGGCTTACCTTGCCGCTGTTGACACAGGCGAAGAAGACGGAAGATCCTCCTTCATTGTTATTGACCAGACCCGCCAGGCCGCCGAGCGATGCGTTTTTATGAACGCATCCCGGGGCGTTGAAGGAGATATTACCTTCGTTGGAGCAGTTCTCGAAACGAGCGCCCTCGACAAGGCCGACAAGGCCGCCAAGGACGATTTCAACATCCACATCAGCCGTTGCACTATAGGTCACAGATGCCTTGTTTACGACATTCTTGTAGGCCCCGCCGATGCTCCGGCCGACGAGCGGACCGAAGACATTGCTTTCTGCCGTGAAGGAGCAACTCTCATCGAGGACAAGGGCTTTTATTGTGCCTGAGTTCTGGGCGAACAGCGGCACGGAGGACGTCAGGTTCTTAATTGCATGTCCCTGACCCTCCAGGGTGCCGGCAAAACCACTTGCTGGAGTAATGGTTATGCCCTGCATATCAATATCATTGGCAAGGGCGGCAACTTCAGTCGTCTCAACGCTGATGCCGGCCAGCCAGGTGGCCAGTTGCTCACCGGAGGAGATAAAAGTGGAAGGAGCCTCGGCGGTTGACATCGTGACAACATCCGAATAAGTCATACTGAATCCATCGGCGACAGCTCCGACACGGACATCGTAGGACACGCCGCTCTCAAGCTCCGATATCCTGAACGAGGTCTCGTTCCCAGTGTAATCCACGGTCCAATCGGAGGCGACAGAAACCTTGTGCTCGACACTGTAGGAGGATGCTCCCTCAACTGCACTCCATTCCACGTTAATGCTTGTAAAGTCCGCCTCACAGCGGATAACGGGCAACGGGAGCAGTCTGATTACTTCAAGAGAGACGACGTTCGACCAGTCACTTTCACTATCGCCGTTTATGGCTTTGACGCGCAGGTCGTAGGTGTGACCGACCAGAGTCTCGATTTCCGGCACGTTGAACGGGCTGTATGAGACTGTACCGATAGTCTTGTATTCAGACGCCTCGGCATCCTTTATCTCCACTCTATAGGAAATGGCGTCGGTGACCGGAGCCCAGTTCAGGACGATGATTCCGTCCTCAAGTACGCCGGAAAGAACAGGCGCATTAAGATTGATCACCGGAAGCTCCGGCTTCTCGGCTTTACAGCCCTGAAGAAGGGGCAGAAGCAGGAAAATCCCTGCGATGAACCATTTGAAAGTCTTCATTATTATTTAGTTATACTGTTAATATCCAGGGTTTTGGGCAAGATTGCCGTTCATAACGATGTCCGTCGTGGAGATTGGATCCAGGTACATCCTGTCATACCAGACGCGTCCGGGCAGGTCGTCACGAAGCATCAGGCCGCCGGGGACTGAGATAAATTTCAGCGGCGAGCCGACTGACACGGCAATTTTCGTATACGGGTCCGGGACGGTACCCATCCTCGGATCCGGGTAATACACATCGTAAACGCCGTCTCCATTCATGTCCAGCGGCGTGTCGTAGGCGGGAATGCAGATGCCGGTCCAGGGAAGATCGGCCCAGAGGTTACCGCAGGCCCAGCGCTTAAGGTCTTTAAGCCTGAAGCCCTCGAGGCAGAGCTCGATCGTGCGTTCACGCCTGATTTCAAGGATGACGGGATCGGTAACGTCGGGGTAGAACGTGTTCTTCAGGTAGGGGTCCACGGTCGTCGGCTTGGAGTCGAGGGCGCCACCGGTGATGCCGGCCCTGCGGCGCAGCACACCGATGGTGCTTCTCCAGTCGTCGTCGGTGAGGGTACCGAGCTCGGCCTTGGCCTCCGCATAATTGAGAAGGACCTCGGCGTAGCGCATCAGAGGGATGTCGTTGCCGTTGGCGCCGTAAAGGTCGAAGGCAGCATCGTCAACGGTGAACTTGATAACGTGATAGCCAGTGAGGGAATGGTTGTAATCCGCAGTGGTCCGGACTATTTCTCCCTTATCATTCTTCCGCTCATAATCGATGGAACGGATGGTCTGGCCGAGACGCTGGTCACGGTCAGCCATTTCTTCAGGGAATGTCTTGTATTTGCCGTCGGGCTTGGTCTCCGAATAATAGGATCCGTCCAGGTTGAGGTAGGTGTTGATGAACGGACGGACAAGGGAGGCCTTGACGTTCTGCTTATTATAATAATAGTTGGCGTAGCCCACCGACATGGGATTGTCCTGCTCCACGGCGAGCATCACTTCGTCGAAGGGAACGGTGTCGCTGGAGAACAGATCGCGGTAGGAGCCTTTGCCTTTGCCGTAAGCAGTACCGGTGTGGATGGAGAACACTCCGCCTTCCATCACTGCATGAGCAGCGTCTGCAGCAGCTTCAAAAAGGTCGTCGGCGCTGATGCTGCAGCCCGCGACGAAGTCGGTCCCTGCGTGGTATTTGCGCCAGGAAGCCTCATACAGGCAGACCCTGGATTTCAGCAGGAGGGCACACCACTTGTTGATGAAACTGGCCTTGCTCGTTGAAGACTTATCCGCCTTGATGTGTTCGAAAGCAAAATCGCAGTCCTCCATAATGTGGCTCACAATGACGTCCCTGGTGTCCCTGGGAGCTGTGAGCTCCGGATCCCCAGGGTTCAGCACGTGGTCTATCCACGGCACACCACCGTACCAGAAGAGTTTGTCAAAATACAGCCAGGCCCTGAAGAAACGCGCAATGCCATTGTAATTGTCACGCACTTCCTGCGGGACGGAGTCGTAATTATTGTGGTCAAGGAAATAATTGACGCTGCGGATGTTCTCCCAGCCCCACTCACCCTGTGTGTCAGGGAGCAGGGTCCCCAGTTCATAGTCTTCTATTTCAGCCTTGGCCACATAGTCACACGCCGTCCCGTCCTGATGGTGGACAGACGATCCGTTGGGGAAGAAGCTGTAGAAAGAATTACAGTATAGATTAAGGCCAGTCTCCGAACCGAAGACAAGGGCTACGTCAGCCGAGGATTTCTGCGTCTCTGTAAGGTCACAGGAGGCCAGCAGTGCTATGCCGGCAGAGAGTAAGGCTATCGTTTTGATAAATTTCTTTTCCATAATGCTCTCTCCTTAGAATGTCAGGTTAATACCGAAGCTGTAGGACTTCAGGACGGGATAGCAGCCGCCCGTGCCGGCAGTCGTATCGTGGTTTTCCGGGTCCTGTCCGAGGGCGAGCACGTCAACCGTGCCCTTGATGTACTTGTACATAGGCGACCAGTCCCAGAGATTCTCTCCGGAGAAGAAGATGCCGACTTTCTGCAGATGCAGGGGCTTTATCCATTTCTGCGGCAGGTTGTAGCCGAACTGGACGTTCTTGAGACGGATGTAGGAGACGTCCAGCATATAGCGCGTGTTACCGCGCCGGCTGGTCCCCGCGAGAGGATTGGCTCCGGAAGAATAGCGCGGCAGCCAGGCGTCGCGGTTCTCCTCCGTCCAGTAGTTGCCGAGGACCCACTTGGGGATCTGGTTGTAAGCACGGTTGTACTGGCCCCAGATCATACCACTGTCGCCTTCGGTGATGAAATCCTGCTTGCCCACTCCCTGGAAGAAGATGGAAGCGTAGAAGTTGCACCAGTCAAAGCCTATCGTGAAACTATACATGAACCGGGGGCTGGAATTACCAATGATAGTGCGGTCACCCGGATTGGAAAGGGTCTGGTCACCGCGGTCGATGTAGCCGTTGCCGTCCAGGTCCTCGATCTTGGGATCTCCGGGGTGGATTGAATAATCCTTTGAGAACTGATTGATGACATCGTAACGCTCGGCGCCAGCCGCCCTTGCCACCGCCTCCGCGGCATCGATATCAGCCTGGTCCTGCCAGAGGCCGTTGCAGACGAAGCCCCAGAGTTCGCCCATAATCATACCGGAATAGTACTCCGGAATGTTGCGGCCGCCAATCTTCCCGGTGTCATTGTTGTATTTGTCAATTTTAGAGACGTAGTCGGCGAAGGTCGCCTTGATGCTGTAGTTGAACGGCCTCCCAGCCAGTTTGAAGCTGTCCTTCCACATAAGGGTAAGTTCACAACCGCGGGTCGTAAGGGACGCGTAGTTGCCCTCGGGCGCATCCGCTCCGTAAACTGCCTGGATACTGGGGCCGGCAGTGAACATATCTTGCGTCTTGCGGGTGTACCAGTCAGCGGTGAGAGTCAGACGGTCGTCGAGGAAGCCGAGGTCGAGACCCACGTCGTAGGTCTGCGACTTCTCCCAGGTCAGGTTGTCCGGAATTGGATCCGGAGCACTCGTCTGGCGGTATTTGGTGCCGTTGAGTAGGCGGCTGTTGCCAAAGCCGAAGACTTCGTCGTAATAGTACTCGCTGATGTTGCTGTTGCCAAGCGAACCGTAGGAGAAACGCATCTTTATGTTCGAGATGGCTTTCTTGCTGACATTGTTACGTACAAACGGCTCCTCGCTCAGGCGCCAGCCAGCCGACACCGAGGGGAAGAAGGCCCAGCGCTCATTGGACGGGAACTTCGACGAGCCGTCGTAACGGCCGTTAAACTGGACGAGGTAGCGATCGGCGTAACTGTAGTTGAGCCTGGTGAAAACGCCGACGGAGCGCCACTTGGCCCAAGTGCCGGAAATCTTCTTGTCCTCGGTGCCGAAAGTCAGGTTGATATTCTCCACCGTTTCGGAAAGGAGATCGGTGTTGTAAGCGTGGATCTTGTTGGAGGAGCGTTGCTCGTAGTTGTAGCCGAGCATCGCCTTGAAGTAGTGCTTCTTGATGGTCCTGGTGTAATCCGCGTAGGCGTTGACCGAGATATATTTGATGATGTTGCGGTCCTCGGTGAAAGATGACACCACGCCGGACTTTGTCTCCAGGACACCGGGGCTGGTGGAATACTGGTCAGGATACTTGCGGGTGTAGCCGTTGGAATTGGTCCACTTGAAGGTTGCGTCAGCATTGACCGTAAGGGTGTTGTCGAGGAAGGACGTGTTTATCCCGACCGTATTCTTCACATAGTCGGTCTCATAGACATTGGTGCTGGCGCCGTAGAGGAAGCCACCGACCGAGTTGGCTGCGGCCTGCGTCATCGTGCCGTCCGGATTATAGAAGGGGCTGCAAACAGGAGCCTGTGAATTGATATTGGCCCAGATGTTTCCGGCAGAGCCGCTGGAGACGATTGGGTTGTTATACTTTTGGTGGCCCTGCTCGAAGTTGTTGGTAATCTTGAGCCAGGGGAAAGCCTGATAGCCTACCTTCACACGCATATTCTCGGAGAGGCACTTGTCGGTGTTGGTGTCCGAGTTATAAAGGCCCGAGTAGTGGTAGATGCGGCCGGAGATGTAGTAGTCGAACTTTTTCGTGGAACCCGAAAGGGAAAGGTTGTGGGTCTGGCCGAACGCATTTTTCTTATATAGGAGGCCGAACCAGTCGGTGCCTTCAGGGAAGTAGGCAAATTTACCCGCATCAATCCTCCATGAGCCATCGCTCACGACGGTGCCCGTGTCGCCGGTGTCGTGGCGAAGGCGGTACTCGTTGAGCCAGGCGAGGGAGAACGGCATGATGAGGTTCATGTGAGTAGGAAGATCTCCGTTATAATTGAACCAGCCTTCGCACATCATTGTCGCCCAGGTAAGTCCGTCGGTGACGTAATCCGGCTTCACCACCGGGGAGGAGAAGGTGAAGTTGTTCGAATAGGTGATGCTGACTTTCTCCTTGGAGGCGTTCTTGGTCGTGATGAGGACCACGCCGTAGGGGGCACGGGAACCATAGATAGCCGCCGACGCCGCGTCCTTGAGCACGGACACCGAGGCGATGTCGTCAGGGTTCAGCATCGAGGGGTCGCCCTCCACGCCGTCAACGAGGATCAGCGCGCTGCCGCCCTGGGATATTGAAGTCCGCCGTGCGGATCGGCTTGCCGTCGGCGAGGGAGATGTTGAGGTTAGGCACGGCGCCTTCGAGCATCTGCGTCACGTTGGCGTTGGGACGCGCCGTGAAGACGTCGCCGCCGATCTGGTCCACCGCGCCGGTGAGGTCCACCTTGCGCTGCGTGCCGTAACCCACAACGACTGTCTCCTCGAGCATCAGGCTGTCGTCCTCGAGGACGACGTCGATATTGGACTGGCCTGCGACGGGGACCGTCTTCGTCGCGTAACCGATGCAGGAGAACTCGAGGGTCTGCTTCGCGCCAACGACAATGCTGTAGCGGCCTTCGGCGTCGGTCGAG
>CADAXR010000021.1 GCA_902791945.1 uncultured Bacteroidia bacterium
GTGGACGTGGCCGCGGCGGATGAGGTCCGGGTAGTACTTCATAAAGAAGGTGAGGACCAGCATGCGGATGTGCATGCCGTCGTCATCGGCATCGGTAGCGACGATGATGTGGTTGTAGCGGAGGTTGTCGATCTCGTCCTCCACGCCGAGGGCGTTGATGAGGAGGTTGAGCTCTTCGTTGGCCGCCACTTTCTTGCGACTCTCCTTATAGCAGTTGATGGGCTTTCCGCGGAGGGAGAAGACCGCCTGGTTGTCGGGGTTTCGGACTTTGGTGATCGTTCCGCTCGCGGAATCACCCTCGGTTATGAATATACTGGATTTCTCGAACTCCTCCTCCTTGTTCTTCGGGGCCTTGTCGTTGTAGTGGTAACGGCAGTCGCGGAGCTTGCGGTTGTAGACGTTGGCCTTGCGGACAGTCTCCCGGGCCTTCTTCTGGATGCCGGAGATCTCCTCGCGCTCCTTCTGGGACGCCTTGATCTTCTCTTCGATGACGGGCACTATCTCCATGTGCATGCGGAGGTAGTTGTCGAGATTGCGGGAGAGGAAGTCGTTGACGTAGCTGCGGATGGTGGGGCCGAGGTCGTGGACTATCGTCCCGTCGTCGGCCTTGGCCTGCTTGTCCCACATATAGGTCGATCCGAGCTTGGTCTTTGTCTGGCCCTCGAAGTTGGGCTCCTGGATCTGGATGGCGATAGCGCCGACGACACCCTGGCGGATGTCCTCGGGAGCGTAGTTTTTCTTGAAGAAGTCCTTGAAGGTCTTCGCTATCGCTTCGCGGTAGGCGGCGAGGTGGGTCCCGCCGTCGCGGGTGTTCTGGCCGTTGACGAAGGAGGCGATGTTCTCCCCGTAGCTCTTGCCGTGGGTGAGGACTATCTCGATGTCGTCACCTTCGAGGTGGATGAGGGGATAGAGCGGGGTCTCCGACATATTCTCGCCGACAAGGTCGAGGAGACCGTTCTCCGATTTATATGAGACGCCGTTGAGGACGAGGGTGAGGCCCTTCTTGAGGTAGGAGTAGTTCTTGACCATCGTCTCCACGAAGTCCATGTTGTAGGCGTAGTTGCCGAAGACTTCGCGGTCCGGGACGAAACGGACGTAGGTGCCGTTCTTCTCGGTGCTCTTCCTGTCGCCCTCCTCGTCGAGGACTCCGCGGGTGAAGGATGCGTAGTGGGATTCGCCGTCACGGAACGATTCGACGTAGAAACTCTCGGAGAGGGCGTTGACGGCCTTGGTGCCGACGCCGTTGAGGCCGACGGACTTCTTGAAGTTGGTGTCGTCGAACTTGCCGCCGGTGTTGAGCTTCGAGGTCGCGTCCACGACTTTGTCGAGGGGAATGCCGCGGCCGAAGTCGCGCACCGTGACGACCCCGTCCTCGATGGTGATGAGGATCTTCGAGCCGTTGCCCATCGTGAACTCGTCGATGGAGTTGTCTATGATTTCCTTGAGGAGGACGTAGATGCCGTCTCCCTGGTTGTCTCCGTTGCCGGTGCGGCCGATGTACATTCCGGCGCGGCGCCGGATGTGTTCGTTCCACTCCAGGGTTATGATGCTGTCGCTGCCGTAGGTCGAGGTTTTGTTCGTCGAATCTGCCATTCCTTTATATAAAATAGAACTGAACTACAAAGGTAATGAAATTTTTTTGAATGCCCATCCAAAGGGCGTCGCAGGCCGCCGATATTTGGACAAAAAGAAAAAAATGCCTACCTTGCGCCGATTTTGCATTTAACGCGGACCCCTAAAAAAGGCCGCAGAAAAACAAAAGACATGTACAAACCTTTACTGAGAAGGATGATTCCCGTCCTTGCCCTCCTTGCAGGCTTTGTATCCTGTTCGAGGGAGCCGGTCGGCCCGTCAGTGGCCGGCGAAGAAGGAGGGATCCGCATCGCCCTCGACCGCGACGAACGCACCGTGGTCGTCAAGGGAGATGACGACGAGGGATCATCTGTACCACCTGCAGACAGCTTCTGGGTTGAAGTGTACAACTCCTCGGCAGTCAGGCTCTACAGGGATCTTTACGCCAATGCGAAGGATCAGGTACTTAAGCTGAACGCCGGAGATTTCCGCCTCGTGGCCCACCACGGCGACTCTCTCGGCGCTGGATTCGGAAAGCCATACTATCTGGCTGATTCCCCCTTCACGGTCCATGGCTATGCCACGACCGGCGGTGTCCCGGAGACCGTCTCCGCAACCGCGAAACTTGCCAACGTCAAGCTCGCGGTCAGATTCGGAGAAAATCTCCAGACCTACTACTCTAACTACTATGCCGTCGTACGGCATGAGTCCTTCACGAAGAAGAAAGTCCGTTTCAACCGCACGGAGACCCGCGAGGGCTACATTCCGGGCGGCAATCTCTATCTCGAAGTCTTCGCCCAGCTTGCCGGCAGCGGCATGCAGGACGGCGGCGTCAGGGATTCGATTGTCTATTTCAAATCCGCGGTCAAGGCCTACGAGCCCAATGACTTTGTCACCTTCAACGTCGATTGCGGCGAGAGGGAAGGCCTTCTCGATGTCAACATCCTTGTGGACAACGAGATCGAGCAGATTGAGCAGAACGTCGAGATTCCCTCGTCGGCCCTTCCGAAAGACCCGCCTTACTTTATGTTCCACGGCGTCAAGGGCACAAGCTTCGTCTATTCGTTCCCTGCTGGTGCGGGTGCGGACGTAGCCGACGCGACCGTGAGCCTCAGCGCTCCAGGCGGCATCGCGGCGGCAACGCTCGCCATCAACAACGTTTACCTTACAAGTACTCTCGGACTTCCTTCCAGCGTTGACCTTATCAACCTTGAGCCGACCGAAAAAGCCGTTCTCAACGACGCAGGCATCACCTGGAACGTCGTCGAGGACAACTACTACGGCTTCATCAACGTCTGCGGAGTGGTCCCGGCCCTCTCGATCCACGGCGACTATCACGCCTCCGATCCTACTATCGCAGCCTTCACGATGACCCTTGTCGACGGCTACGGCAAGTCCGCTACCGCGGTGCTCAACATGAACGGCGAACCCATCGAAGCGACCGTCCACTGCCTCGACTACAATATCTGGGGCTGGAAGATGGTCTCCCCGTATGCCGTCATCACCAACGTCAACAATGTCAACGCCTCGGCTGACCTGCGTCTGCAGTACAGCCTCGACGGCAGCAGCTGGACGACGGTGGACAAGACCTCCATCAGCGGCAAGAGGGTCAACTTCGCCAATGCGACGGGCCTCCAGGCCGGCCGGACCTACAAGTTCCGCGTCATCGCGAACCAGAACTCCGACAACGTCAGCTCCATAACCGAGATCCCTACGGAAGATCCCGAGCAGGTTCCCAACTCCGGATTCGAGGATTACACCGAGAATGCGTTCACCTGCGACGGTCTCGGCGGTGTCGGCGACGTGATCGGCATCTCGGCCTCCGCGACCTGGTGGCAGCCCTATACGGACAAGAAGTTCTGGGCCGTCAACTCCCCGGTCAGTATGCGCCTTACGGCCAACGGACCGGATGCGTACACCGATTACAAGATTTTCCCGACGGTTTCCGTTATCGGCAGTGACGGCGGCGCCTACAGCGGCAATTCGCTCATGATAGCTACCATCGGTGAAGACACCAACGGCTCCGACTGGACGACCAACTCCAACTATCACGTCGGCGAACTCTTCGTCGGCCGCGCCAACGACCAGCAGTACGACAACTGGGCTAAGATTTCCGAAGGCGACGTCTTCTCGAACCGTCCGTCAGCCCTCAAGTTTATGTATAAGCTGAATGTTCCCGGTGACGGGTACGCTCCCTTCTACGTCCATATCGAGATTCTCGATACCGACGGCAACACAATCGGCCAGGGCACCAAGAACGACGTCAAGACAGACGTCAATTCCTGGACAGCCTGCACGATACCGGTTTCCTACAGCGTGACCAACCGCAAGGCCGCATCGATCAAGATCAGCTTCATGTCCTGCCAGAATGCCAGCGACAAACCCAAGGTCGGCGACAGCGGATCCATCTTCTATTTCTACCGCGTAGATGTCAAGACACTCAGCGGCAGCCACAGGATCCACGCTGCAAACATCCTTTATCTCGATAACGTAGAAATGCTTTACCAGTAATGAAAAAGATACTTTATACAATAGCTCTTGCGGCCGCCGTATTCACCGGCTGCAAGAAAGAGGTCAAGACCGACGGCGTCGGTACGCTCCAGATGAATCTGGACCGTTCCGCGGCCGGCTATGTGACCAAAGCGACGAACGACAACCCCAAGGAGTTCGTCATCGAAATCAAGCGTACTTCCGATGGTTGGACGCGTACCTATCCCCGTTTCGCCAACATGCCTCAGCAACTGGATCTTCCCAGCGGGCATTACAGCGTGACTGCCACCTCCCTCTATCAGGAGCCGGCGGCATGGGACCAGCCCATCTACAGCGGCACAAAGGAGTTTGACATCGTGACCGGCGAACTGACGGCGGTTTCCCTCGTCTGCACCCTTTCCAATATGAAAGTCACCATCGTCCCTTCCGGCAACTTCATGGAGGAGGTCGCTGCATATACGGTGACCGTCACCAACGCTCTCACTTGGGAGGCCTCCGACGTCGCCGAGAAGTCCCTTTCCTGGGTCAAGTCCAGCGAGCGTGACGACATCGCCGAAGGCAAGGCCGGCTACTTTACCGTAGCTCCCCTGCTTGTCAAGGTGGACGGCTACCGTTCGATCGACTACGACGGTGACAACGCGTGCCACGCGGAGCTCATCATCACCAACGTTTCCCCGCGGGACCACCATGTTATCAAGCTTGACGCCCGCGTGACCGGTCAGGCCGGATTCGTCATTACAGTCGACGACTCCGTCACCGAGAAGGAGGACGACGTCCTCGTCGCCGGCTGGGAGGAGACTCCCGTTGACGGCGGTGAAGAAGGCGGCGGCGACGATCCCGACGACCCCAATCCTGACGATCCGCCGACTCCTTCCACGGCCCCTGTCTTCACCTGGGAAGCCAACCCGGATTTCGCCGAGACTATCATCGCAGATGAGATGAATGTCGAAATCCTTATCTCCGCTCCCGAGAAGATCAAGACCTTCGAGGTCGAGGTCAACTCCCGTCCCCTCGGACCGACCCTCGCCGCCCTCGCTGAAAGGGACAACGCGAATTACTATGCCGATCACCCGTTCGTCATGGACATGATCTACGACGACGCGCTTTGCGACGGTCTCGACGGCATGGGCCTCGGCATCCCCGTCAAGGACGCGGTCCTCGGAAAGACCGAGGTGCTCTTCTCCCTGTCGAGCCTTATCCCTATGATCAAGGTCTATCTCGCACCTGACGGCAGCGACGCCGGTTCAAGGCACGTCTTCACCCTCAGCGTGACCGACGAGAAAGACCAGACCACATCCAAGCCTATCGTATTCATCGCTCCCGAGTCCTAAACATCCCGGACTATGAGATTATCAAGAATCAACGCGGCCCTTGCCGCCATCCTGCTGCTCTTCGCGCTTTCCTGCACGAAGAGGGGCTTCGACGGCGGTACCGGCTACCTGGCGGTCTCGCTCGGAATGGGCGATCCGTCGGAGATTACCGTAAAGTCCCCGGAGGCCCCGGCGGAGGATATGGTATTCTCGCTCTCGATAGTCGGGGATGACGGAGTCCACAGCTACAACGTTGCGGACCACCGTACTCTCGCGACCGAGCCCCTCGCGGTGGCTGCGGGAAGGTACACCGTCACGGCGACCTCCGGCAGCCTGTCCACCGCGGACTGGGGCAGCCCCTGCTACGTCGGTTCCACGACCATCCTCGTGAAACCGGAGACGACCAATACTGCAAACATCGTCTGTACCCTCGCCAACACCAAGGTCACTGTCGAGTTCGTCGACCCCATCCCCGAACTCTTCCAGGACTACGGCGTGACCATCAATAACGGCAACGGCCAGGCCCTTGTATTCGCAAAGGCTAACGGCACGGTAAGCAATACAGCCTACTTCTCCGTGACCGGGACCCTCCGTTATCAGGTCAATATGGTCAACTCCGACGGCGGTATCTACAACAGCGTCCCGACCGTAATCGATGGTGTCCAGGCCAACCAGCACTACCACTTCAAGTTCTCAATGGCCGATGAAAGCGCCCAGACCGGCGGTTTCACCCTCACCATCATCGTTGACGAGACGACCGTCTACAGCGAGTATCACCTCAAGATGAATTTCGACGCCAACGGCAGGCCCGTGACGACCACCGACTTCCCGCTGACCAATGTAATCACGGTTATCGAAGGCTCCACGGAAAGCCACAAGGCCACTTTCCTTGCCGAGAGAGGCATCGCCTCTCTGGTGATCCACCACTCCGACGCAGGGCTTCTCGCCGCGGGTCTTCCCCAGTGGACCGACCTCGTGACGACCAGCATCATCAGCGGCCTCACCGGCATCGGGATCGGCTGCAACGTGGTCGACTGGGGTTCCACCGAAGCCGAAATCGATTTCACGAACTTCATCTCCTCTCTCCCTATCGGTGACTACGCCTTCACGACGACCGTCATCGACACCGAGAACGCCTACAACGAGGTTAACTACAACCTCTCCGTCATCTCGCCTATCGATGCGCAGGCCGTCAGCGCCAAGGCATGGGCTGAATTCGCCATGCTCAAGGGCCGCTGGTTCGCCCCCACGATGCCCGCGGGTGTCAGAATCCAGTACAGGAAGACTTCAGAGACGACCTGGCACGAGACCTCTTCAACCGACTACGTCGTCTATGACAACGCGTCGAAGACGGTCTATGCCGAGGTCTACGGCCTCGCGCCCAACACCAATTATGTCTTCCGCACGGTTTCCGACAAGGACGAGGACACCGGAGAGATCGGCTTCAAGACCGGCAGCGCACTCAGCATCCCGAACAGCAACTTCGATAACTGGTACAAGGACGGCAACGCATGGATACCCAACTCTTCTTCCAGCAACTATGTCTGGGACTCCGCGAACCCCGGTACGGCCGGTATTGCAGGAAACCCGACGACTCCGGAAGAGAGCGACGTCGTCTCCGGCAAGGCTGCAAAGCTTACCGCCCTTGTCGCCTACGGCCAGCTTGCCGCAGGTAACATCTACACCGGTAAGTTCGGCGCAGTCGCCGGCCTCGGCGCAAAGCTGAAGTGGGGCTACACCTTCACTTCGAAGCCTATAGCCCTCCGCGGATGGATGAAGTACAATCCGGCTACTATCAACAAGACCAAGGCTCCGTACACCTCCCTGAGCGGGCAGATCGACCAGTGCTCGATCAAGATGTACCTCACCGACTGGTCAGCCCAGTACGACATCTCCACTTCCGACAAGCAGTTCCTCCCCGAGGACGATCCGAGCATCATCGCTTCCGGCGCACTCTATTCGAACGTGAGGAACAACGGATATGTGCAGTTTACCATCCCGTTCGAGTACCGTGACCTTGAGAGGACTCCTTCCTACATCGTCATAATGGCCTCTTCCTGCCGCTATGCCGACTACTTCACCGGCGGTGAAGGCTCGACGCTCCTCGTCGATGAGTTCGAACTCATCTACGACCCTGCCGAACTCACCGAGGCGGAGAGGCAGCTCGTCGGTTACCGTGAATAAAAATGCGTAGAAAAGTATTCATACTTCTTTTAGCGGGTCTGTGCGCGGCTTTCAGCGCGCAGGCCCGTGAGAAGAAGGCGCCTGCACCTTTCGACCGCGGCATTGAAAAGCCGAATACGCTTTTCATACCGGCCGGTACCGTCGGCGCCGGTGCGACTTTCAATTTCACGACCTATTCCCTCGGGAAAGGGCTTGAGGATGTCGGATTCCAGATTCCGACCGGCCTTATCAACGGGGTAAAAGGATCATTGAATACATTCAAAGTCTCCCCGAACGTAGAATATTTTCTTTGGGACAACAGCTGTATAGGAGCCAGGTTCAGCTACGGAAGGACCAAACTTGGCGTCGGAGGGCTCAACCTGTCCATCGGCGACGACCTCTCCTTCGGCATCAAGGACTACAATTTCCACTCCTCGTCCTACGAGGCGTACATCACGCTCCGCAACTACATGCCTATCGCCCAGAGCAAGCGTTTCGCCATCATCCTTGAAGGACGCATCGGCGGCGCCTATTCCCAGTCCAAGAGCTACAAGGTCGAGGACGGGATGAAGCACGGCACCTACACCGACACCTTCAAGGCCAGTTTCGACTTCTTCCCGGGACTCTGTGTCTTCATTATGAACAATGTGGCCCTGATCGCCCAGATGGGCGTGTTCGGCATTTCCTACAGGTGGGTCAAGCAGACCACCAATCAGGTGGACAAGAGCATCATGCAGGGCGGCAACACCGCTTTCGGACTTAATCTCCTTTCTGTAGAAGTCGGAACCTCGTTCTACATTCTGGACCGTCGTCATAACCCTAAGCGTCATCCCAATGTCCAGGCTGAATAGACTTTTCGTTTTTGTTCTGCTGCTTCCGCTCGCTTCCTGCCTGCGGAACGACATGGACTATCCCGTCGTCCTCGCCGGCATAACCGAATTCCAGGTCGGCCTGCAGAAGGGCGTCAAGATAGACGCGTCGGCGCGCACTGTCGTAGTGGATCTCGAGGAGACCGCGGACGTGAGCGCCCTTGAGGTCAAATCGTGTTTGTACACCGAGGGCGCGCAGGTTTCGAGGGAAATCCCTGCGGTGATGGACCTTACCGAACCGTTCAAGGTCACATTCACTTATTACCGCGACTACGAATGGACGATTTCCGCGACGCAGAACATCGAGCGTTACGTCAACGTGGATAACCAGTCCGGGGACGCTTCGATCAGCGCTCCCTCGAAGAGGGTGCTTCTCAACGTCCTCAATTCGCAGCCTCTCGGCTCGGTCACCTTCCGTTCGATGAAGCTCGGACCGAAGGGATCCAAGGTCGTCTCCACGACCGGATACGAGAAGGATGAGAACGGCGCCACCGTCCTTGTCTCCAAGAACATCAGGTTCCCCGTGACGCTCGACTGCATCATGGAACGTACCTTCGACGTCGAGTACAAGGGAAAGACAACTACCTGGACCCTCAAGGCCGAGCAGTTCACTCCTGACAACGAGCTCAAGTCCGTCATCCCGTGGGCCTACAGTATAGAGGTAAAGGGCGTTTTCAACGGCGCCGGCAACCCTCAGCTGCAGTACCGCATCTCCGGCGACGAGGACTGGGAGGTCTGGGAGCAGGCCAAGGTGGCGGGCGTCGGCATTACCGGCACCATCACCGACCTTCTTGACGACACCGAGTACGAAATACGTATCGCAAACGGCGACTCTTTTTCAAGCATCGTGACTGTCAAGACCGACAAGGCCGAGCAGATCTACAACAGCAACTTCGACACCTGGTCCAAGGACGGCAAGGTCTGGAACCCCTTCCCCGCCAACACGAGGATGGGCGACCCCACGCGCGTCTGGGACACCGCCAACAGGGCTACCGCAAACTTCCTCGACAACGTCACTCTCCCCGAGGAGAATTTCGTCGTCAAGGGAAAGGCCGTCAAGATGCAGAGCACCTTCGCCGCAGTGAAATTCGCGGGTGGAAATATATATGTCGGCGATTTCTGCAACCTGCAGGGACTCGGCGCCGACATAGCCTGGGGCTATCCCTTCCACTCGAAGCCGAAGGCCCTCAAGGGCTACTACCACTACACTCCGGCCAAGGTCAATTATTCCCAGGCGCCCTACGAGTACATGCACGGACAGGACGACATAGGCCAGTTCCAGATACTCCTGACCGACTGGGCCGCCGGCCAGTTCCACGTGCTCAGCGCCGATTACAAATTCGTCGATTTCGAGAACGACCCCGAGATCATCGCCTTCAGCGAGGTGATGCTCCCGAAGACGGAGGGCGATGAGTACATAGAGTTCACCCTTCCTCTCGAGTACCGCAACTACCGTACGCCCAAGTACATCATTATAGTGGCATGTTCCAGCTTCTACGCCAACTACTACACCGGCGGCGTAGGCAGCACCCTTTATATTGACGAATTCTCGCTCGAGTATGAATAATCTTCCCGAAGGGCTGTTCACGGAATACTCTCCAGAGGGTCGGGAGACTATACGGAAAGCTTTCGAGATAGCTTCAGAAGCACTTAAAGAGGAGACCCGCTATGACGGGTCTCCTTTCATTGGTCATCCTCTCGGAGTCGCACGCATAGTGGCGGAGGAGATAGGACTGCCGCCCGAATGCGTCGCCGCAGTCTTCCTCCACGAAGCCGTCCGCCTGCGCCCTGAGACCGACATCCGCTCCGCCGGCTTCGACGAGAGCGTCTATACCATGGTGGAAGGGCTCAACCTTATTTCCACCATCCGGCCCAAGGACACCCGCCTGGAGGCCGAGAAATACAAGAAACTTATCATCCAGTACTCCCGCGACCCGAGGGTGACGGTCCTCAAGCTGGCCGACCGACTCGAGGTGATGCGGAATCTTTCGATTTTCCCGCGTTCCTCGAGGGAGAGCAAAGTGCTGGAAACCCTCCTTCTCTATATCCCGCTCGCCCACCAGCTGGGCCTCTATAACATGAAGCGTGAGATGGAGGACATCTGGCTGAGCTACTCCGAGCCGGAGCAGTACCGCCTTATAACGAACAAGCTGAAGGCCACGGCGAAGGACCGCGAGCGCCTGATGGAGGAGTTCATAGAACCCCTCAAGCGCAAGCTCTCCGACGCCGGGATTTCCTATAAGCTCAAGATAAGGACCAAGGCCGCCTACTCGATCTGGGCAAAGATGGTGAAGCAGAAAGTGCCCTTCGAAGGGGTTTACGACGTGTTCGCCATCAGGTTCATCATCGACTGCGAGGAGGATCCCGCAGTCGAAAAGGCCCTCTGCTGGAAGGTCTATTCCTTCGTCACCGAGGAATACGAGCCGGACACCTCGCGCCTCCGCGACTGGGTGACCAACCCCAAGACCAACGGCTACGAGTCCCTTCATATTACCGTCAAGAACCGCGACGGGGCCTATCTGGAGGTCCAGATAAGGACCCGCAGGATGGACGACGTGGCGGAGAACGGCTTCGCCTCCCACTGGGCCTACAAGGGCATCCGCCACGAGGAGTCGATGGACAAGTGGCTGGTGGCGGTGCGCTACGCCCTGGAGCATCCGGATACGGATTCTCCGGAGGAGCTGCCGAAGCCGCCGTCTAAGGAAATCTTCGTGTTCACTCCTACCGGCGAACTTCGTATCCTGCCTGCAGGGGCCTCTGTGCTCGATTTCGCCTTCAATATCCACACTAATATAGGCACTCACTGCCTCGGCGGAAAGGTCAACGGAAAGGCGGTCACTATCCGGGAGAAACTCTCCACCGGCGATGTCGTGGAGATCCTTACCGGCAAGAACCAGAGGCCGGCGCCGGACTGGATCAATTTCGTGGTCAGTTCGAAGGCCCGCTCAAAAGTCAAGCAGGCTCTCGGCGAGGCCGAGCACAGGAAGGCCTCGGACGGGCGTGAACTCCTCACCCGCCGTCTCAAGAACTGGAAACTCACTTTCCCGGACGAACTCCTTTCCGAATTCCTGAAGAAGAGGAAGATTTCTTCCGTCAACGCCTTCTTCGGACTCATCTCCGACGGCGAGATCGACGTTAATGAGATAAAGGAATTTATCCTTGGCGAGGAACAGCGCCATAAAGAGGCCGTCGAGGCGGCACAGGCCGCGGAGGCCGCCAAGGTGAAGAAGGAGACATCTTCGTCGAAGGACGACATACTCGTTCTCAACGCGAAGGACCTCAAGGGCCTCGACTACAAGATGGCGCGGTGCTGCAACCCCGTCTTCGGCGACGATGTCTTCGGATTCGTCTCCAGGACCGACGGGATCAAGATCCACAGGATCACCTGCCCCAACGCCGCCCGCCTTCTTGAGATGTATCCCTACCGCATACAGAAGGTCAAGTGGGCCGAGTCTCCTTCCGGAGGCTCGTTCCAGGTGGCCCTGAAGGTGGTGACGGCGGGGGAGGGGACCTCGATTTCCGCCGTGACGGACGTGGTGAACACGTTTCGCACGTCCATCCGCAGTTTCAACGTGATGGAAAACCGCCGCGCCGGGACATACGAGATAACCCTCAAGATTTCCGTTCCGTCGAACCTGGAGCTCGACAAGGTCCTCTCGCAGCTTAAGATGCTCAGGCAGGTCATAAAGGTTACAAGGGTATGAAATTCAAGCTTGTGGCTCCGTTCTCCGCATCCGGCGACCAGCCGGAGGCGATAGAGGGCATCTCCCGCGCCCTGCGCGAGGGAGTTGACGCCGTGACCCTTCTCGGGGTCACCGGCAGCGGCAAGACCTTCACGATGGCGAGCGTCATCGAGAAGCTCCAGCGCCCTGCCCTCATCCTCAGCCACAACAAGACCCTTGCGGCTCAGCTCTACGGCGAATTCAAGGCGTTTTTCCCTGAAAACGCCGTGGAATACTTCGTCTCCTACTACGACTACTATCAGCCGGAGGCCTATATCCCGGTGACGGATACCTATATCGAAAAGGACCTCAGCATCAACGACAAGATTGACGAACTACGGGTCAGCGCCGCCTCGGCCCTTATGTCGGGCCGCAGGGACGTTATAGTCGTCTCCAGCGTCTCCTGCCTCTACGGCATAGGAAATCCCGACGACTTCCACGATCAGACGGTCAAAGTGCGGAAAGGGGAGAGGATGGCCATGACGCGGCTCCTTTACCGCATAGTGGACGCCCTCTACTACCGGACGGAGACCGATTTCAAGAGGGGGTCCTTCCGGGTGAGGGGAGACACGGTTGACATATTCCTCGGCGGCGCGGATTACGCCGCGAGGATAGAGTTTTTCGGCGACGAGGTGGACAGGATTGCCCTGATAGACCCTGTGACCGGAGCGACTTTCGAGGAGCTGGACGAGATCATGCTCTATCCGGCGAAGAATTTCGTGACCAGCAAGGAGAAAGGCGCGATGGCAGTGAGCCAGATTCAGGACGACCTCACGACCCGCCTGGCCTATTTCGAGTCCATCGGAAAGAACCTCGAGGCCAAGCGTCTCAAGCAGAGGGTCGAGTACGACATCGAGATGATTAAGGAGATGGGCTACTGCCCCGGCGTGGAGAACTATTCCCGCTATTTCGACGGCCGCAAGCCCGGACAGCGTCCTTTTACGCTGATAGATTATTTTCCCGACGATTTCATTACCTTCATTGACGAGAGCCACGTGACCCTTCCTCAGGTCAGGGCCATGTTCGGCGGCGACCACTCCCGCAAGGAGACGCTGATAGATTACGGCTTCCGCCTTCCGGCCGCCGCGGACAACAGGCCGCTGACTTTCGAAGAGTTCGAAAGCGTAACGGGTCAGACCGTCTATGTCAGTGCAACGCCGGCCGACTATGAACTCGGCCGCTCCGAGGGCCTTGTCGTCGAGCAGATCGTGAGGCCGACAGGCCTCCTCGACCCTCCAATCGAGGTGCGTCCCACCAAAAACCAGGTGGACGACCTCCTGGAGGAAATACGCGTTCGCGTAGAGCGTGACGAGCGCATTCTCGTCACGACCCTCACCAAGAGGATGGCGGAAGAACTCGATTCTTATTTCCAGAAAGCGGGCGTCCGTTGCCGTTACATCCACTCCGACGTGGACACTGCAGAAAGGGTGGAAATCATAGAGGATTTCAAGAACGGCCTGTTCGACGTCCTCATCGGAGTCAACCTCCTCAGGGAGGGACTCGACATACCTACCGTCTCGCTTGTCGCCATCCTCGATGCCGACAAGGAGGGCTTCCTCCGCAGCGGCAGGGCGCTGACGCAGACCGCCGGCCGCGCCGCGCGCAATCTCAACGGCCTCGTGATAATGTACGCCGACACGATTACGGGTTCGATGCAGGAGACGATCTATGAGACGAACCGCCGCCGCGCCCGCCAGCAGGAGTACAACAAACTCCACGGCATCACCCCGAGGCAGGTTTCCGTGCGCTCGAACGTGCTCATGTCCGAGCTCGTAACCTCGAAGGAGGACGCCGACCACATAAGCGGCTACATCAATCCTGTACTGCAGAACACGGTGACCGGCAAGGTCAGCGCCCCTGACGCCGTGACTAAGCCTTACTATGTGCCGGATCCTTCGGAACTCGGGAAGGGCCACATCAAGGTGGGCCTCGGACACGACGCCCGTCGCGAAGGCAGTTCCGCCTTTGAGGACGGCACCGTCAAGGCGGACCTTGCGGCGGTGCTCCAGGACCCCGTGATCCGGTCCATGTCGCGTCCACAGGTAGAGAAGGCCGTCGAGGAGGCAAAGCGCAAGATGACAAAGGCTGCAGCCGATCTCGATTTCGCCTCCGCCGCCCGTTACCGCGATGAAATGTGGGCTCTCCAGCAGTATCTGAAGGTCTGGACGGCGTGATTTTTTTAAAAATTTTTGTTAAGAGAATTTTTTTGATTAGATTTGCAAGGTTATATACCTGAAGAAGGGATTTGAAAATTTAGAAATTATATATCTTATCATTATGAAAGGACTCAAAACACTGATCGGCGCAGTCGCTGTTTCCATGCTGCTTGCCGTCTCCTTCGGCGCTTCCGCTCAGGAGAACGCCAACCGTGACGAGAACGGAAAACCCGTCTACGGTCCGTACCTCACCAACCGTTTTGTCGACAACTGGTTTGTCGGTGTCGGCGGTGGTATCAACACCTTCTATGACAATCAAAAAGTCGGCAAGCTTGGCGGTGCCTTCGAGATTTACCTCGGTAAGTGGTTCACCCCCAGTGTCGGTGCCCGCCTCGGCTATCGTGGTTGCACGGACCAGGCCAAGGACGCGACCCACTTCGTGACCAAGGACGGCAAGTTCGGATACAACAACGTCCACTTCGACCTCCTCTGGAACATCTCCAACACCCTCTCCGGCTACAAGGAGACCCGCACCTGGGATCTCATCCCTTACGCCACCTTCGAGGGTATCTGGTTCCGTTATCGTCCCGAGGGTGAGGAGAAGAAAGTATCGAACCTCTCCTATGGTGCAGGTATCGGTCTCCTCAACGACATCCGCCTCGGCGAGAGGCTCGACTTCTATGTCGACCTCCGCGGCATCGTCGCCCCTGAGAGCGAACTCCGTCACCCCGCCAGCGGTCAGTTCCTCTTCATCCCCAGCGTGACCGCAGGTCTTATCTTCAACTTCGGCAAGAGCGGCTTCGTCCGTCAGTCCTCCGTGACCCCGACCGTCATCCCCGTTCCTTTCACCGAGGACCAGTACAATGCCCTCAAGGACAAGGCTGACGCTCTCGAGAAGGAGAACGAAGAGCTTAAGAACAAGCCCGCTGTCCACGACACCGTCTACATCCAGAACACCGTTGTCAACACCGTCGTCAAGACTGTCACCGACACCGTCACTGTCGTGAAGGAAGTCCCCGTCGAGATCCAGCAGACCATGAGGGAGCTCTCCGGCGGCCTCTTCCCTTCTGGAAGCTCCGTTCTTAACAAGTCCACCGCCGTCGGCCTCGACAAGGTTGCCGACTGGATCAAGGACAACCCGAACGCCAAAGTTGAAATCGCCGGTTACACCGACAGCGTCGGTTCCGATGCGAACAACCTCAAGCTCTCCCAGGCTCGCGCAAAGGCAGTCTACACTTACCTCGTCGGTAAGGGCTGCTCCGGCAAGAACCTTTCTTACAAGGGTTATGGCGAGGCCGACCCCGTGGCTGACAACGCCACCGCCGAGGGCCGCGCCGCCAACCGCCGCGTCGAGCTCCACATCCTCTAGCAAGAGGTTTGAGCACAAACAAAAAACCGACTCGCAAGAGCCGGTTTTTTTGTTTGTCATTTCGAGCGAAGCCGAGAAATCTATTTGTACTTCGCCAGATGCGCCCTCTCGGCGTCGCCGCGGATCTTGTCGATGATGGAGCAGACGAGGCGGAAGGCGCGTGAGTCCTTGGTGTAGACGGCTGGGGTGATGAAGTTGGCGCGGCCCTGGCGCTGAAGCTTCTGGGCTGAGGCGCGCCTGGAGGGAATGGCGGGGTCGAATACTGCAATGCTGGCGCCGCCGAACATCCCGACCACCTTCATGCTGGGGATGTCCGTCTCTCCGTCGCCGAAGTAGATCATGTTGGTGAAGGGGATGCGCTTGGCCTCGTCCGAGATGCTCTCGTTGACCCTTTTGGCGTCCCTGGAAGAGAAGATGCCCTTGTTGATCTTGAAGAGGAACTGGGTCTTGGCGGTGTAGTCCACGGCGATGCCGGGCCACTCGGCCTCCCCGTTATGGTCATAGATGTACGAGCTCGCGAAGATGTGCTTGAACTCCTTCGCGATGGGGCAGCCTTCGATGATCTCCTTGAGGCCGGAGGAGTTGATGTAGTGTTCGACTCGGACTCCGTGCTCGAGGCCGTAATTGTTGACGTTGCGGAACCACTCGCGGACGCCGTCGTAGAGGCGTATGTCGTGGCCGTAACGGCGGAAATCGGCCCTGGTAAGCTTTATTCCGGCCTTTTTGGCCTCGTCAAACATCAGTTTCATATAGGCGAGGATGTTGCTGGCGTCCTGGCCGATGGCGATGCCGTCGCTCTTTGTCCAGAACTCCTGCGGGGTCTGGTGGATGGCCTGGATGAATCCGAACTCCTGCATGTTTCCGGGGGAGAGGGTCCCGTCGAAATCGTAGATAAGCGCTACTATCGGTTTTCTTCTCATAATCTTTAACTTACGATTAAATTCGCCACAAAGATAATAATTAAAGGTGTTTTATCGGGACTTTTGACTAAATTTGCACGTACTAAAACCGAAATGAATATGGAACATTACCTTTCCAGACTGCAGAATGCGACCCGTAAATTCTGGGACAAAGCAGCCCTCAACACCATCGGCGGAGAAAGTTTCACCTACGCGGAGATGGCGCAGCGCATCGAAAAATTCCACATTGCATTTGCCGCGGCCGGCATTAAGAAAGGCGAAAAGATTGCCCTCTGCGCCTCCAACGGCGCCCGCTGGGGCATGTCTTTCCTTGCTGTCAACACATATGAAGCCGTCATCGTCCCGATCCTCGCGGACTTCACCCCGGAGAACGTGACATTCCTTACGGACCACTCCGAAAGCGTCGCTCTCTTCACCAACAAGGCCCGCTGGGAGAAGCTTGACAAGGAGAAGCTCCCGCTTCTCAAGGTCGTAATCGACGTGGACACTTTCAAGGTCCTCTATGCCGCCGATGACAAGATTAAGGCCGCTTTCGACAATGTCGACGAGGCTTTCGCCGCCAAATGGCCCTCCGGCTACGGCCCCGACGACGTCGTCTTCCCGACGGACAACCTCGACACCCTTTCCGTCATCAACTACACCTCCGGTTCCACCGGGAACCCCAAGGGTGTCATGCTGACTTACCGCAATTTCTCCGCGACCGTCGATTTCTCGCAGAGAAACATCCCGGCCGGCGAAAGGATGGTCTCCATGCTGCCGATGGCCCACATGTACGGCCTCGTGATAGAGTTTATCTATCCTCTCTGCAACGGCACTTCGATCTACTGGCTCGGCAAGGCCCCGACCCCCGCGACGCTCCTCAAGGCGTTCGCCGACTACAAGCCCTACCTCCTCATCACCGTTCCCCTCGTGATGGAGAAAATCTATAAATCCAAGGTCAAGCCCGTCATCGACAAGCCGGCCGTCAAGGTCGCCCTCAAGATTCCCGGCATCCGCGGCATCATCTACTCCAAGATCCGCAAGGAGCTCATCAAGGCCTTCGGCGGCCAGGTCCAGTCGTTCATCATGGGCGGCGCCGCGCTCAACCCCGAGGTCGAGAAGTTCTTCAAGAGGATCAAGTTCCCTTACCTTGTCGGCTACGGCATGACCGAGGCCGCGCCGCTCCTCGCCTACGAGTGCTGGGAGAAATACGTCCCCGGCTCCTGCGGCAAGGCGGTCGACTGCGCCGACGTAAGGATCGACTCCGAGGACCCTCAGCACGTCGTCGGCGAGATCCAGGCCAAGGGCGACAACATCTGTATCGGCTATTTCAAGAATGAAGAGGCGACTGCCGACGCGTTCACCGACGACGGCTACCTCAAGACCGGAGACCTCGGCATCATTGACGCCGAAGGCAACATCTTCATCCGCGGCCGCTCCAAGAATATGATTCTCGGCCCTTCCGGCCAGAACATATACCCGGAAGAAGTCGAGGCCATAGTCAACAACCAGCCCTACGTGCTGGAGTCCGTGGTCGTGGATCGCGGCGGCAAGCTCGTCGCCCTCGTTTTCCTCGACGAGCAGCAGATTGCGAAGGACCTCCTCGATGCGGAGCACATCTCCGACATCCCCGAGCTTATCCGCAACGGCGCGAACCGCCAGCTTCCCATCTACAGCCGCATCGTGACCGTCGAGCGCCAGGACCGTCCCTTCGAGAAGACCCCGAAGATGTCCATCCGCCGCTTCCTCTACAAATAGGCTGATGCAACATCCTCCTGCCTTCTTGCATCTATATATTGATAACCACTTATTTATTAAGTATGCAGAACAAGAAGACCATAGCCTTTTGGCTGCTCCTGCTTTTGCTTCCGCTTGCCGCAAGGGGCCAGCGTTACGAACATAAGTGGGAGGTGGCTCTTTCTGTCGGAGGAGTCCCGAAGACCCATTTCCAGGAGGATATGAGGACGTCCACGAATCCGGACGCCAAGTACAATGTCAATCCTGATCTGTATGAAATCTATGGTGATGCCGTCCACACGTACATCGAACCTGCCTGGTGCACTCCGTCATTTACTCTCGAGGCCGGCTACTCCGTAAAGAAATGGTTTAAGGTGTCGCTTGAGGCCAACTATGACCATGTCGTGGGCAAGGTACTCAATGAGGCGGACAGCAATGAACTATGGCGCCTGAGCGTTGATGAAATCTCGGTAATTCCCAAGGTGCGGTTCTACTTCGGTTTCACCGACTACACTTGTTTCTATGGCGGGTTCGGAATCGGAGCCGTCTTCCGCTGGGGCGACGGTATCACTCCCGAGAACGGAATAAAGAAGGTCGCGCCGGCGTTCGAGATAGTTCCTATCGGATTTACTGTGGGCCGTAAGGTCTTCGGTTTCATGGAGCTGTCTTTCGGTAATTATATGCTCGGCGGTCGCACCGGCGTAGGACTCAGATTTTAGCAGGCTATGAAAAAGACAGTTATACCATTCTTGATTCTTTCCGTGCTGGTGTCGTGTACGAAATCTTCTTATGTCCGGGACGATTACAGCCGTGGCCCGATTACCGGCTCCGGAAGCGCGGAGAATACCTCAAAATACGAGAAGTATATAGGTTCTATCGCCCTGCAGTTCGTCGCTGACAACCTTCTTGCCGCCGAGGACGCAATCCTGTATGACAAGTTGGAAAGATACGAGACCGACGAAGAGGCCAATTTCCATCCTGACGGCCAGTCTGTCTGGACGGAAGGCTCCGTGTGGACGATAGACAAGGAAAGGAGCATCAAAGGTGTCAGTATGGAGAAGACGGCTCAGGACAGCACATGGATTCTCTCCAGGGATGCCGACTACACTCTTCCTTCCGGTACTTATCCCACGAAGTATTCCCTGCTCGTAACCTGCCATAAATCTTTCTTTTCCGCGAGGGGAGGAAGTCATTTCAACTGGGATGTGAGTTTTGTCGAGTTCGAGAGGACTGAGCTGTCGGGCTTGAGCGCCAGGTGCTCCACCACCAACCCCATTTTCTATGACGCCGGAAGAAATTCTGACACCAGGTCGTGGGTCGGCTGCAGTGGAAAACTCACGATGGACGTTTTCCGGGACGGATCACGCATAGACAGGATGCTTATCCTGTACGCCGGCGACACCTCCCACCAGTTTATCCGTGACATCTGACAAATTGTCACTTCCGCCCCTTTGGAATACAATTTGACTTTTGCAGATCCGGCCGCCGAAAGCGGTCGGATTTGTCATTTCGAGCAAAGTCGAGAAATCTAAAATATTAAGGATATGTCAAAGAAAGCAACCAAGGGACAGATCGGTGTAACCACCGAAAACATTTTCCCTGTCATCAAGCAGTTCCTTTACAGCGACCACGAGATCTTCCTCCGCGAGATCGTCGCGAACGCCGTGGACGCCACTGAAAAGCTCAAGGCGCTGGCCTCCAGCGGCGAGTTCAAGGGCGACCTCGGAGAGCCGAAGGTCGTGGTGGAACTCGATGAAAAGAAAAAGATACTCAAGGTCTCCGACAGCGGCATTGGCATGACCGCCGAGGAGGTGGACAGGTACATCAACCAGATCGCCTTCTCCAGTGCAGGGGAGTTCCTCGAGAAATACAAGGACCAGATCGGTAGTATCATAGGCCACTTCGGCCTCGGTTTCTACAGCGCCTTCATGGTTTCGAAGAAAGTCTCCATCGACACCCTGTCCTGGAAGGAAGGTTCGACGGCCGTCAGGTGGACCTGCGACGGCTCTCCGGAATACGAAATGGGTGAGTCCGACAGGAAAGAGCGAGGCACTACCATCACCCTCTGGCTCGACGACGACTCTGCGGAGTATGCCGAAAAGAGCCGCATCGAGGGCCTTCTCGGCAAATACTGCAAGTTTATGCCCGTGCCGATAATCTTCGGCAAGGAGCAGGAGTGGAAGGACGGCAAATATGTCGACACCGACAAGGACAAGGTCATCAACTCTGTCGAACCGCTCTGGACCAAGGCCCCGTCCGAGCTCAAGGAGGAGGACTACAAAGCCTTCTACAAGGCGCTGTATCCTATGAACGAGGAGCCTCTTTTCCACATCCACCTCAATGTGGACTACCCGTTCAACCTGACCGGTATCCTCTATTTCCCGAAGATCAAGGAAAGAGTCGCAATAGACCGTAACAAGATTTCCCTCTACTGCAACAGGATGTTCGTCACGGATCACGTGGACAACATCGTTCCCGACTTCATGACGCTCCTCCACGGCGTCATCGACTCCCCGGACATCCCGCTGAACGTTTCGAGGAGCTATCTCCAGAGCGACGAGAACGTCAAGAAAATATCCACCTATATAACAAAGAAGGTCGCAGACCGCCTCGAGGAGATTTTCAAGGACGAGAGGCCGGAGCTCGAGAAGAAGTGGGATAACCTCAAGCTCTTCATCGAGTACGGCATGCTTTCCGACGAGAAGTTCTGCGACAGGGCCATGAAGTTTGCCCTTCTCAAGAACACGGACGGCAAATACTTCAGTTTTGACGAGTACAAGGCCGCAGTCGAGGGACAGCAGACCGACAAGGACAAGAAGATCGTCTGTCTCTACGCAACATCCGTCGAGGACCAGTACCGCTTTATCGAAGATGCTAAGGACAAGGGCTACGACGTGCTCCTTTTCGACTGCGAGCTCGACGCCCACTATGTCAACCTCCTGGAGCGGAAGCTCGAAGGCTGCCGCTTCGCGCGCGTCGATTCCGACAGCGTGGACAGGCTCATCCCCAAGGAGGACAGGGTGAAGCTCGAAATGGGCGAGGATGCCCGCTACGACCTCGAGAACCTCTTCAAGGCCGTTCTTCCGGAAGGCAACGACTACTACGTCGAGGGCGACAACCTTGGCGAGAACGAACCCGCCATCCTCATCACCCAGAACGAATTCATGCGCCGTTACCGCGAGATGAGCGCCCTTGGCGGCGGAATGAACTTCTACGGAGAAATGCCCAAGTCCTACAACATCACGGTCAATATGGAGAATCCTCTCGTCGCGCGCGTCCTCGAGGGTAAACCGTCAGGTGATGTCAAGTCGGATGAGCACAAAGCCGAAATCAAGGCTTTTGCCGAAGGTAACGAGATTCTCCGGCAGATTGTCGACATAGCCCTTCTCGCCAACGGAATGCTCAAGGGCAAAGCCCTCTCGGATTTCATCGCGAGAAGCCGCAAGGTCGTCAGCGACGCCTATCTGAAGAAGGATTAATGCTTGATCAGCTCGAGGAATTCGTTCCTCGTACGGGAGGAGTTCATGAACAGACCCGAGAAGGCCGAAGTGGTCGTTATCGCGTTTGACTTCTGGACTCCTCTCATCGTCATGCAGGTGTGGGTCGCCTCGATGACGACGGCGACGCCGAGGGGCTTCAGCGACTCCGCGATGCAGTCGCGGATCTCGACGGTGAGCCTCTCCTGGACCTGAAGCCTGCGGGCGAAGGTCTCCACCACGCGGGCGATCTTGCTGAGCCCGGTGATCTCCCCGTTGGGGATGTAGGCCACATGGGCCTTGCCGATGAACGGCAGCATATGGTGCTCGCAGAGCGAGAACAGCTCGATGTCCTTGACGATGACCATCTGGCTGTACTCCTCGTTGAAAACGGCGGAACGGACTATCTCGACGCCGTTCTCTCCGTAGCCTCTGGTCAGGAACTGCATCGCCTTCGCGACCCTTTCAGGGGTTTTGAGAAGGCCCTCCCTCGAGGTGTCTTCGCCGAGAAGGTCGAGGATGGCCTTGACGTGGGAGGCGATCTGCTCCGTCACGTAAGGGTCGTACTGAGATATTTTTTTGTATGCCATACGCTGTTTTTCTTTCGGGGGTGCAAAAATAGTAAAATTTTTTGATGGGATTTTGTTTTTTTATATATCTTTGCAGCCCCGTTGAAGCGCTGCGGCGCTCCGGTGCTTTTTAAATGTTGATAATTAACACTTTATTACTATGTTTTGGACCCTTGAACTTGCCGGTAGCCTTGATGACGCACCGTGGCCCGCAACCAAAGATGAGCTTATCGACTACGCCAACCGTTCCGGCGCCCCCGAAGAGGTGATGGAGAACCTCCAGGAGCTTGAAGACGACGGAGAAATCTACGAATCCATCGAGGACATCTGGCCCGATTACCCCACCAAAGAAGACTTCTTCTTTAACGAGGAAGAATATTAACAAAAAGGGGGTGACCAAAAAGTCAAAATTGACTTAGGTCACTCTCTTTTTTATGTTTAGATATGGAATGTGAGGAAGGGAGACCCTCCAGGGGGACTCCACTTCGCTTCGCTCCGTTCCGGCCCCTCCCATTGTCTCCTGCGTCCCCGCTACCGCGGGAACTTGTATCCAACGGGCCCCTCCCCCTACCCTTGTGCGGGGGTGCACAAGCCCCCTGGAGGGTCTCCCTTCCTCCCGTTTAAAATGGGCATAAAAATATAGCTATTCTTTTGATAATCAAAGGAATAGCTATTGCTTTTGTCAATCTTTTTGATTATATTTGTATTGCATTAAAACATATCAAATATTGACATCAGGCATGGCAAAGGTAGTCTATAAATCTTACAATCGCAACGAAGGAAGCCTTTTTCCTGTGTATCTTTCCGACATGGTACCAGCAGAGCATCCAGCAAGGGTGATTGATGCTGTTGTAGAAAGCTTGGATCTCAGTGCCCTTGAGCGTACCTACAAAGGAGGTGGAACCAGCAGCTACTCACCCCGGGCGATGCTGAAGGTCGTCTTCTACGCCTATCTTAGCAACATCTACTCTGGTCGCCAGATAGCCAGGATGTGGCGGGAGAATATCATCTACATGTGGCTGGGAGGCACGCTTATCCCTGACTTCAGGACAATCAACAACTTCCGTAGCCGCCGTCTGGTCGGGACGTTTGAAGGCCTATTCACTCAGGTTGTGGAGCTGCTTGTTGAAGAGGGGCTTGTGACGCTGGATGTGCAGTACATTGACGGGACCAAGATTGAGTCCTGTGCAAACAAGTACACGTTCGTATGGAAGCGGGCAACGGAAACGAACAAGGCAAAGCTGGAGAAGAACGTCAAAGCCGTTCTGGAAGAAGTTGAGAAAATCCTGGATATAGAGCAGCGGGAGGCCGAAAATGAGCATCCGATGACAGCCGATGAGATGCAGCAGCGCACCGACCGGGTCCTGGAGCGGATGAAAGAGAGGAAGGAAGCCCTGACAAAGCAACAGAAGAAAGCCGTTGAAAAGATTGCCGATGAGGGAGTGAGCAAAATGCGGGAATATGAGGGGAAGCTGGATGTCCTCGGCGAACGGAACAGTTACTCCAAGACGGATCCGGAAGCCACGTTCATGCGGATGAAGGAGGATGCGATGAACAACGGCCAGACCAAGCCTGGGTACAATGTACAGATATCAACTGAGAACCAGTATATCACCAACTACGGTATCTATTGGAGGCCGACTGACCAGGGCACGCTCATCCCATATCTGGAGAGCTTCGAGCAGCGTCATGGCAGGCAAAGCAAGAAGGTCGTCGCCGACTCCGGTTATGGAAGCGAGATGAACTACGAGTGGATGGACGGCCATGATATTGAAGCGTTTGTCAAGTACAACATGTTCCATGCGGAGGACAAGCGCAAGATACGGAATAACCCCTTCCTCGTCAGGAACATGTACTACAATGCCGAAGAGGACTATTACGTATGCCCGCGTGGCCAGCATCTGGAACATATCGGCGATGAACAGAGTACATCTGAGCTGGGATATGTGTCAACCATCAGTAAATATCGCGCCCAGAACTGTGCCGGATGCCCTTTCAGGGGTATGTGTCACAAGGCTAAAGGCAACCGTGTCATTGAAGTCAACCACCGGGCCGATGAATACCGTGAAAAGGCCAAGGAGCGGCTTACCAGTGAGGAGGGCCTTTATCACAGGAGTATGCGTCCCGTTGAACCTGAAGCAGTCTTCGGCGACATCAAATACGACCACGGCTTCAAGCGCTTCCGTCTCAAAGGCATGGCTAAAGTCAACGTCGAGTTCGGACTAGTCGCGCTGGCGCATAATCTCCGGAAATACGCCCGTGTGCAGACACTTGAGCCGCCGGTCACATCAGAGCCTGTCGTCGCGGACTATCCTAAAACACATGAAAAAGTAGCCGCCTGATGCCTTGAGGGAGGGGTATGGGGTGCCGGGGGGCTTGTCCACCCCCGGACAAGTATAGGGGGAGGGGCCCGCCGCGAAGCGGTGGGAGGGGCCGGAGTGGAGCGAAGCGGAACGGAGTCCCCCCGGCATCCCATACCCCTCCCTACAAAAAAAAGAGGTCAACTCACTTTTGAGTCAACCT
>CADAXR010000022.1 GCA_902791945.1 uncultured Bacteroidia bacterium
TCCGCCGAGGAAGCCGAGTGGCAGGACCACGAGGAGCCGGAGGAGCAGATCCCTTCCGCTCCGGAGGATCTTTCGTGGAAAAAGAACGAGGACGAACTCATCCGCAAAGCCCTCGACAAGTGGGGCGGAAACCGCAAGATGGCCGCGCAGGAGCTCGGCATGTCGGAGCGGACCCTTTACCGCAAGCTCCCCCCGGAGTATAAAACGAAAAAACAGTGATGAAACGCTTCCTGCCTCTCATAATAGCGGCTGCACTTCTGTCCTCCTGCGGCATCTATTCTTTCTCCGGCACGTCCATCCAGCCGGACGTAAAGACTATCCATATTCCCTACGTCGAGTACAAGGCCCTCACCGTCAACCCTTCCCTCAGCAACCAGATGACCGAGGCGCTCAAGGACAAGTTCCGCAAGCTCACGAGGCTTGAGGAAGTGGACGTCGACGCGGACCTCGACCTCGTCTGCGAGATTACAGGATACGACGTCAGGGCGACCGCCGTGACCGCCCAGGAGGTGGCGGCACAGAACCGCCTTACGGTGACCGTAAAGGCCGTTTTCACCAACCACAAGTACCCGGAGGAGGACGTGGACAAGCAGTTCTCGGCCTACGCCGACTACGACTCCACCCAGTCGCTGGAGGCAGTCCAGTCGTCCCTCTGCGACGAGATCGTTGAAAAACTCTGCGAGGACATCTTCAATGCAACAGTAGCCCAATGGTAAAAGACCGCATAGACATAAAGGCCCTCAATATGGAGGAGCTCGTCGGAGTCGTGGACCTCTACCCCTGGTACGCAGGCGCCCGTCTGGAGCTTTGCCGCCGTATGTCAGCCCTCGGCGACGGTTCCTGGGGCGAAGACCGCTACGTCGAGGCGGCCCTTTTCGTCCGCAACCGCAGGGCCGTCTTCGACATCATGCACTCCGGAAAGGCGTCGTCCATAACGGATTCCGCCGTCCACGAGCTCGTGGACTCGTATCTCAGGGCTGAAAAGGTGGAGGTGCCGCGGAAGGAGGAGAAGAAGGTCCGCCGCGCAGTCGGCGGCGACTATTTCTCGGAGGAGGACTACGATTCCGTGAGGAACGCCCCGGAGGCGAAGGGCATCAAGGCCCGCCCGGACAAGGATGCCCCGGCCGCCCCGGTCGTTTCCGCCGAGGTCAGCATGGACGATTTCTGCACCGAGACCCTCGCGGAAATCTACCTCGAGCAGGGCTATCCGGAGGAGGCACGCCGAATTTATTCGAAACTAATGTTGTTTTATCCGGAAAAAAGTGCTTACTTTGCATCCCTTATCGAAAAATTGAAGTAAAAATATATGAACTGGCTTTTTACATTACTTGTCGTTCTCATCGTGATCGCAAGTATTCTCCTTACGGTAGTAGTCCTTCTTCAGAACGGAAAGGACGGCGGTCTCGCGACCAACTTCACCTCGGCAAACCAGGCCCTCGGCGTGCGCCAGGCCGCATCCCTGCTTGAGAAAGCGACCTGGGGACTCGTAGCTTTCGTGCTCGTGCTCTCCATCTTCTCCACCTTCGCCCTCAGGGGCAACGCGGAAGGGAACACCACTGAGAGTCTCAACAACGAGATTGTCAACGCGACCGAGGCTGAAGCCCCCGCTTTCCCCGTTCCCCAGGCCGACCCGTCCATCCCCCAGGATGCTCCTGCGGAGCCTGCGGCTGAGTAAGACTGACAATTTGTCAGTTCCGAAAGGAAGGAATATATTTTGACCGTATATGTCCGTCCCCACTAACCGGGGGCGGACATTTATTATGGAAAACAGCAACAATTCATTCCTTTCAAGATTCGCGATCAATCTTAACGAGCGGGCCTCGGGAGGCAAGCTCGATCCAGTAATCGGAAGGGACGAGGAGATCCGAAGGGTCCTCCAGATCCTCTCCCGCAGAACCAAGAACAACCCTATCCTCGTCGGCGAGCCGGGCGTCGGAAAGACGGCCATCTCCGAGGGGATAGCGCAGAAAATAGTGGCCGGGGCAGTCCCCGAGAACCTTAAGTCCAAGACCGTCTATTCCCTCGATATGGGCGCCCTGATCGCAGGTGCGAAATACCAGGGAGAGTTTGAGGAACGCCTCAAGGGCGTCGTCAAGGAGGTTGTCGACAGCGCCGGCGAGATCATCCTTTTCATAGACGAGATCCACACCCTCGTCGGCGCCGGCAGGACTTCCGGCGCGATGGATGCGTCGAACATCCTGAAGCCGGCCCTCGCCCGCGGCGAGCTCCGGACCATCGGTTCGACCACCCTCGACGAGTACCAGAAGTACTTCGAGACCGACAAGGCTCTCGAGAGACGTTTCCAGATGGTGATGGTGGACGAGCCGACTCCGGCCGAGTCCATCTCCATACTCCGTGGCCTCAAGGAACGCTACGAGAACCACCACAGGGTCCGTATCGAGGACGACGCGCTGATAGCGGCGGTCAACCTTTCCCACCGCTACATCACCAACCGTTTCCTTCCGGACAAAGCCATCGACCTCATCGATGAGGCGGCTTCCCGCCTGCGTCTCGAGATGAACTCCGTCCCGGAGCCCATAGACGATCTTAACAACCGTATCCGTCAGATCGAGATAGAGAGGGAAGGTATCAAGAGGGAAGGCGCTTCAATCAAGCTTGACAAGCTCGAGACCGAGCTGAAAGACCTTCAGGCGCAGCGTAAGGAGCTGATGGACCGCTGGAACAAGGAGAAGGGCATCCTCTCCGACCTTCAGACGGCCAGGCAGCAGATCGAGGACTACAAGATCGAGACGGCTTCGGCCGAGCGTGCCGGCGACTACGGCAAGGTGGCGGAAATCCGCTACGGCAAGATTGCCGCCGCGCAGAAGCGCATTGACGAGCTCTCAGCCGCCGCTGCGGCTATTTCCGACCCGCTCGTCACCGAGGCGGTGACGCCGGAGGATATAGCAGAGATCGTGGCCAAGTGGACCGGTATCCCCGTGAAGAAAATGCTCGAAAGCGAGAAGGAGAAGCTCCTCCGGATGGAGGACGAACTCCACAAGAGGGTAGTGGGCCAGGACGACGCTATCCGCGCCGTCTCCGACGCCGTGAGGCGTTCGCGCGCAGGCCTCTCCAACGAGAAGCGCCCGATAGGCTCCTTCCTCTTCATGGGCACAACGGGCGTCGGCAAGACAGAGCTTGCCAAAGCTCTCGCTGAATTCCTGTTCAACGACGAGAACATGATGACCCGTATCGACATGAGCGAGTACCAGGAGCGTCACACCGTCTCCCGCCTTGTCGGCGCGCCTCCGGGATACGTCGGCTACGACGAGGGCGGCCAGCTCACCGAGGCCGTACGCCGTAAGCCCTACTCGGTGATACTCCTCGACGAGATCGAGAAGGCCCACCCGGACGTCTTCAACGTCCTCCTCCAGGTCCTCGACGACGGCCGTCTTACCGATAACAAGGGCCGTACGGTCGATTTCAAGAACACCATCCTCATCATGACCTCCAATGCCGGCTCCGACATAATCCAGAGCTACATGGAGAGGCTTCCCAAGGATTCAGCGGATCCCGTGAAGCAGCTCGAGGTCATTGCGGAGAAGCGGAGACTCCTCGAAGAGTGCCGCGGCAAGGTCGTCGATGCCCTCAAGCTGAGCGTCCGTCCGGAGTTCCTCAACAGGATTGATGAAATCATCATGTTCGAGCCGCTGACGAAGGCCGATATCCGCGAGATTCTCCACATCCAGATGCGTCAGCTGCAGGAGCGGCTCGCCGGCAGCGGCGTGACCCTCGAGTTCACGCCCGCTTTCGAAGACTATATGACCGACGCGGGCTACGACCCCTCTTATGGCGCCCGTCCTGTCAAGAGGGTGATGCAGCGCGAACTGGTCAACCTCCTCGCGAAGGCCGTCCTGGACGGGACGATACGCAAGGATTCGACCGTGAAAGTCGATTCCGCAGGGGGCAGGATAGTGCTGACCAATTAAGGAAATTCCCGGGCCTTAGTCCCGGGAATTTCTCTTTTTGAGCAGCCGCTTGACCTTACGGCTGCGCAGTTGCAGCCAGTGCTCGATCAGCTGATCCTCCATTTCGGAAGTCGTCTTCCGCGCTTCCTTCCGGGTCTTTCTCGAATGGAAGAAGCGGATATAGGCGCCGATATGGCGTGACTTTTTCTCCTGGTAAATGGCATCGAACGGTATCAGGATAGCCGTGTCCTCTATGTCGTGCATCAGGTGGTTGACCGCCGTCCCGAACATAAGCATCTGGGGCGTGGCGGAGATGTAGGCCGTCACGTTCGGCGGGATGTTCACCCCGCGCAGCCTTGCCGCAGCCTTCAGCAGTTTGTAGTCATCCAGAAGATTGTCCTCCTTCAGGACAAGGTCCATCAGGGCCGGATTTGAATCCGGCATGACGGCCTGGTCGGGCCAGGGCCTGACGAGATCTTCCTTGTCTTCGAAGTGCTTCCAGAGGAAATGATAGATGAGGTCCCGCGCGATGGTGTCGTAGGAGGGATAGACCGTTATTTTCCCGAAGAAATACAGGATGTCCGGGTTCTTCATTATCACCGCCACCAGCCCGTCCCAAAGGTTGTCCATGGCAAAAATGGACTTGGCGCCGTTCTTCGAACTCTGGTAGGCCGGCGAGACGAAATTGCGTCCCAGTTCCATCACGTGAGGGAGGTAATCGTCAATGTATTTCTGCGAAAAGCGGAACTGGTGCGAGCTGGCAAGCACCGGCTGGCCGTCCGCGTCGAAAGTGGCGTCCGTGCCGAGGAGAAAGCGGTAGCCTCCGATGATCGCCTCGTTGTCCGGGTCCCAGACAATCAGCTGTCGATAGGGCTTCTCCATCCTGTCGAATTCGTCCAGGTCCAGTTCGTTGCCCGTGGACCCGCCGGCCGCACGGAAAGCCTCCTCCCGCAATCGGCCTATTTCTTTAACTACATTGGGTGAGTCCTGCCAGGTTACAACGTAGAGTTCGTTGTGACCTTTGTTGGTGTCCACCAATTTCTTGGAAGGGGTGAGCTCCGCTTTCAGGAGTTCGACCGGAACCGGAGGAATGATCGGTTTCATATTGAAGGGAGAATTAATCGATGCCTGAGGGCCAGGGGTTTGAGATGATGCCCGCCATCTCAAGCATCGTGGCGTGGGCGAGGTCGCGGATGCGTTTCGCTTCCTCTTTCCGCGGGGCCTCGGGATTCGGGACGATAGGGTCGCCGACGTGGATGGTAAGGAGAGGCTCGCCATTGCCGAAGAGCCTGCGCCAGCCGGTCCTGGGCCGGAAAGTGATGATCATAGGGATGACGGGAAGCGAATACTTGCAGGCCAGATTGAATGTCCCGGTCCTGAACGGCCTGAGTGGCGCATAGAATTTCCAGCTGCAGCTTTCCGGGAAGACGTGGATCCATTTCCCCCTTTCGTGCAGCGTGTCCAATGCCCTGTTGAATTCCCGGAGCCCGCCGAAATTGTCGGGGATGGGAAGGCCGCC
This sequence comes from uncultured Bacteroidia bacterium, assembly GCA_902791945.1. Taxonomy (GTDB): domain Bacteria; phylum Bacteroidota; class Bacteroidia; order Bacteroidales; family UBA932; genus Cryptobacteroides. Next base: position 5,428 of record CADAXR010000022.1, read on the forward strand.
GACGTATTTCATCTTGAAGCCGTCCTTCCCGTTGAAGGGCTCGGCATACATCGGAATCCAGGCCATCCGGTATCGCATCGCCTGCAGGACGCAGACCATATCCCAGCGGTGGACGTGATTGCAGACGGTCATTACTCCGCCCTTGAAAAGTTTCCGGTTGCGGCGTATCTTTTCACGTCCTTCGATCCGGAGCCCGAAGCGGATCCGGTTCAGAGGGAATGCAACCAGCCAGGCAATCAGGTATATTAACGTGTGGAAGAATTTGAATTTCAGGGACTTATCCAGAAATGGATAGGTCTCGTCGAAATTGATATCCTTGTATTTCCCGCGGATGGGCACCATCCGGGTAAACGGATTCTCGCCGGAGAACTCCGCCACGGGTTCGGGGACGTACACATCATCCCTGACCTTGAAGTTCCGGTAAGCCGGACCGTATGAAGAATAATCCTTCACGGCTTCTGGTCGAGTTCAGGGTATGATATGCAGTTTATTTAAAGAAAACTGAAGGGCCGGTCCGGCACGGGTGTGGCGTAGCCGACATAGTCGATCTTGATTTTGTCCCCGTCCTTGGTCCCGTTAAGACGGAAGATCACATTGTTGTTCTCCCGGTTGATGCTGAGGAACACGGTGCCGTCAGAGGCTTCCCCATTGCCGATATGGACGGTTTTGGTGCCGGCATAAAAGTCTCCCGCCGGGACGGCGAGATTCTCGAAAAGATCAAGATTCAGTCCCAGCCCCTCCGATGGAATGGTGACATAGGCATAATCATAGTCATTCCAGTGCTCCCTGTCATCCTTCGGAAGAAACAGCACGGAACATTGGCTGTAATCCTCTTTTTCTTCTATATTGTACCAGGCGTGGTAAAGGTTCGAATAGCCGCTATGGGAAGCATCTTCGGATTCGACCTGCCAGAAGCCAAGTCCGGTGTTCTTGTTCCCGTCCTTGTTGCAGGACACTGCGATTGTCGCAACTGCGGCGACCGACGTCATGAATGCGAAAAGTCTTTTCATATTATCTGTTTATATTCTTGGATCAACCGGATGGTCCAGCCTCTTGGCGTTGCCGACGTACTCGATTTTTATGTCAGACTCTGCGCCGCCATGGCTGGATGTCCCGCTCAGGCGGAATACTATGCTGTTGTTCTTCAGGTTCACGCTGAGAAAGACCTTTCCTTTTGTGACTTCGGTATTTCCGAAGATTTCTAAAGTCTTTGTGCCACAGTAGAAAATCCAATCCTCGGTGCTTAAGTCATTTGTGAGATCTCTCTCCTCTCCGCAGAATTTGCCGGGTATATCAATATAGGCGAAGTTGGCTCCGATCAGGTCGGCGAGGTTGTCTTCCGGGCTGAACCAGACATCGTATCCATCCTGTTCTTCATCATGGTAATACCAGGCGTGGTAGAGTTCGGAGGATCCGCAGTAAGTGTCAACTGTCGAATCAACCTTCCAAAAGCCGACTCCGCCGTTCTTTTTGTTGTCCTTGTTGCAGGAGATGGCAACCATCGCTATCGCAACGACCGCCATCATGAATGTGAAAAGCTTTTTCATATTGAATCCCTTTATTTTCCGCAAATATAGCAAAAATTCTTTCCCCCGGCGGCTTTCCATGCCCAGGAATGGGCCGTGCTGATAATCACAGTAAGCCCCATAGCTTCCCGAATCTGCTCCAAGTGCTGCAGACAGACTATCACATTTCCACCGACTATCGAGATATTGCTCGGTGGAATAAACGAAAAAATGATAATGATGATGTCTTTTAGTACTTCGGAGGAAGCAACCAATTATTTCTCATTGCGGAACTCTTCCCTCAGTTGTTTCAACGCGAGGGTAATATGTCGTTCCACGGTTTTCTCCGAAATTGAAAGAGCTTTGGATATTTCCTTGTTGGACATCCCCCATAGACGACTCAGTTCAAACACCCTGCGGCGTTTGTCCGGGAGCGCATGAATCCGCTCCCGGACAATAGCCGAGTCTACCTGGGTTTCAACAAGTTCTCCTCCTCCTCCGGCATAATTCCCGGCCAGCTCATCCTGCAGAGACTCTATGGCCTTGAATCCCCTGAGGTAATTCAGCACTTCTCTTTTGGTCAGTACATAGAGATAATTGACCAGGGAGAGATTATCCTTGAGCCTGTCACGAAAACGCCATACTTTCAGGAATACATTCTGGACCAGATCCTTGGCAGTATGCTGGTCTTTTACAATGTATTCGGCGAAATATACGAACCGCGGGTAGTATAGATGAAACGCATGTTCATATGCGGTCATGTCGCCCTTTCGCAGTCCTGCAATCAGTTCCTTCTCGGTCATTCAAAAACATTAATATCAGCGTAATTGAACGCCTCTGTTCCCTGCATCCGCCTGTTTTTGAGGCCATGATGATTTCTGACTATATCCATTCGTCCCCGGCCACATAAAAGAGGCCAGATAGCCATGCTGTGTATTATTAGTATCATAAAGGTCTAAAGCCAGAACAATTGCTCCGTCTTCGGCCATTTTAATACTCGTCCAACAGCGTGCCAGAGAATAAGAAGATGACATGTCCGGATATTTTTCTTTGATCAAGTCAAACAAATTCTGTTCAATCACCTTTTCCACATTTCCGTTACCGTCAACACGAAGAATATAGTAAACGGCCGGCCAGTCTGACACACAGTGGATATACCCATTGTCGTCGACTGCAGCTGCACCAGTAACATCTGCATTAATATTAAAGCGCCATTTCAATTGTCCATCAGGCCCGACAGCTATCAGCCCCCCGTCCGACGACTGCTTTTTCATGGCCACAATCACCTCTGCATTATCACCGGTCACAATTCCACCCTGGTCCTGATACTTTACCCCTCTGAGAACATATTCATAAAACTTATTGTTCACATTCAACCCAGGTGCATTTTCATTCTTGGCATAGGTATCCGCAATGCACAGAACGCGCAGATTATTGGACTCGTTGGTATTCGCTGTGCCGGTAGCCTCGTTGCCTGTATAGCATATATAATTTGTTCCGCCATAACTGAAGCACACTGCACCTGCCCGGTGAGACGTACCTGATTTTTGGTGGTTATTCCAGTATTTCCAAGGCTGACCGCTATTCCAATTATAACCAAAACGGAGCCCGTAAACAGTATAGTTTCCGTAAGTGCTGTGCGTCTTTTCCGGCACATCCATCTTATCTTTATCAGCCACAAAGAGGCCATAATTATTTTCAAAGGAAACTGTGCCGCCTTTAGATACATAAACTCCGGCCGCAACTCCACCTGCAGGACCGCCTGAACCATCAGCTTTGCCACTCACATACGACACTCGCTCTCCGGTAGCTTTGGAAATTGTCACAACCGAACCAGTCGTTCCGGCATTGCCGACATAGATATTATTGTCACCGACAGCCGGAAAGGCGAAATTAAAATTAGGAGCCGGTGTTCCGGTGGCAAAGAACTTAGACTTGTCGAAACTCCACTTTGTGGTTCCGTCAGCGTTAAATGCCCTGACAGCACCATTTCCACCGTCACCCCCCATTGCGTAAATCACAGAACCATCAGCTTCAACGGCGGGAGAAGTATTCTGTTTGCCGGTAAAACCAATATCCTTTTTCCAAAGGACCTCCCCATTATTGGAGAATTTCCATAATTCCGTAGTGCCGGGAACTGTAACATAAATATTCCCATCCTTGTCAATAGCCGGGAAATGTCCCTGGAACTGAGCCTGAACACCAAAATCGCCGAATCCCCATTTCAATTGGAGACCTGTATTGATGACCGGCATCTGCAACAGGTCTGCACGGAGAATCCTGGAAGAATTCTTCGTCACCGATTTCACCGTCCCGGGGATAGGATCCCCCGCTGCATCGCGTAAACACACTGTATAGTTATCATATTCGCCTACCGGGACCGGAATGAAGAAAACCATATCCGTTTCCGGATTCTCAAAAGTAACCGTTACAGAGCTGCCGCTACCGGAGGCGGCCATTACCGGTATTTCCGACGAAAGATCAATCTCGAAAGCCCCACTGATATTCTTATTATTGGAGCATAATTGCAAAGAGCGGGCGATAAGAGGTACTTTATTATATTCAATCCTGATAATCCCGCCCAGATGCCGGAAAGAAAGAGGCTTTTCTCCATTGTCTGAAAAAACGGCCACCATCGGGGGTTGGCAGGCTTCCGACCATGCAATCTCAGCCGGAAGGTTAATCCCTAGTGTGGTTCCGCTAAGCGAAGCGGCAATGGAAGATGGGTAGACGGCTACGGTCGAAGGGGTTCCGTCCGGGATATTCCCTGTAAAGTGAGCATTTGTCTCACCTGCGCCGTCGGAAAGGGTGAATTCACTAAAACTACCGCCAGTAGACCATACGGCAATCTTATCAGTCTCAGACCAGGTTACCAAACCGTCAGAGCCCACATTTGCTTTGGTGTCAGCTGCAACAGCAGAGAGGGTTATTTCCCCGGAGGCGGGTTTTTCAGTCTGAATCTCGTCCAGGGAGGAATCTGTTTCCTGCTTGCCGCAGGAGAACGCCATAGCCGTAACTGCAAACGACGCAAATAAGATTATTTTGGATTTCATTTTCGTGCGGTTTTAAGGATTAACATCATCATCGTCATCCCACTGACCCTCAGTGGGGTTCAACTGCTCCGCCCGGCCACTCGCATTCAGAAAGCGTTCAAAGGTGAGCTTTAACAAACAACATGAAGGTGAATAATAACGTGACATAGGATATAAATAAATGATTTTACTTCTGTACACCGGTATGACAACTATCGGCTGCGCGCTGTGGCCATGGCGATACGCTGCTTGGACCGGTAGTCTCCGTATAGGAAAGGCAGAGCACGCGACCGCGCTGGTTGCTCCAGTCTTCGTGAGCAGTAACGGCGACATACATACGGCCATCCTCTCCCAGGACAACGGAGGTCCAGGCGCGAATCTGAAGCGGAGTCAAAGCAGCCAGTTCGGCCAGGTTTGCCGAAGCGACAAGACGACAGGTTTGAGTGTTGTAATCCGGCTCGACTATGGCATAAAAGGCCGGTTGGTCAAAGAGAATATGGATATAGCCGTTGTTATCTACCGCGCAGGCACCACAAACGTCCTTTATGCCTTCCTGCTCATACTTATAGGCGAGCGTTCCGTCAGGCATAATACCCAGAATGGACCCTGGCGTTCCCTTGAGTGAAACAACGGCCTCGCCGCGGGGGCCGATAACAATACCGCCCTGGTCCTGATTGGTCACATCATTTACGACATACTCCATATCAAATTGCTTGGCTGTATAAGAGAGCGAGGCCGCAGGGTCCAGGCTGCTGCGGATTATGTGCATATTGAAAGATCCGGCCGATGTCTTCTCCATAGCTGCCGCCCAGGCGGAATCCTTTCCGTCCACTGAAGACAAAGCGACGCCACTGCGGGAGGTATTATAGGCCCAGCCGTGGGAGATGCGCTGTGCCCATGAGGTATAACCGCCCCAGGTGCCGGTCTGGGACGGGCTGTCCAGAGCCGCCTGATGAGCCGTGAAGATGCCGTAGTTGGCAAACCAGGCCACTTCTCCGCCTTTGGAGATAGCGATACCTGACATTACACCGCCGGCGGGGCCGCCTGTTCCGTCAGCAGCATTGGATACATAGGACACGCGTTCGCCCGTTATCTTGTCAATTGCCTGGACGGTACCTGTCGTACCGGCATTACCTACATAGATATTCTTGTCTCCGACCCCGGGCGTGCTGCAGTTGATATTCGGACCGGGCGTTCCGCCGTTGGCGAAAAACTGGTCCTTATTAAAGGTCCACTTAATGCTGCCGTCGCTGCCGTTCACGGCCACGATCCGTCCAGTCTTGTTGGATCCACCTGCCGCGTAAATGACCGAGCCGTCACGCTCGCAGGAAGGTGAAGCGGCATTGTCCAAATCGTATCCAAGCGAAGTGCTCCAGACAACAGTGCCGTCCGCGGCATTGAGCTTATAGAGTTTGTCCGTACCGCGGCTGAGTTGGACATAGACATTGCCGGAGGCATCTACGGCAGGAACATTCCCGCGGAATTCCGCGGCGGCGCCGTCCTCCGTCCCGAGGTCCGGACTCATCCACACCAGAGAAATATGAGGATTGAAATCCAGCATATTCACATTCAGTTCCACTGTGCCGCCTTCCTCTGCAGAATTTGACACAACAGCCGTGGTCACATACTCACCGCCGTTGAAGGAAACCGTCACGACATCGCCACCCTTCCAAGTGGCTGCCATAGCAGCTTTGAGAACCAGATCATCGGTGAGAACGACATCTTTCAAGTGAAAAGTGAGCAGATCGGAAGCATCAGTTCCGCTGAGCATTTGCTCGGGCTTGAGGAGGTTGACCGCATATTTACCAACCATATTGCGCTGCCCCTTGACGGTGACATCCGTCAGGACCAGGCTTTTGACAGCCGATTCATCGATGTTGAGAAACGACAACTTGAGATTGGCCAGTTTCCGGCGGAATGTCAGTTTGATCTCGGCAGCATCATTGTAAGTTCCGATGTCAAAACGTAATGGAGCATCCCCGTACTGAACTTCCGACGGAATCGGGATGCTCAGCACATCCACCCGGTCTCCCATCGCCTCAACATAGGGATAGTATGCACCGAGAATCCTGGCACCCGGAGTCAGGCTGCCCTTGAAATAAGCCCGGTTTTCCTTCCCCTCTTCCAGATAATTCACAATAAATCTGGAATTAAAATCGTCGGTCGAATAGATACCGATCTCGTCATCCCGGGTCCAGACCGCTCCGTCAGGAGTCTTTGCCCATATCAGAACTTCTTCCTTTCCTGTCGTATCCTCAGCTTTGCTACCTTTTTCCTCAGGATTGCAGGAAAGTGAAACCAGGAGCACGGCAAGAATATAAAAACACCTCTTCATCATCGTAATCCTTTAGATTTAAAATAAAATTGGGCCAATTCAAAGACATCCGTCTGGACGAAATCCGACCCCGATGCTATGAACTGGTCCAGCACCCTGCAGGGCGCTTCTATATTATTTAAATAATACTTCGTATACCAATCCCGTATCTGGGAGTCATAGTCCAGGGAATTGGAATAGGAGAGGACACCGTTGGCGTGGCATTTATAGCCAAAGCCGGACACCGTTGCATTATAGTATGTGGCACCATTGTACTGAAACAGTTTGGCGCAGTCATAGAACCCCTGGACATAGTTCTTATAGTCGTCCGGGGATCCGATATACGGATGGACGGCAATCCATTTGCCCACATTCTCAAAGGCCCACACAATACACTCCTTCTTCTCGGATGTGCTCAGGCCATAGATCATCACTTCATCTATCACGCCGGCATCCCGGATGGCCTTCATCAGCGTCGAGACCGGACAGTCCTTGACATCAAGATTCACATATATCTTTCCTTTACATGCTTTCAAAGCCTCTGCCAGTGTAGGAACCAGGATCTCTTTACCGTCTTCCCGATAGGGAGTTGTGGTTCCACGGTACTTCATACGGAGAGCCCGGACCTGATCGAAGGTCATCTCGGAGAGGGTCCCCTTGCCGTTGGTCGTCGTATTAACCTTTTCGTCGTGCATCAGCATCGGAACACCGTCAGAAGTAACCCTGACGTCCAATTCTACCATATCGGCCCCCTGCGCGATGGCTTCCTCGATGCATCGCACAGAATTTTCCGGAATTTGTTTCTGGGAAGAGGAGTATGTATTGGCACGGTGTGCGCAGATAAACACATGGTTGGTCGGGATGGTCGCATCGTTGCGATACTCGGCGATCTTCAGCTTAAAAAGATCCAACAGCGTAGTCGAGGATGGATCCACATGGGTTTCATCATCGGGTACGTTAATTTTATCGTCCTCTCCGGAATCCTTCGAATGCCTTTCGCATGCGGGCGCTGCCGCAAAGAGCAGCGCCGTCAACAATATAACCCTGAATATTTTCATGTTTTTACTGCTTGCAGGTATGACGGCGGTCGTGGCCAATCATTGGCCAGTCACTGTCTGCGGGACCCTCACAACCTTCGTAACTGAGACAGATAACTCCGCCGAAGGCGCGGGAATCATTATCTGTGAAGCATATATACATCTTCCCGTCATCACCGATGACTGGCGAGCACCAGATCTTCGCATTGCCCAGTTTGGAGAAAGAATCCGAATAGCGGCTGTCCTTGAGTATCAGATCGGCAATGTTGCGCTTGACAAGCAACTGGCAGTTACTGCCGTCCTGCTTGACGATGTAATAAAATCCGGACTCGGTTCCGAAATGGATGTTGCCAGCTTTGTCGACGGCAGGGGATCCGGATACTTTTTCCTGTGTGCGGTAACGGGAGACGACCGTACCGGTAGAGGGATTGACAATAACGACACCACCATTGTCCTGACCCAGGGTGTAGTTGAGTGAGGCGATGATATTGCCGTTTTCGTCGACGGCGACGCCACCCTGATCCTGGGAATCCGTATCATCAATATAGGCAGTGCTGACAACGCTGCCGTCGGAAGCCTTGAGTGCATAAACCTTGGTTCCCCTTGAATCGGTCACGATACCGGCGACACAAGACTCTCCACCGACATTCAGGCAAGCGATCTGTCCTTCGTAGTTGCCCTGGGCCATCTCATCGCCGCTGCCGAACTGTTTCCACTTCTCGGAGAGTTTGTCTGCGCCACCGGCGTCTAGAATGGATTGCTGAATACCGAAGATGCCGTATTTGCCGCCATACCAGTGTACATAACCGGCTTTTGAGAGGAGGATTCCGCTACGGGCACCGCCTGCAGGTGCCAGAAAGCCCTTGCGTGTACCCGTCGCCTTGTCTGCGGAGAGCACAATACCATTCTGTCCCGTGCAGCCGAAATAGATATTGTCCTCATCGATGGCCACAATGGTACCCTGGCATGTAGGAGCGGGAGTCGTTCCGTCGCTGCGCCACCACCCGGAGAAGGTCCACTTGGTGCTTCCGTCAGGATTAAATGCTTTCAATGTTCCGTCGCCGGACGCATTGCCGCTAGTTGTTCCGTTACCGGCGCCGATGAATACAGTACCATCGGTGTCAATTGAGGGCGTACCGAGCGTTGCACTGTTGGCGCTGACAGCCGTGTAGATTGGCTTTACCCATACGGACTCACCTGTAGACGACCACTTATAGAGATTGTTGTCACGGCAGGTGGTATAGACAGAACCGTCATTTGCTACGGCTGCAGTCGACTTGGTGTTGTAACCGTTCATCTTGCCAACCCAGTTGATGGTCAACGTACCGGTTTCTTCCACTTTTGCAGCATCGACGACCACGACTTTCCTCCTCTGGGCCGTTGCACCCTTACCGTCTGTTACATTGAGCGTGACAATGTAGGAGCCGTTGGACTTGAAAGTATAAATAAGGGAAGGTGTAGTCTTCTCCTGCTCCGTTTCATCTATCAGCCACTGATAAGAGAAAGGAGTCGTGCCTCCTGTCACTTGTGCTTCGAAAGCCACTGCATCACCGGCATAAACCTTCTCAGGAGTTACGGTAATGTTGACGCTGAGCGGAGTGGTTTCACTGGACTTGTTTTCAGGTTTGCAGCCGAAAGCCAGAGGCAGTACGGCCAGCATCACAAATAATACTTTCTTCATATTCATTATGTGTTTAGTTATTGTATCCTTCATATCCGGGGTTCTGTGTCAGCGCCCCGTAAGATTTGTCCCGTTCCACCTGCGGGATGGGCCAGTACATCAATTGATGACGGTCGTTCCAGCCGTCAATCTCATAACTGTCGTTGCCGGGATATACCGTCTTGATCCAGGAAGGGAAATCTCCCTGCTCATAGTCCAGGAAACTGACATAGCCATGACGGCGCACGGCAAGTCGCTTGATATCGAACCAACGACGTCCCTCGCCGTAGAACTCCCGCTGAAGTTCATCCAGTAGCAGCGATTCGAATTCATCGTCGGTCATCGTTGCAGGAAGTGAAAGTGACTCATAGCGCTTTTCCATCAGGGTTGAGATAGTGGCAATGGCATCACTGACGCTTCCTCCGAGCCACTGCGCTTCGGCCTTCATTAAATAGGCATCCGCCAGTCGGAACACCACGAGTGGAGATTCCGAAGGTGCCGGATTCTTGATAAACTGTCCGCTCTGTCCGTTCGGGAATTTGATGATACGGGTCTCATCCTCCCCGAATGTCGCCTTTGCGCGCCAGTCCCCGGTCTTGACAGGCGTATCGGCGAAAAGGTTGCTGTACAATGCCGTAGTTGGGGAATAGTTGAATGAACCATCAGTGTCGTTCACCCGCTCGAATAGGCGTATGTAGTCGGTGGAACGTACATTGATCGGAGCAAAGACCAGTTCCCTGGAAGAGGAGCCATTGATGAACATCTGCGCCCAGTCATCAACCGATTCGCTGAACTTGAAGCCGGCAGCGGACGAAATCACCTTATCGGAAGCTACGATGGCCTCGGCATATTTCCCCTCCCAGAGAAGTACTCGAGTCCGGAGCAGTGAAACGGCTTCCGGGGAAACGTATGCAAAACTCTTGAAGGTAATATTCGCGGCAGCGAGTGCGGCATCCGCACGATCAAGGTCATCTTCGATAAATTTCCAGACTTCCGCTTCTCCGGCTCGGGTGACGGAGGCATCCATGTTGGTCGGGGTATCAATGATGGGAACACCCCCATAGCGGGTTACAAGATTGTAGTAGACATAGGCACGGAAGAAATAGCCGACAGCCCGTGCTTCCTGCCCCGCCGTCGAGTCATTCCCCTTCACTGCATCCAGCAGCAGATTCGCATACTGGAGTTTTCCGTAACAATAGGTCCAGCGGCTCAATGCCGTCGAAGAAGCTGCGGATTGCGTTTCGGCATGGGTATCGCTGAAGGAGAATCCTGGGCCCGGAGCATAATTTTCGGCAAGATAATCGCCTTCGAACCATAAGTTGCTGACAATGGCCTCGAACTGGTGCATTACCCCGTTGTTAAGCAGTGCGATGTCCGAATCAGTCAATTTGTCCGTTGTGATGGCTCCTTTCGGAGAAATCCGATCCAGCATTTTAGAGCAGCCGCATACGGCAGTGACGAGTACAAAAGAAAGAATAAACGCTATTTTTTTCATAACACCTGCCGTTTAGAAGTTAAAGCTCGCGCCGAAAAGAAAACTGCGAAGGGTTGGCTGGTAGCCAAAGTCCACGCCGTAATTGGCCGCGGCAGGGCCGGAGGCCATCGAGACTTCCGGATCGTAGCCATCATACTTCGTAAAGGTAAACGCATTGTCCACCGATGCAAAGACCCGGATGCCGCGCATTTTGATTCGGTCCATCCACTTTCTTGGAAGCTGGTAAGACAGAGTAATCGTCTTGATCTTGAAGTAGGAGGCATCCTCAAGAAAGCGGTCGGAAGTCAGAATGTTATAATCCACGTCCCAGCCGGTATGCATACCCGAGACGGTCGGACGCGGCAGTACGTTTGATGTGCCGGGACCTTTCCAGTAATGCAGCGCGGCATATTCGCTTACGTTAAAAAACTGCGTATAAGACTTGGCATCGTCCCCAACTACGCTGCCGGAAGACTGGCCGAGATGCTCGGTGCCTTCCTGACCGGCTCCTTTCCAGGCCGCGAATATCTTCCCACCGATACTGTATTGGCAGAAGATATTGAGCTCGAGGCCTCTCCAGCTGAAGGAAGAGGTGAGACCGCCAAAAAAATCAGGAGTCGCCTTGCCGGTAATCATCCGATCATTATCATAGTCGATATCTCCGTCGCCATTGATGTCGCAGTATTTCATGTCTCCTGCCCGTACGCCCTTTGCATACAGTTTCTCAGGAACCTCGCTGTCGTACTGGTAGATTCCATCGGCCTTGAGGGTGTACCAGGTAGATATCGGTTCTCCGGTTATTATGGCGTGCTTGTTGCCGCCATACAGGGTGGCTGAATTCACATAGATGATGGGCTGGTCCTGCAGCAGGCTTTCAAGCCTGTTCTTCGACCAGGAGAAATTAGCGTTCAGGTCCCAGCGGAAATCTCCGGCCCGGACTACCGTCCCGCCAAGATTGACTTCTATGCCGAAGTTGGACATTACACCGATATTCGACGAGAGGGATGTGTAACCGGAAGTCGCGATGACCGGCCGGTTATACAGCAGGTCATCTGTGCGGGAATAATATGCGTCCACCTGGAAGTTCAAGCGATCCTCAAGCCAGAAGGAATCGATGCCGACGTTATATTTAGTACTTTTTTCCCACTTCAGGTTTTGGGCAGGAGTGGCGAATGCCAGGCCGGAGACTCCGTTATAGGCAGACCCGGCATTGACGAGGTTCATGGCCGCCCAGTTCCCGATACCGGCCATCGAGCCGGTCTGACCGGCAGAGAGGCGGAGCTTGAGCTCCGTCAAAACTTTCGTTTTTGGGAAGAATTTCTCATTGGTAATGATCCAGGCAAACGAGCCGGCCGGGAAAAAACCGAATCGATTTGATTTGGGGAACCTGGAAGAACCGTCGACACGGAATGAGAGATTCAGGATATAGCGGTTATCCCAGTTGAAAGCCGCACGTGAGAAATAAGATTCCAAGGCATAGGCATTGTAGCCGATGTTACCTGCGTAGATATCGGTGCCGGAAGTGATCAGATTGAAGGATGATGACGGGTATGCAGCATTGGCATAGTTATCTGAAGCCGCACCGAAAGTGTTGTACTGGTATTTTTCAAAGGAATGACCAGCCATGATGTTGTAGGTCAGTCGGCCCACTTCCTGATTCCAGCTCAGGACGTTATCGAAAACCCAGCGGAGCGAGTTGTTCTTCTGCTCCGTCAGGGCGTGCCAACCATCCTTGTATCCGCGCTCGGTGTTGCGTTCAGTCAGTTTCTTGATGGAATGGTCATAGATGGTATAGGCACTGATAGACGGCGTGTACTTCAATCCCTTGACCGGAGTGATATCGAAAGAAAGCGTGCCGGAGAGTTGGTATTTATTATTATAATAGTCCTCTTCTTCGATGCACATCACAGGATTGTGGCGGACCAGTCCGTCAGTGGACATAGTACGATAATCTCCTCCAAAGGCGTTGGCCCGGATTTCCCTCCCATATTCGTCCAGGCTACGTATGCAGTATGGCGTATACCACGGTTGTTCCTCGCGGGCTGCACGGAGCACTTTCAGGGACCCGTCCGTTTCCTCGGTCATATCGTAGCGGGCATACGCCCCGGCCAGGTTGATGTTCATGGAAATCCAGGATGCAATCGTGTGCCCAAGACGGGCACGAACCGTGTATTTGTTGAAAGCAGTCTTGTTAAGATAGCCCTGCTGGCCGTCATAGCCCGTAGAAACGTAGAAGGTTGTCTTATCGTTGCCGCCTGAGAGCGCCACTGAAACGGAGCCCCGAAGAGCCCATCGGCGCGAAATCGCTCCGACCCAGTCAAAATCAGCAGCCTCGGAGGGAATGTAGAGTTCCTTGAGGCTTCCTGAGCCCTTCTCGGCCACATAGACGTTCCAGTTGTCCACGGCAGCCTGCATCACGTCGATATACTGAGCCGTGTTGGCCATCTTAATGTCGTGAGCGACCTGAGCTGCACCGAAATGTGCATCCACATCGACCCGTGTCTTGCCGGATTTGCCGGACTTGGTGGTGATAAGGATGACACCGGCATTCGCACGGCTTCCGTAAATAGCCGTTGCAGAGGCATCCTTTAAAACTTCCATCCGGTCAATGTCATTGGTATTGATATTGGGATAACTTTCTGCCGGAATTCCGTCAACCACATAAAGAGGCGAAGATGAACCGCTGATGGAACTGACGCCGCGGACGATAATATTCGGGGTTTCACCTGGGATACCTGATGGAGAGGTGACGCTGACGCCTGTGACACGGCCCTGGAGAGACTTGACCGGATCTACTTCTGCACCCCGGTCGATCTCGTCCATCTTGATGGTAGAGATCGAGGAAGAAACTAAACGCTTGGATGCGGTACCGTAGCCCACGACCACCACTTCTTCCAGCAACTGGACATCTTCCCGCAACGTTATAGTAATATACTCCCTTCCTTGAACAGGCTCCGACGCCGTCACGAAACCTATGCAGGAGAATGAAAGTGTCCCGTCCTTGGAGACCTCGACGGAAAAGTTGCCATCAATATCTGAAATCGACGCCTTCTGTGCAGTCTTGTCAGGGATAACAGCACAACCGACAACCGGTTCGCCTGAGGCATCCGTCACTTTCCCCTTTACTACGTGTCTGGGATTCTTAGAAGCGAAAGGAGCAGTCTCACGCGAAGGGTCTTGTGCCGGTTTGACAGCCCGGGATACCTGGATCTTTTTGCCATTCACACTGCATACTACATCCTGCCCTGCAAAAATCTGTGAGAGGACATCAAGGATATCGGCGTCAGAGCCCGAGACGGACACGATCCTGGAAAAATCCACTTGCTCCGAACGAATGACCACAGAGTACCCGAAGCGGTTCTGTAGCTCGTCTACGGCGCTGCGGACCGTCACATCCCGAAGCTGGATGGCTTGCTGGGCGAAGGCGGCAAGAGAAACGGACATTGCCGCTACCAAAGCCATGATTGACTTCCCTTTGACAAACATACTTGAACACTATTTGAGGGAAAGGTAGATTATATCCCCTTTCCGCCGGATTTGCATGTAATTCTGAGTATTGAGTGAATTTAATATTGAGAGCAGATCCTCTCCGTTGATGAAAGAAGCATAGAAGCGTTCTTCCTTGATGGCCTCATCTTCAATGACGATCTGTGTGCCGAAGCGACGTTCCAGCGCGCGGACGATATCTTCCATCCGTCGGTTGGTAAACTGGATGCCATCGCGACGAACATTTTGAAGATAGGAATCCGCAGAGAAATGCTGGCGTTCAACCGACCCGGAGGAACGGTCATAGCGGACCATATCTCCCGTTTTCATCTGGATCACATGGTCGGAGACTGGTGAATCAATCTGGATCTCGACCCGTCCGTCCACCAAGGCCACTTCGCATTCGCTGTCAGAGAGATAGGATGAAAAATTGAATTCAGTACCAAGCACGGTAACGGTTACATCTTCAGAACAGATCTCAAACGGCATTTTCTCGTTATGCGTAATGTCCGCATAGGCCTCTCCCTGCAGGAAGACCTTGCGGACATTCCCTTCAAAGGAGGAGGGATAGACTAAACGGCTCTGTGGAGCGAGGCGTAAGCTCGATCCGTCAGAGAGAGAGACAGTCCGAGTCTGCCCGGAGAGCGTATAGACTTCTTTCCATTCCACCGGCTCTTTTCCATGGCTCAATAGAACCAAGGAAACAATGCCGACAAACAAAAGCACTGCCGTCACCGTGTGTTCTACGATGCGGAGGGTACGCCTACGGTCGGATTTCCTCCGTTCTGCGTTGACCGTGATCAGGAAACGGTCATATCCTTCTGAAGAAAGAGCATAATCATCGCTGCTGAAATCCTCAAGAAGCTTTTTCATCGAGGCATCCGCACCGTCGCCGGAACAATTTTCAAGAAACCACTTCTGTACTTCGTCCATGTTAAAAAATGTCGTGTCAATGAAGAACACGACAATTTCAACTTTTCCCCCAACGGAGTACTGAATAAAATGGCTGGTGGAAGTATTTGGGTGTGGTTATCTGTTCAGGGTTAAGCGGTTTCCGTTTCTACTTCAAAGGGGATTCTCTCCTCCCGCCGGAAAAACCGCCCAAAATCCGTCCGTGATCCCCATCAACACACCCCACGGACGGAAAAAAGGCCGATTTCCCGTCCGCGTACGAAATTGGAGGCGCGAAGCGCCGATGGCGGCATCAGCCGCCGTGCCGGAGTTGAGGAACGACAGTGACGACCGGAGGCACCCGGGTTCTGCGAAGCAGGTTCCGGCATTCCCCCTGACAGGGGGACAAAGGGGGTTGAACTGGGGACACAAAAAGCCACCGAAACCTCGGTGGCTTTTTGTGGTCCCTGCAGGGCATGATCCTGCGACCCCCTGATTATGAGTCAGATGCTCTAACCAACTGAGCTAAGGGACCCTTCATTTGCGGCTCACTGCTTCCCGCAATGACACCGCAAATATAAGAATAATTTACTTATTCTCAGACTTTGATTTCGACCTCGACACCGGCGGGGAGTTCGAGCTTCATCAGAGCGTCGACGGTCTTCGCGTTGGAGTCGTCGATGTCAAGAAGACGGACATAGGAGTCGAGCTCAAACTGCTCGCGGGACTTCTTGTTGACGAAGGTCGAGCGGTTGACGGTGAAAATCTTCTTGGAGGTGGGAAGAGGAATGGGACCATTGACCTTTGCACCCGTAGATTTTACCGTGTCAACGATACGCGCGGAGGACTTGTCCACAAGAGCGTGATCGAAAGACTTGAGTTTGATTCTGATTTTCTGGCTCATATTGGTAATTCTTTTTACTTTTTCTCAATAACGTTACTCGTCGTCGGAGTAGTGGCGGTAGCCGCTCTTCTCGACGATGTCCTTGGCAAGATTTGAAGGGACTTCGGCATAGTGGTCGAAGGTCATCGTGCTTGTCGCGCGGCCGGAGGAGAGCGTCCTGAGGACGGTCACATATCCGAACTGCTCGGCGAGCGGGACGAAGGCCTTGACTATGCGGGCTCCGTTGGAGGCGGAGTCCATTGCGACGATCTGGCCGCGACGGCGGTTGAGGTCGCCTACGATGTCGCCCATATAATCCTCGGGAGTGACCACTTCGAGGGACATGATCGGCTCCAGGAGAACGGGGTGTGCCTTGGGGCAGCCATGGCGGAACGCCATCCTGGCCGCGAGCTCGAAGGAAAGCTGGTCGGAATCCACCGGGTGGTAGCTTCCGTCGAGCAGCCTGACCTTGAGCGAGGGCACCTCATAGCCGGCAAGTACGCCGTTGGCCATTGCGGCCACGAATCCTTTCTCCACTGAGGGGATGAATTCCTTGGGTACGTTGCCGCCCTTGACCTCGTTCTCAAACTGGAGGCCGACGTGTCCTTCATCAGCGGGAGAAATCTCCACGATGATGTCCGCGAATTTACCGCGGCCGCCGGTCTGCTTCTTGAAGACCTCGCGCAGCTGGACGCTGCCGGTGATGGTCTCCTTGTAGTTGACCTGCGGGGCTCCCTGGTTGATGTCCACTCCGAACTCGCGGCGGAGCCGGTCGACGATGATGTCGAGGTGGAGCTCGCCCATGCCGCTGATGACGGTCTGGCCGGTCTCGTTGTCGGACCTGACCGTGAAGGTCGGGTCTTCCTCGGAGAGCTTGCCGAGAGCAATCGAGAGTTTGTCAAGATCCTGCTGGGTCTTGGGCTCGACCGCAATGCCGATCACAGGGTCGGGGAACTCCATCGACTCGAGAACGATAGGATGGGACTCGTCGCAGACGGTGTCGCCTGTGCGGAGGTCCTTGAAACCGACGGCCGCGCAGATGTCGCCAGCCTCCACGAATTCGATGGGATTCTGGTGGTTGGAGTGCATCTGGTAGAGCCTGGAGATCCTTTCGTTTCTGCCGGTGCGGGTGTTGTGGACATAGGAGCCGGAGTCAATCCTTCCGGAATAGACTCTCAGGAATGCGAGGCGCCCGACGAACGGGTCCGTCGCAATCTTGAACACGAGAGCGCTGAAAGGCTCTTTCGTGTCGGGGCGACGCTCGATCTCGGCGCCGGTCTTCGGGTGGACACCCTTGACCGCACCCTTGTCGAGCGGGGAAGGAAGATAGCGCATCACGCAGTCGAGGAGGAACTGGACACCCTTGTTCTTGAAGGAGGAACCGCAGCAGGCCGGGACGATCTGCATAGAGATCGTGCCCTGGCGCAGGGCTGCGACTATCTCCTCTTCGGTGAGGGTCTCCGGGTCGTCGAAATACTTGTCCATCAGGGACTCGTCGCACTCCACCGCGGCCTCCAGAAGCACCGAGCGGGCGCTTTCGGCCTCCGCGAGAAGTTCTGCGGGGATGTCCTTGACGACGAAGTTGACGAGCTCCTCGGACGAGTTGTAGTAGATGGCCTTCATCGACAAGAGGTCGATGATTCCTTCAAACTTGTCTTCGGCTCCGATAGGGAGGCAGACGGGCACTGCGTTGGCGCCGAGCTTGTTCTTGATATCCTCGACACATGCGAGGAAATCAGCGCCGACGCGGTCCATCTTGTTGACATAGGCGATCTTGGGCACGCCATACTTGTCCGCCTGACGCCAGACGGTCTCCGACTGCGGCTGAACGCGGCCGACAGCGCAGAATGTCGCTATCGTGCCGTCCAGCACGCGCAGGGAACGCTCGACTTCGACGGTGAAATCCACGTGTCCGGGAGTGTCGATCAGGTTGATCTGATACTTGTTCCCGGCGTACGGCCAGAATGCGGTGGTCGCGGCGGAGGTGATGGTGATACCCCTCTCCTGCTCCTGGACCATCCAGTCCATCGTGGCCGCGCCTTCGTGGACCTCCCCGATCTTGTGAGTCTTTCCCGTGTAGTAGAGGATACGCTCTGACGTGGTGGTCTTACCGGCATCGATGTGGGCCATGATGCCGATGTTGCGCGTGTATTTGAGATCCCTTTCTGCCATTCAGAATGCCGTTTTAGAAGCGGAAGTGTGCAAATGCCTTGTTGGCTTCAGCCATTCTGTGCATGTCTTCCTTGCGCTTGAATGCGCCGCCTTCGTTGTTGTAGGCGGCCACAATCTCGGCGCAAAGCTTTTCGGCCATGGAGTGTCCTGATCTCTTGCGGGCGAAGGATATCATATTCTTCATCGAGACGGAAATCTTCCTTTCAGGACGTAACTCTGTCGGCACCTGGAAGTTGGCACCACCGATACGGCGTGACTTGACCTCGACCTGAGGGGTCACGTTCTCGAGTGCTTTCCTCCAAATATCGAGAGGAGCCTTGTCAGAATCTTTCATCTTCTCGCCTACCATGTCAATGGCATCGTAAAAACGTCGTGGAACTTGGGATCCGGAAGTAGAATCCTCTTTTTAGGCTTCGCTTTTCTCATTGGAAATAAAAATTAAGGTGATGATTACTTCTTAGATTTCTTCGGCCTCTTGGCGCCATAGAGCGAACGGGACTGAGTCCTGCCGTCCACGCCTGCAGTATCCAAAGCTCCTCTAAGGATGTGATAGCGTACACCGGGAAGGTCCTTGACACGGCCTCCGCGAACGAGCACGATGGAGTGCTCCTGGAGGTTGTGGCCCTCGCCCGGGATGTAGGCGTTGACCTCCTTGGCGTTGGAAAGACGTACACGTGCAACCTTCCTCATTGCGGAGTTAGGTTTCTTCGGGGTCGTTGTGTAAACCCTGAGGCATACGCCACGCTTCTGGGGGCAAGCATCCAGTGCGCGCGACTTACTTTTGACGGTGATGGTCTCGCGCCCTTTCCGAACTAACTGTTGAATTGTGGGCATAAATAATTGTAAATCTATAATTTATGTTACTTTCCCCAAATTTTGGGGGCTGCAAATATACGAATTTTGTGTGAATTAACAAAGTTTTCAACAATCTTTAACTATCTTTGTGAGAAACTCTTCAGACGTAATGAAACCTGTTAACCTTATCGTTATGGCTATTTCAGCCGCTGCCGCCGCATCCTGCGGCACCTCTTATCCCCAGGCCCCGAAGGACGGGACCGCCGACATCTATTTCGGCACCGAAGTCAAGGACCCGTTCCGGCCTCTCGAGGACGAGACGGCTCCCGCCACGATCGACTGGATCAAGGCCGAGAACGCCGTGACCGACGCATATTTCAAAAAGCTCAAAGAGCGCGGGCCAATCTTCGACCGCCTCATGGAAGTGTCCAACTACGAGAAAGTCGGGCTTCCTTCCCGGAAAGCCAACGGCAAGTGGTATTTCTACCGCAACGACGGACTTCAGAACCAGAGCGTCCTCTATGAGGCCGACGCTCCGGACGGCGCCCCGCGCGTCCTCCTCGACCCCAACGCCCTCAGCGAGGACGGCACGGTGGCCCTCAAAGGCACCTGGTTCTCGAAGGACTGCCGCTATATGGCTTATGCCGTTTCGCGGAGCGGAAGCGACTGGCAGGAGTTCTACGTGATGGACGTCGAAAGCCGTAAACTGCTCGATGACCACATCGAGTGGTCCAAATTCTCCGACGCCGCATGGCAGGGCGACGGCTTCTACTACGGCGCCTACGATCCTCCGGTCGAGGGCCGCGAGTACAGCTCCGTCAACGAGATGCACAAGATCTACTACCACAGGATCGGCACCCCGCAGTCCGAGGACAAGCTTTTCTACTGCAACAAGGAGCACCCCAAGCGCTTCTATCAGGTCACGACAAACGAAGAGGAGACGATGATGTTCCTCTACGAGGACGGCGAGGACAACGGCAATAACCTCTATGTCAAGGACCTTACGAAAAAGGACGCCCCCTTTGTCCAGATGACCCCCGACATGTCGTCGAGGGTGTCTCCGGTCGAGACTGACGGTAACCTTATATATATACTTACGAATCTCGGCGCCCCGTTCAACCGCCTTGCCGTTGCAGATATACGGAATCCGAAGTGGACGGCCTGGAAGGACATAGTCCCCGAGACGGACGCAGTCCTCGAGGACGCCGTTTTTGTCGGCGACAGGATTATCCTCGGCTACAGCAGGGACGCTTCGACCCACGCCTTCCTTTGCGGAAGGGACGGCTCCGACCCGAAGGAAATCGCCCTCCCCGGCATAGGGACGGCGGGTTTCAACGGCAAGAAGGGTGAAGACTGGTGCTATTACTCGTTCAGCTCCTTCACGGTGCCGGGCTCCATATATTCCTTTGATATAAAGGATTCCTCCAGCGCGCTCTTCAAGGCGCCGGAAACGAAGTTCGACCTTTCCGGCCTGGAGACCCGCCAGGTGTTCTTCCCCAGCAAGGACGGCACGATGATCCCTATGTTCATCACCTGCCGCAAGGACGTGCCCCTCGACGGGAGTTCCACTGTCTATCTTTACGGCTACGGCGGCTTCGCAATCTCCCTTCCTCCTTATTTCTCCGCAAGCAGGGTCCCGTTCCTCGAAAAGGGCGGAATCTACGTCCAGGTCAACCTCAGGGGCGGTTCGGAATACGGCGAGAAGTGGCACGAGGCCGGCACGAAGCTGCAGAAGGAGAACGTCTTCGACGACTTTATCGGCGCGGCCGAGTGGCTCATCGCAAACGGGTACACCTCGAAGGAGAAGCTCGCCATCGTCGGCGGCTCCAACGGAGGTCTCCTCGTCGGCGCCTGCATGACGAAGCGGCCGGACCTTTTCGCCGTCGCCGTCCCGCAGGTAGGCGTCATGGACATGCTGCGCTACCACAAATTCACCATCGGCTGGAACTGGGCGCCGGACTACGGCACCAGCGAGGATTCCGAGGAAATGTTCAGGTACCTCCTCGGCTATTCTCCTCTCCACAACCTTAAGGAAGGGGTCAACTACCCGGCCACCCTCGTCACTACGGCGGACCACGACGACCGCGTCGTCCCCGCCCACTCATTCAAGTTCGCCGCAAGGCTCCAGGAGTGCACGACCGGCGAAAGGCCTGCGCTTATCCGCATAGACACCAAGGCCGGACACGGCGGCGGCAAGCCGCTCGCCAAGGTACTCGAGGAGCAGGCGGACATCTATGCATTCATCATCCATAACACCGGGATGTAGTTTTTCGTATCTTTGCAGGATATGATG
This sequence comes from uncultured Bacteroidia bacterium, assembly GCA_902791945.1. Classification (GTDB taxonomy): domain Bacteria; phylum Bacteroidota; class Bacteroidia; order Bacteroidales; family UBA932; genus Cryptobacteroides. The sequence continues at coordinate 26,970 of CADAXR010000022.1, forward strand.
ACTTTTGGAAGAATATTCAAAGTCTCCGTTTTCGGAGAATCACACGGGCCGGCGACCGGCGTCGTAATCGACGGGGTCGCGCCCGGACTGGCGCTCTCGGCCGAAGATTTCGCCGCCGACATCGACAGGCGCCGCGGCGGAGCCCCCGGGACGACCCCCCGCACGGAGGCCGACCTTCCCGAGATCCTCTCCGGGGTCTATGAGGGACACACCACGGGCTCTCCGCTCGCCATCATTTTCCGTAACGGAAACACTCGCCCGGAGGACTACTCCTCCTTCCGGGAGAACCCCCGCCCCGGCCACGCCGACTATGTGGCGGACATAAAATTCGACGGTTTCAACGATCCCCGCGGCGGCGGACACTTCTCCGGAAGGCTGACCCTTCCGGTTGTCGCTGCCGGAGTGGTCGCGAAAAAGTTCCTTTCGGAGGCCCTGGACGGGCAGTTCTCCGTCGGGGCGGCCCTTAAAGAGGTCGGCGGAAGCGCCGATGCAGCCGCCTGGGACGGCATCCTGTCCGCCGCGGCAGCGGAGGGCGACTCCGTCGGCGGAGTCGTCGAGTGCTGCGCGCAGTGGCTCCCTGCAGGGCTCGGCGAGCCGTTCTGGGACAGCGTAGAGTCGCTTGTCTCCCACGCCGTGTTCGCGATCCCCGGAGTGCGCGGAATCGAATTCGGCGACGGCTTCGCGGCGGCGGCCATGAAGGGCAGCGCCCACAACGATCCCTTCCCGCTTTCGCCGGAGAAAAACGGCGCAGGCGGAGTCAACGGCGGGATTACCAACGGCAATCCCCTCGTCTTCAGGGTGGCCTTCAAGCCCACTTCGAGCATACGCAAAGGCGGCGTCGGCGGGCGCCACGACGTTTGCATAGCCCTCCGCGCCCCCGTGGTCGTGGAGGCGGTCACGGCAATAGTGCTCGCTGACCTTGTGAGAATTATGTAATGAAGGAAGATAGCGGAATCATAGATCAGATAACTTCCTCGCAGTACAAGGAAGGGTTTGTCACGGACGTGGAGCAGGAGTTCGTGCCGAAAGGCCTGAACGAGGACATAATCCGTACGATCTCCCGTATCAAGGATGAGCCGGAATGGCTCCTGGAGTTCCGCCTCGACGCGTTCCGCAAGTGGCGGAAGATGAAGATGCCCTCGTGGGGACACCTCGACCTTCCTCCGATCGATTTCCAGGACATTATCTATTATGCGGCTCCCAAAAAGGATTCGGAGAGGCCGAAAGAGATAGACCCCAAGCTGCAGGAAACGTTCGACAAGCTCGGCATACCGCTGAAAGAGCGCGACGTGCTTGCAGGGGTCGTGGCGGTGGACGCGGTTTTCGACTCCGTGTCGGTGACTACGACATTCCGCAAGACCCTGGCGGAGAAGGGGATTATCTTCTGTTCCTTCTCCGAGGCGGTGAAGGAGCACCCCGATCTCGTCCGGAAATACCTCGCCACCGTGGTCCCTTCCGGAGACAATTTCTTTGCGGCGCTCAACAGCGCCGTCTTCAGCGACGGCTCGTTCTGCTATATTCCCAAGGGAGTGCGCTGCCCGATGGAACTTTCCAGCTATTTCAGGATCAACGCGCGCGGTACGGGCCAGTTCGAGAGGACCCTTCTCGTTGCCGACGAAGACTCGTATGTGAGCTACATGGAGGGTTGCACGGCCCCGATGAGGGACGAGCAGCAGCTCCACGCCGCCGTGGTCGAAATTATCGTGGAGAAGGGCGCCGACGTCAAATACTCCACGGTCCAGAACTGGTACCCGGGCGACGCCGACGGCAAGGGTGGCATCCTCAACCTCGTGACCAAGCGCGGCCTCTGCCGCGGCGAGGGCAGCCACCTGAGCTGGACCCAGGTCGAGACCGGGTCCGCCATCACGTGGAAGTACCCTTCCACTATCCTCCGCGGCGACAATTCTTCTTCGGAATTCTATTCCGTCGCAGTGACAAACAACCTCCAGCAGGCCGACACGGGGACCAAGATGATCCACGCCGGGCGCAACACCCGCAGCCGTATCGTCTCCAAGGGCATCTCGGCCGGACGCAGCCAGAACAGCTACCGCGGCCTCGTCGCCATCGGGCATGACGCCGCCGGTGCGCGCAACTACTCGCAGTGCGACAGCCTCCTGATAGGCCCGCTCTGCGGTGCCCACACCTTCCCGGTTATAAGGAACTCCTGCCCGTCGGCAGTGGTGGAGCACGAAGCGACGACCTCCAAGATTAGCGAGGACCAGCTCTTCTACTGCAACCAGAGGGGCATCCCTCCGGAGGACGCCGTCGGTCTCATCGTCGGCGGCTATGCCCGCGAGGTGCTCTCCCGCCTGCCGATGGAGTTCGCCGTCGAGGCCCGTAAACTCCTTTCCGTTTCACTTGAAGGCTCCGTCGGATGATTTCCTGGATAGACATAGTCTGCTCGGCACTCGGACTTGCGACCGTTTTTCTCGCGGGACGCAACTCGAAGTACAACTTCTGGGTCGGGTACCTCTATACGGCCGCGCTCTTCGTGATGTTCTACGGCAAGTGCCTCTACGCCTCGCTGCTTCTGCAGCCGGTGTCGCTTGCCATCAACATCCTCGGCCACTACCGCTGGACCCACCCGAAGGAGGACGAGAGGAGCGCCGCCGACAGCGGAGCCCTCAAGGTTTCGATGCTCTCCTGGACGGAAAGGGGACTGGCGGTGCTCGCCGTGCTTGTCGTCGCGGCCCTTTGGGGCTGGCTCCTCGACAGGCTTTTCCCTGCGGACCCTCACCCTTATCTCGACAGCTGCGTGACCGTGCTGATACTGATGGCCCAGCTGCTGTCCGCTTTGAAAAAGTGGGACTGCTGGGTCGCTTGGCTCTTTGTCAACATAGCCCAGATCATACTCCACATCAGCATCGGTAACATCTTCATGCCTATAGTCTGCGGACTGTACCTCCTCAACGGCCTCTGGTCGCTTTCGACCTGGGTCCGTCTTTACAAGAACAACAGTTGACACTATGCAAGATATACTTCTTAATATTAAAGGGCTCTGCGCTTCGGCCGGAGAGAAGGAAATCCTGAGAGGGGTTGACCTCGAGGTCCGCCGCGGCGAGGTCCACGCGATAATGGGCCCGAACGGCGCCGGCAAGAGCACCCTCTCGGCCGTGCTTTCCGGCAAGCCGGACTACACGGTGACGGGCGGCTCCGTCTCTTTCGCCGGCGAGGACCTTCTCGCCCTCAGCCCGGAGCAGCGCAGCTGGGCCGGACTTTTCCTGTCCTTCCAGTATCCGGTGGAGATTCCCGGAGTCACTATCTCGGCCTTCATGAAGGCGGCGCTCGCGGCCCGTCGCAAGGCCGCCGGTCTCGAGGAACTTTCCGCGGCTGATTTTCTCGCGCTTATGAAGGAGAAGATGGCCTTCGTCGGAATGAACCCTTCGTTTTCGAAGAGGCCGGTCAACGTCGGTTTTTCCGGAGGTGAGAAAAAGCGGGCCGAGATATTCCAGATGGCGATGCTGGACCCTGTGCTGTCCATCCTCGACGAGACCGACAGCGGCCTCGACGTGGACGCCCTGAAGGTCGTCGCCGACGGGGTCAACGCCATGCGTTCCCCCGAAAAGTCCACTATCATCATCACCCACTACCGCAAGTTGCTCGAGTATGTTCGCCCGGACAAGGTCCACGTCCTGAAAGCCGGACGCATCGTCCGCTCAGGCGGCGAGGAGCTTGCCGACATCATTGAAAACGAAGGATTCGACAAGTTCTGATGGGACACGGCAGATACATAGAGCCGCCGGCGGCCAGTTACGTCCTCGGGGCGGGAGAGTCCCTTGAACTCTCGTTCTCTGTGATGCCCGGAGAGTCAAAGGATATTGACATCTCCGTGGACCTCGCCGGCGAGGGAGCTTCCTTCGACCTCAAGGGATACTATATCCTTGGAGAGCAGGAGAAGGTCAATATACGCGTAAGGGTCCACCACAAGGCGCCCCGCTGCCGTTCGTCGCAGACGGTGAACGGCGTTGCGGGAGGTAATGCCGAGGTCAGCTTCGACGGCAGGATCATCGTCGCGCCCGGGGCCGACGGTACGGACGCCTCGCAGACCAACCGCAACGTCCTCGTCTCCGACTCGGCGAGGGTCGGTACGACCCCGCAGCTCGAGATCTACGCCGACGACGTGAAGTGCTCGCACGGCGCGACGGTCGGCAAACTCAACGAGGAGGAACTGTTCTATATGCGCTCCCGCGGCATTCCCGAAAGGGAGGCCAAGGTGCTGCAGCTCATTTCATTCCTGTCTCCGGCGCTTCCGGGCGGGGAGAACGGCGCTCAGGAAGCGGAGGCGGCACTCAGAAGGATTATGGTATGACGACACACCCTTTTGTGAAGATAAATCTCGGACTGAATGTGCTGAGAAAAAGGGAGGACGGTTTTCACGACATAGAGACCGTCTTCTTGCCTTTCAAGGGCATATCGGACACCCTTGAGATAGTAGCTGGCGACGATTTCTCCCACACGTCGGCTTCTCTTTTCGAGAGATATTCCCCGGAGGATATTGCCCAGGCGATCACTCCGGACGGCTCGGTGATGATCACCATCGCCCGTCGTGGCGGCGTCGGCTGGAATCCGCTGAAAGACATCACGGTGAAGGCCTGCGCCCTCTTCTCGGAGGGCCGTAAGATGCCTCCCGTGAAGATATTCCTTGAAAAGACTTCCCCGGTTGGTGCCGGGCTCGGCGGAGGCAGCGCCGACGGGGCGTTTGCGCTCCGTATGCTCTCCGAAATGTTCGCTCCTGAGCTCACCGGGGAGGATCTCCTCGCGATGGCTTCGCGTCTCGGAAGCGACTGCGCCTTCTTTATCGACGCCGAGCCATGCTTCGCTTCCGGAAGGGGTGAAATCCTCACCCCGCTGCCTGAATCCCTTGCGGAAAGGCTGTCTTCACTCGATATCAGGGTGAGTGTTCCGGAAGGGATTTCCGTGAGCACGGCGGAAGCCTATGGCGGGATTGTGCCGGCGCTCCCTCCGGTGCGTATACCGGATGTCCTGGAGCGCCCCGTTGAGGAGTGGAATGGCCTGCTGGTCAACGATTTCGAGAAGACGGTATTTGCGAAATACCCGTTTCTCGCCGGGTTCAAAAATGATCTTTACGCCACCGGGGCGCGGTACGTCTCCATGTCCGGTTCCGGGTCGGCATTTTTCTCGATATATTAAAAAAGTGCCTCTTCAGTGAAACGTTTTTCTCCCCAATTGCATCTTCTTATCCGGACGCTGGTCGATGACCGGTCCGGGGACGGAGGAGGCGGATTGTATGGAGAAGCGTTTATCGCGGAATGCAGGGACGGCGACAGGGCTGCGCAGAAGCGGCTTTTCGACCTCCTTGCGCCGAAGATGAAAGTCCTGTGCAAGCGCTACGTCGGAGACGACGCGACTGCCGAGGACATTCTCCAGGAAGGGTTCATCACTCTGTTCACAAGGCTTGACAGCTATTCGGGGGCCGGTTCCTTCGAAGGCTGGGCCAGAAAGATCTTTGTCAACACCGCACTGATGCACCTCAGGAGAAACGACGCTCTCCGCGACAGCGGAGACATCGAAGAGGCCGTGTGGCTGCGCTCCGACGACGTTTCGCCGTCCGGTCAGCTGAGCCACAAGGAATTGCTGAAGATGATAGCGGCCCTGCCGGCCGACTACAGGACAGTGTTCAACATGTACGTCATCGAAGGCTATTCCCACCAGGAGATCGCAGAATCTCTCGGCATTCGGGAGGCGACCTCCCGTTCGAAGCTTCAAAGGGCGAGGTTAAAGTTGCAGGAGTGGATAAAGAAAACGAGCTGAAGATGGAAGACATTGAAAAAAATCTTGACCTTCTTTTCAGGGAGGCGTTCGCAGACGCGACGGAGGAAGTTTCTCCGGCGGTCTGGGCGGGCGTATCCCGCGGGTTGGCCAAGGCTTCCGCACCGAAAGCTGTCTTTCCGGTGTGGCTGAGGTGGGCGGGCCTCTCGCTGGCCGCTGCCGCCGCAGTAGCGCTCGGTGTCTTCCTCTTCACACGCTCCGGCAATTCTAACTTACCTATATATAACAATGATGGTCAGGTTGTCGCCGATGTTCCGGCGCCCGTGACCGTCACGGATGCGGAAGTTGTTGCTCCCCGGCCCGGGGAGCAACCTTCCCGCTCCGCGAACCTACTCGCCTCCGCAGTCATTCCGGGCGCAGCCGAGGAATCTTCCTCTCCTGTCATTCCGAGCGCAGCCGAGGAATCTACCTCCCCTTTCATTCCGAGTGCAGCCGAGGATTCTTCCTCTCCTGTCATTTCGAGTGAAGTCGAGGAATCTACCTCCCCTGTCGTTCCGAGTGCAGCCGAGGAGTTCAACTCCGCCGCGGCGGAGACCGCGTTCTTCCGCGACGAACCCGTCCGGAAGAATACCGGCGTGTCGCTCCTTGCGGGAGCGAACCTCGGCGGAAATGTCGGGTCCCGCAGCGCCGCTCCGGCGAGGATGGGGACCTCCGGTTCCGGTTCCGGCATCCCTCAGCAGGGGATGTACGGCCTCGACGAGTTCAAGTACGGACTTCCGATCAGTGCGACGCTCGGAGTCAAGTGGCAGTTCCACCCGAGGTGGGCTGTCGGTACCGGCGTTTCCTTCACGATGCTCCCTTCAAGCTGCAGCGGCACCTATGTCAACGGAGCGGGAGAAGAAATCTATTCGGATCATATTAACCACTTCCAGACATACGTCGGTGTGCCCCTCAACTTCTATTTCACGATAGTGGAATCGAAAGCCGTCGGGTTCTACACCTTCGCCGGCGCCGCGGTTGAGCGCAGTATCATCAACCGCTACACATTCCACAAGGACGGCGAACGCATCCGCTACAACGAACCGGTCAAGGGAGTACAGCCGTCGGTAGGTCTCGGTATAGGCGTGGACTTCCGTTTCACGAAGTTCCTCTCCCTCTACATAGACCCTTCCGCCCGCTACTACTTCGACTGCAAGCAGCCTCAGTCCATCAGGACGGCCCAGCCTTTCTCGCTGTCGCTTGACGCCGGTCTCAGGTTTGGATTTTAAAAAACACTGAAAGTCTATAAAAAACAAAAAAATCTCGACTACCCCCGCCCGTGAATTGTTTCCGGCGGGGTTTTTCGTTTATATATTCGCGGAAAAACCTTAGTGGGGTATGAAAGGAAAAACTCTCATCGCCGCGGCGGTTCTGCCGCTTTTTCTGCTTCCTGGAGGGTGCGAACCCTTCCGTGACCTCGGCCTCGAAGGGAGGCCGCGCGCCGCTGTCAACACCCCGGTCAGGATAGTCGACATCGAGCCTGAGCCGGAGGGGACGGCGACGTATCTGACCGTTTTCGAGTACCCGGCCGGCTACGACTACATCCGCGACACGCTCCACGGCGCGGGCGCGAAAGTCTCTCTTTACCGCGACGGGGAGAAGATGTTCACCGTGCCTGCCGACGGCCTCGTTCCCGACGAGTGCAGTGTCGTCGCAGGGCGGCTGTTTTCGGTTCTGCGATCCGGTGGCAGGACGCTTGTCCTGCGCGACGGCGAGTTTCTTTTCGGCTTTGACGGCGAGGAGTCGGTGGAGGGCCTGCTTTACGACGGCGAGTCGGTGCTGACCCTCGGAAGGCGTCTTTCCGGAGGCGGATTGTGCTTCAGGAGAGACGGGGAAGTACTGTTTTACGCCGGAAAGGGCCTCCCTGTGGGGCCGGCCGACGGAGACGGCGTCCTGCGCTTTGATGACGGCGACAGCGTGTTCTTCTACGGAGAACCAGTCGTGTCGGTGGGTGAGAGCCGGTATCTCTACTACATGGTGCAGAACGGAGAAGCGACTCAGCTGGGGCTTCCGGACGGGGTGTCCATGGTCTTCGACGCGGCCTGCTCCGGTGGCGACGTATATGTCGTCGCGACCGTTTCGGGTAGTCCGGTCATCTTCCACGAGGGAAGGTCCGACAGGCTTCTCGGGGTGACCGGCAACATCAGGGCATCCGGTCTTCGCCTGTTCTTCAGGGATTCGAAGCCGTATGTGACGGGCATGGTAAATATATCCGGCGTCAATTACCGTATGGTGTGGGATTCATCGGGGAGGCAGGTGTTCAGGATCAATGCTCCGGAGGTCAACTGGATTTATCCTTCGGATTCGGGCTATTACTTCGTTGAAAGAAGAGGGGAGGATGTAAGATGCCTTTATGGACAGAACGTTATGTTCAGCATCCTCGGCCGTTTCTGGAGCAGCAGGTGCGCCGTCGCGTACGGAGGGGATATGTATGTCGCCGTCGTCGCCCCAGAGGGCGGCACAAGCTCCGTCTATCGCTCCGACGGGACGGAGGTGCTGAAAGTGAATGGGGTGATTACCCAGATGTGCCGGTCCGCACTAATCCTCCCAGATGAGGACCCTGGATGAGTCGGGCCTGACTTCAATGGAGACCTTCAGGGCATCCTCGGGGATGATGGGCTCGATGTTCTCCGGCCACTCCGCGATGCAGAGGGCGCCGCTGTCGATGTAATCGTAGAAGCCTAGGTCAAGGGCCTCCTCTACCCTTTTTATCCTGTAGAAGTCGAAATGAAAGATGCTTTCGCCTTCCGGGGTCAGGTATTCGTTGACTATCGCGAAGGTGGGGGAGCTGATCTCCTTGGGATTAACTCCCTTTGCCCTGCAGAGGGCGGATGTGAAGGTCGTCTTGCCGGCTCCCATCGGGGCGTAGAGGGCGATAAAGTTCCTGCCGGCGGTCTCCTCGAGGAAGCGCGCCGCGGCGGAATCTATTTCGTCAAGGTTGGCGATAGTAATGCTGTGTTTCATCGTGCACTCGTCTTTCGGGTGCAAAAATACTAAAAAAGATGCTTGTTTACGTTCATTCCGCAAAATGTGTCGGCATAGACTCGTAGGCCTTGCGGACGCGGCCGTGAAGGAGAGCCTGCTCCGCACGGTAACGGCCCTGCAGTCTAAGGGATTCAGGATTCCCGGTAAGAAAATCATAATCAACCTTGCCCCGGCGGACCTCCACAAGAGCGGCAGCGGCTACGACCTCCCTATAGCCCTCGGCATTGTAGCCGCTTCCGGCCAGAGGGAGCTCCCGGGGATAGGGGAGTTCCTGATAATGGGCGAGTTGGGCCTGGACGGCAGCATACGCTATGTCCCCGGGAGTCTCCCGGTGGTGGAGCTTTCGGCCTCTCTGAGATATAGGGGCTGCATCCTGCCGGAAAGGGCCGCCCTCGAGGCTGTGGAGTCGTCAGACGTTGAGATATACGGCGTCAGGGACCTTGAGGATGTGTTCCGAATCGTCTCCGGCGGGGAGCTGTGCGACGATCTTCTTGCCGTCAACTCGCCGCTCTACAGGGAGATGACCTCCGGCACGCTGGCATCTCCCTATGACGACTACCCGGACTTTGCCGACATCATCGGCCAGGAGGGTGCCAAGCGCGGCGTCGAAATCGCGGCCGCAGGTGGCCACAATGTAATTATGGTCGGCCCTCCGGGCAGCGGGAAGAGTTCGCTGGCGAAGGCGATGGCGGGGATT
>CADAXR010000023.1 GCA_902791945.1 uncultured Bacteroidia bacterium
AGGACCCACCTCTTCCCATTCCGAACAGAGAAGTTAAACTCACCATCGCCGATGGTACTGACCCACCAGTTGGGAGAGTAGGTAGCTGCCGTTCTTCGAAGGGCTCGAGAGTCGTTGACTCCCGAGCCCTTTTTTCGAAGAACGGCAGCACCTTCCGATTATTGCATAAATTTCGAGAAATCAGACAGTGAGATTTTCAGACTACGGCCTAACGGCCTATCCCTCCCATCTTTCGATGGGCCCCTCCCACTCACGACTGCGTGGGCGCAGACGGTCTTCAAATCTCACTTCCTGATTTCTCTTAGGGAAGGCGTGGAGTGTAAGGTGCTGTGGGTCAGGGAGATGCTGGATGTTTTTCCCCTGAAATTTCGGGGGAAAGACTTGCGGCAAGGTGCTGTTATTCAGGAGATTGCACTCCACGTGGCGGGGGAAGTTCCTCCGTCAGAAAAGGCGGCTAGCTTTTTTGCATGAGGGACTCGATCTCGGAGGGGGTGCCGGGGAGACGGCGGGAGCCGAGGCGGCGGGCGCCGGTCGGGGTGACGAGGACGTCGTCCTCGATGCGGATGCCGCCGAAGTCGTAGTATTCTTTCTCCAGAAGATCGTAGTTGATGAAGGCGGAACCTTTGCCGGAGCGGCGCCAGGACTCGATGAGGCCGACGTTGAAATAGATGCCGGGCTCATCGGTGATGACGTTGCCGGGGACGAGGCGGCGGGCCATGCGGAGGCTGCGCAGGCCGAGACGGCTGGCGCGCTTCTGGTCAGGGTCGTAGCCGACGTGGTCCTCTCCGAGGTCCTCCATGTCGTGGACGTCGAGGCCCATGTTGTGTCCGAGACCGTGGGGGAGGAAGAGGCCTCCGATGCCTTCGGCGACCATTTCGGGCACGTCTCCTCTGACGATGCCGACGGAGGCGAGGCCCTCGAGGATGACGGCTTCGGCGGCGAGGTGGACGTCGCGGTAGGCGATGCCGGGAGCAGTCATGGAGAATGCCTTCTCGTGGGCTGCAAGGGCTATTTCATATATTTCACGCTGCTTGGCTGTGAATTTTCCGCCGGAGGGGTAGGTGCGGGTAAAGTCGGAGGCGTAGTGGGATTTGGCCTCGACACCTGCGTCGACGACGATAAGGCGGCCGGGCTCGATTGTCTTGTCATGGGAAGGGTTATGGAAGATCTCGCCGTGCTGGGTGAAGATAGTCCCGAAGGAGACGCCCCATCCCTTTGACGTCGCTATGAAATCCATCTTGTCCACGATGTCGCCTTCTACGACGCCGGGGCGGATGAGGTCGCGGCCTGTCGAGTGCATCTCGTAGCCGAGATCGCACGCCGCGTCGATGAGCGCAATCTCTTCCGGAGTCTTGACGAGCCTCATCTTGACTACGGCTTCAATAAGTGGAAGGGAGCCGGCGGCGACTTCTTCTTTGGAGAGACCGAGAAGCTCCATAAGCCTCATCGTGTTGTAGTAGCGCGACGGGGGCAGGAAGAGGACCTTGCGTCCGCTTGCGAGAGCCCCGGCTACGGCCTTGTCCAGGCCGGAGGCCGGCTCGTGGGCGGCGACGCCCGCCTCGAAAGCCTTCTCGGCTACGGACATCTGAGGGCCGATCCAGATGATGTCGTCCTCTGTCACGTCGTCGGCGTAAAGGGTCTCGGCGCCGCTCGAGAGGTCGATCGTCGCCGCGAGACCCGGCTCATCGAGCCCGAAGTAGTAGAGCCAGGAAGAGTCCTGACGGAACCTGTAACATTCGGCCTTGAGCTGTGCGCAGGCGTCAACGTTTCCTACGAAAAGGACGAGTCCGTCCTCGCCCTTTTCCCTGAGGGCCGCCGCAAGGGCCGCCCTTCTTTCCATATAAGTCTCTCTGCTGAAGGTAAGCATATCAAATCTTCTCCTTTATATTATATGTATTGCGCTCAGGGGCGCTGCGTGCGACCATCTCGCCTATGAAGCCGGCGAGGAAGAACAGCACTCCTATGACGACCGCCAGAAGTGCCAGGTAGAACAGCGGCTGGTCCGTGACCGCCCTGAACTTGAGGCCGTGGGCCTGGCGGACGAGTTTTTCAACGATAATCCATATCGCGAGGATCCCGCCGACAAGGAAGGTGAAGATGCCGGCCGTACCGAAAAAGTGCATCGGCTTCTTGCCGAAAGTGGACAGGAACCACAGCGACTGGAGGTCCAGCATCCCGTTGAAGAAGCGTTCGATGCCGAACTTGCTCTTGCCGAATTTGCGCTTCTGGTGCTTTACGGGCTTCTCTCCGATCTTCGTGAATCCGGCGTTTTTGGCAAGATACGGAATGTATCTGTGCATCTCGCCGTAGACTTCTATGTTCTTGACCACTTCATTCCTGTAGGCCTTGAGCCCGCAGTTCATGTCGTGGAGCTTGATGCCGGTGACCTTTCGGGCGGCCCAGTTGTAGAGCTTCGAGGGAAGGTTCTTCGTGAGGGCGTTGTCCTTGCGCTTCTGCTTCCATCCGGAGACGATGTCGTAACCTTCCTCCCGGATCATGCGGACCATCTCCGGGATCTCCTCCGGAGAATCCTGGAGGTCGGCGTCCATCGTTACGACGATGGCCCCTTCGGCCGCGGCGAAACCCTCGTAGAGGGCCGCCGACTTGCCGTAATTGCGGCGGAAGGAGATCCCGCGGACGCGGGGATTCTGCTCCGCAATGCTCCGGGCGACCTCCCAGGAGGCGTCCGTGCTGCCGTCGTCGGCGAGGATTATTTCGTAGTCATAGCCTTCCTTCTCCATCACCTCCACGATCCATGAATGGAGCTCCGGAAGCGATTCGGCTTCGTTGAAGAAGGGGATTATAATGGATAAATCTTTCATTTTCTGTCTGTTACTGCTCGTCTTCTTCCTCTGGGGTTGCATCTTCTTCCTGCACGTCGAAAGGATTGCGCGACGGGATGCTTCTCGAGACTATCAGGGAAAGGATCAGGCCGAAGACAAAGCAGTAGATCAGCTCCGAGAAGAAGGTAAGCGTCGGCATGTTCTCCTTGAAAGAGTCCATCATAGCCAGCGAGTTGGAATCGAGCTGGCCGGCAAGCTGGGCGGTCAGCGCGTTGAAGGTCTGTTCCAGGGTCTCCTGGGGGGTGAAGATTAAAATGAGGGCGTGGACCGTGGCGACGATGAGCGCGGACAGAAGGGCTGTCCGCACGCCGAAGCGGAAGGTGTCGCTATTAGTCACCCCGGAGTACTTGCCGACGAGTTTTCTCATAAGGAAAACCATCAGCCAGATGCACAGGGCGAGCTTTCCTGCCCAGACCACCGTTGTAAGGAATCCCTGGAGCACCGCGCTTCCGACAAGCTGGATGAGCTCCGTGAGGCCGAGGTATGCCGAGGATATTGCACCGAAATAGAGGCCCGCCTTTGCGGCCTCGTTCCAGGATGCACCGTTTGATAGAGTGTCTTTCATTACACAAATGTCTTTGAGCACAAAGATAGAAAATATTTCGTATCTTTGCACGATTGTCCCGAGTCTTGACGGGACCTAAAAAAAAGAGATATGATAAGTGTGAAATTCCCTGACGGAAGCGTCAGGTCGTACGAAGAAGGGATTACCGCCTACGGTATAGCCGAAAGCATCAGCCCGAGGCTTGCGGCTGAAGTCCTTGCAGCCGAGATCAAAAGGCCCGGAGACGATCCGGAGGCCAAGGGGACCGTCATTGACGTGACCCGCCCCATCAGCGAGGATGTCTGCCTGAAGCTCCTCAAATGGGACGATCCGGAAGGAAAGAAAGTGTTCTGGCACTCTTCCTCCCATCTTCTCGCCGAGGCCCTCGAGGCCCTCTATCCCGGCGTGAAGTTCGGTATCGGTCCCGCCGTGGAGAACGGCTTCTACTATGACGTCGATTTCGGCGGCCAGGCCGTCTCCGACGCCGACTTCAAGAAGATCGAGGACAAGATGCTCGAGCTTGCCCGAGGCAAGGAGGACTTCGTCCGCAAGGAGGTCTCCAAGGCCGACGCGCTCAAGTATTTCACCGAAAAGGGCGACCAGTACAAGGTCGAGCTCATCTCCGAGCTCGAGGACGGTACGATCACATATTATTCGAACGGCGCCTTCACCGACCTCTGCCGCGGCCCTCATCTGAGGAACACGGAGCTCATCAAGGCCGTCAAGATAACCTCCCTCGCCGGTGCCTACTGGAGGGGAGACCAGGAGAGAAACCAGCTCACCCGCGTCTATGGCGTGACCTTCCCCAAGAAGTCGCTCCTCGACGAATACCTCGTCGTCCTCGAAGAGGCCAAGAAGAGGGACCACCGCAAGATCGGCAAGGAGATGGAACTTTTCACCTTCTCCACCCGTGTCGGCGCAGGTCTTCCCCTGTGGCTGCCCCGCGGCGCCGTCCTGCGCAACATCCTTGAGAACTTCCTCCGCAAGAAGCAGGGCGAGATCGGTTACCTTCCGGTCGTGACCCCTCACATCGGCGGCAAGGACCTCTATGTGACCTCCGGCCACTACGCCAAGTACGGCAAGGATTCCTTCCAGCCTATCAAGACCCCGCAGGAGGGCGAAGAGTTCATGCTCAAGCCCATGAACTGCCCTCACCACTGCGAGATCTACCGCAGCGCTCCGCGTTCGTACCGCGACCTTCCGCTCCGTTTCGCGGAGTTCGGTACGGTCTACCGCTATGAGCAGAGCGGCGAGCTCCACGGCCTTACTCGTGTGCGCGGCTTCACGCAGGACGACGCTCACCTTTTCTGCCGTCCGGACCAGCTCCAGGAGGAGTTCGAGAAGGTCATAGACCTTATCCTCTACGTCTTCAAGACCCTCAATTTCGACAAGTTCACCGCCCAGGTCTCCCTCCGCGATCCCAAGAACCGTGAGAAATACATCGGTTCCGACGAGAACTGGGAGAGGGCCGAGAACGGCATCATCGAGGCCGCGAAGAAAAAGGGCCTTCCCTATGTCGTCGAGACCGGCGAGGCCGCTTTCTACGGTCCCAAGCTCGACTTCATGGTCAAGGACGCCATCGGCCGCAGCTGGCAGCTCGGCACGATCCAGGTCGACTACAACCTTCCCGAGCGCTTCGACCTCGAGTACGTCGGGGCCGACGGAGGCCGTCACCGCCCGGTGATGATCCACCGTGCTCCCTTCGGCTCTATCGAGAGATTCGTCGCCGTGCTCCTCGAGCACACGGCGGGTCACCTGCCCCTCTGGCTGCAGCCGGACCAGGTCAAAGTACTGCCGATCAGCGAAAAATATGCAGATTATGCAAAAAAAGTTTGCAGTTTGCTGAATAATTCCGATATTCGCGCTTCTGTCGACGACAGGAACGAGACCCTCGGCAAAAGGATACGCGAAGTGTCCCTCATGAGGATACCTCTTCTTGTCATCGTCGGAGAGAAAGAAGTCGCCGAATCGACCGTTTCCGTGAGGAAGGACGGCAAGGACGAAGGGTCGATGACCGTTGAAGGCCTTGTGGAGTTCGTCCGCGGAATCGTCCGCGGCGAGCTCTCGTAAAGCGAATGTAAAAGTAAGTTTAACGTAAAAAAAGTTTAATGCCCTACAAACCTCACTTCTCGGGACCCCGCCCCTCGCGTCCCGCGGTGAACGCCCAGGCTCAGCGTCAGAAAGACGACAATGAGCTTCGCACCAACAGGGAGATAACGGCCCCCGAAGTCCGCCTTGTCGGCGAGAATGTTCCGGAGCAGGGTATCTACCCGTTCTCCAAGGCCCTCGCAATGGCAGAGGCCCTCGAACTTGACCTCGTGGAGATCAGCGCCAAGGCTGAGCCCCCCGTGTGCAAGATACTCGACTACCAGAAGTACCTCTACCAGCAGAGGAAGAAGGCGAAGGAGATGAAGCAGAACGCCTCCAAGGTCGTTATCAAGGAGATCCGTTTCGGTCCCAACACCGACGAGCACGACTTCCAGTTCAAGCTCCGCCACGCGCAGGGCTTCCTTCAGGAAGGCTCCAAGGTCAAGGCGACGATCTTTTTCAGGGGACGTTCGATCCAGTTCGCCGAGCAGGGCGAGAAGCAGCTTCTCCGCTTCGCAGTGGAGCTCGAGGAGTATGGAAGGGCTGAGAACATGCCTGTACTTGAGGGCAAGCGTATGACTATGATGCTCGCCCCCGTAAAAAAGAAATGATCCCGTGACGGGACATATATAGTTCAATTAAAATTTTGTTCAACAATGGCAAAGCTCAAAACCAACTCCGGTGCCAAAAAGCGTTTCACGCTTACCGGATCGGGAAAGATCAAGAGGAAGCACGCTTACCACAGCCACATCCTCACCAAGAAGACCAAGAAGCAGAAGAGAAATCTTGACCACTTCGCCATCCTCGCTGATGTCGACGTCAAGAGAGTAAAAGAGCTCCTCGTCCTCTAAGAACCAATTAATGTTTAACTGGAACGCAGTCTGAAGAACCTTTAAGAGAAGGTCACTGCCTCCAAAAAAATCAAACAAATGCCAAGATCAGTTAACTCAGTCGCCTCAAGGGCGCGCCGCAAGAAGATCCTCTCCAGGACCCGCGGTAACTTCCTCGCCAGGAGGAATGTCTGGACTGTCGCGAAGAACACCTACGAAAAAGGTCTCACCTACGCTTATCGCGACCGCAGGGCAAAGAAAAGAGAGTTCCGTTCCCTTTGGATCCAGCGTATCAACGCCGCTTCCCGCCAGTATGGCCTCACTTATTCCCAGTTTATGGGACGTCTCGCAAAGCAGAACATCGGTCTCAACCGCAAGGTCCTCGCCGACCTCGCGATGAACAACCCGCAGGCTTTCGAGGCTATCGTCAACTCCGTAAAATAGCATCTGAAAGTGGGCTGGAAGGATTTTGTCCATAACAGGTGGGTGAGGTTCGGCTTCTGGTCGGTCCTCTATCTGCTGTGGGTCATCTGGCTCGGAAACTATTGGTGGCTCATCGGCCTCGCCGTAATCTTCGACCTTCTCGTCACCAAAAAGGTGAAGTGGCTCTTCTGGAAAAAAGAGTACAAGGAAGGCGAGAAGCACAACGTGTGGCTCGACTGGCTCGACGCGATAATCTTCGCCGTCGTTGTCGTCACGTTCATCAATATTTTCTTCTTCCAGGCGTTCAAGATCCCTTCCTCCTCGATGGAAAGCTCCCTTTACACGGGAGATCACCTCTTCGTAAGCAAGCTCACCTACGGCCCTAGGATCCCCGAGACCCCTCTCACCATCCCCTTCACCCATAACCGCGCCTTCGGCTGCGAGTCCTACTCCACCCTTATCAAGAACGACTACCGTCGTCTTAAGGGCTTCCGGAGCGTCAGGAGGGGAGACTGCGTGGTCTTCAATTTCCCCAACGGAGACACTGTCCTCACCAAGGCGCCGACCGAGGATTACTACGCCTGGGTCCGCACTTCCGGGAGGAAGTACACGGTGGAGAATTTCGGACCGCTCATCGTGAGACCCGCCGACAAGACCGACCATTACGTCAAGCGCTGCGTCGCCCTCCCGGGCGATACGCTCTCTGTCCGTGACGGCCTTGTATGGATCGGGCAGGAGCAGCAGGAAGTCTATCCCGGCGTGCAGCTGACCTACGTCGTCCGCACCAGGGAGAAACTCAACCCCCGCACCCTCGATAAAATAGGTCTCAACACCGGCGAGCTTTACTACGATCCCAGGCTTCCGGGATACCCCAGGATGCCGCTGACTTCCGCGATGCTGGAAAAGGTCAAGGCCCTTTCCTCCGTAGTGGAGATCACCCCGGCTCTCGACGTCTATCCTCCGGACGCTCCGGACACCTTCCTGTCGCTGTTCCCCTTCACCCAGACCCTCTGGACCCGTGACAACTACGGCCCGCTGTGGATCCCCGAGAAGGGCGCGACCGTCAGCCTCACCGCGGAAAACCTTCCCCTCTACGAGAGAATCATCCGCGACTATGAGCACAACACTCTCGATGTTGACCCGGAAGGAAAGATCTTTATCAACGGCGAAGAGGCTTCCACCTACACTTTCAGGCAGGACTACTACTTCATGATGGGCGACAACCGCCATAACTCCCTCGACTCCAGGTACTGGGGTTTCGTTCCGGAGGATCATATTGTCGGCCGTCCGTCCATCATCTGGCTCTCTACCGACAGGAACAGAAGGTTCCCGTCAAATATCAGATGGCGCAGATTCTTTAAAATTGTGTAGTTTTTTTGCAATTCACCAATTTTTAAACGATATTTGCACCCCCATAAACCGTTTAGAATCAAATAGAGGAAAAATATTATGTCAAAGGTTTGTCAAATAACCGGCAGGAAGAGGATGGTCGGCAACAACGTGGCCCACTCCAAACTCCGCACAAAGCGTCACTTCGACCTCAACCTCAAGACCAAGAGGTTCTGGTCCGAAAGCGAGCAGAGGTTCATCACCCTCAAAGTTACCTGCAAAGGTATGAGGATCATCGAGAAGGTCGGCCTCGACGCCGCCATCAAGGATGCCCAGAAGAAAGGATACGTAAACCTTGTTTAAACTTGTAAGTCATGGCAAAGAAAGCTAAAGGAAACAGGGTGCAGGTCATCCTTGAGTGCACCGAGCAGAAAGAGAGCGGCGTCCCCGGGATGTCCCGCTACATCACCACCAAGAACAGGAAGAACTCTCCCGAGCGTCTCGAGCGCAAGAAGTACAACCCCTTCCTCAAGAAGGTCACTGTTCACCGTGAGATCAAATAATTAAAGGAGATTAAACTATGGCAAAGAAAGCTGTTGCAACATTTGATGCGAAGGCCGGTGCGAAGCGCATGGTCAAGTGCATCCGGATGGACAAATCCCCGAAGACCGGCGCCTACGTTTTCGTAGAGCAGCTCCTCGAGGACGGCAAGGAGAAGGATTTCTTCGCAAAGAAATAGTTCCTCCTTTACTATCTGTTAAAAGCAGTCTCTTTGTAGGGACTGCTTTTTTGATTAAACGGGGAAGAATCACTACATTTGTCCTCAATTATGGTTTCCGAAAAGGGTAAGTTTTCTCTGTGGACTGCGTCGGCCTTCGTCGTCGCCAACATGGTCGGGACCGGGGTCTTCACCTCACTCGGCTTCCAGCTCCTCACGACCGAGAATTTCGTGGCCATCATCATCCTCTGGATGATCGGCGGCCTCATCGCCCTTTGCGGATCCCTCGTCTATGGCGAGATAGGTGCGACACTTCCGGGCTCCGGCGGCGAGTACCACTACATGAACGGGATCTACGGCCCTTACGCCGGCTTCATTGCCGGCTGGATATCCCTTATTGTGGGATTCGCCGGGCCGATAGCCCTTGCCAGCATGGCGTTTTCATCGTATTTCGAACCTCTGATGCCGCAGGTGCCGCCGAAGCTGGTGGCTGCGGCGGTACTGACGCTCATCACCCTGACCCACTGCTTCACACTCAGGACCAGCGGCGTCCTTCAGGGCGTCCTCACAGGGCTGAAGATAGTGGTCATCGCGGTGTTTATCATCCTCGGCTTCACCCTGCCGTTCGAGCCGCAGAGCTTTGCTCCTTCGGTGGAGAGTTTCTCTCCTTCGATGGTATTCAACTCCGGTTTCGCCGTTGCTATCATCTGGGTCTATTATGCGTATTCGGGCTGGAACGCCTCGGCCTACATCTCCGGCGAGATTGCCGACGCGAGGCGCAATCTCCCGCGTTCGCTGCTGCTCTCGACAGTCCTGGTGAGCGTCATGTACATCCTTCTCAACGTCGTGTTCCTCCGTTCGACCCCTGTCGGCGAAATGAAGGGTGAGGTCGAGATAGGACTCATCTCGGCGGTGAGGATGATGGGCCCCGGGGCCGGCGCCGTGATGGGCGGGACCATAGCGTTCCTCCTTCTTTCCAGCATCAGTTCGATGGTGTTCATAGGACCAAGGGTCTCCGAGCAGATGGGCAAGGATTACAGGATACTCCGTTTCCTTAACGGAAGGAACGGCAAAGGCGTTCCCCTGAAGGCGATGGCCTTCCAGTACGCCCTCGCCCTCGCGCTGATCCTCACCGGGACGTTCGAGATCGTGACAAAATACGCCGGCATCCTCCTCAGCCTTTGCGCCGTGATGACGGTCGCAGGGATATTCGTTCTGAGAAAGCGCGGCGGCAAGCCTAAGGAAGGCTACCGCACCGTCGGCTATCCTGTGGTCCCGGTCCTTTTTATGATCCCCATACTGTTCTCCGTGATCTATCTCGTGAGGGAGGACTTTATCAAGACCTTCGTCACAGGGGAGCAGGCCGCAATGTGGACTACTATTATGAGCGCCGGGACTCTTCTTCTCGGCACGGCCGTCTATTACGCAAACAAGTTGTTCAGAAAATGAAAAAAGCAGTTCTTCTTCTCATCGCCCTCTCCGCAGCGTTTTCCTGCGGAGGACGCAGGACGTCGGGCCAGGTTGGCAGTGAGCCGGCAGACAGCGTTGCCGTCGCCGGGGTTGCCTCTCCGGTCGCGGATGCGGCCCTCACCGAGTGCGCACGCATCATGGCCGGTATGGAAATCCCTTCGGACAGCCCCAGGGCCAAGGTCATGGCCGGTGCCGCATGGAAGTCCCATCACGCCGCCCTCGACGAACTCTGGAAGCAGTGCAGCAAGGCGCTGGACGAGGTCGACGCCCTCAGGAAGAGCGACCTCGCCGACATCGACTCCCGCGCAAGGACGGTCTTCTATACCTTCGGCGGCCCGGACTTCTCCTATGTGGCGGCGTTCTTCCCTTCGGCCGACACTCTGTATCTCTTCGGCCTCGAGCCGGCGGGGAAGGCTATCTGCGAAAAGGATTTCACCGCCGAAAATTTCGGCATCTACAGGCGCGCTCTCAGCACTCACCTTCGCAAGAGCTACTTCATCACGAAGTCGATGAAGGACGACCTCGGCAAGGATGCCGTGGACGGCACCGTCCCGATGATATCCGTCCTTATGGCGAGGATGGGCTACTCCATTTCGGCCATAAAGGCCGACGGTCCCAAGGCCGAGATATCCTATTTCAAGGAAGGCGATGAAAAAGGCAAGACTCTGTTCTATATATCCACCAATCTCAAGGATAAACATCTTGAGCCGGACTTCGTGGCCCTGATGGACGGGCTTGACCCCGCGACGACGGTCTCTTTCGTGAAGTCCTGCTCCTACTGCCTCCACGAGGACCAGTATTCAAGAGTGAGGGACGGCATCCTCGCCCACTCCTTCGCCGTGGTCCAGGACGATTCCGGCATCCCTTACAGGTTCTTCTCCCCGGACAAGTGGAACGTCACCCTCTACGGATCCTATGTCCACCCCCTGAGCGCTTTCGGCCCGGACGTCTATCAGAAGGACCTTGTGAAGAAATACTCCGAACCCGGCATAAACCCCCTCACTTTCTCCATAGGATACAACAAAAACTCCTCCCTCATCGTCGCCCGTGCCGAAAAATGATTATATTTGTAGGATATGGGATTGTTCGATAAAGGATTTAAAAAGACCAACGAGGGCTTCTTCCAGAGGCTCTCGAGAGCGATTGTCGGAAAGTCAAGGGTTGATGACGAGGTCCTTGACGCGATAGAGGAAGCCCTCATCGCGACGGATATGGGCGTCGAGACGACCCTCAAACTGATCGACAACCTCGAGGAGCGCGTCTCCAGGGACAAATATATGTCGATGGACGAACTCGTGGACCTTCTCCGCGACGAGATCGGCAAGCTCCTCAAAGTCGATGAGAGCGAAGAGGTGGTGCCGTTTGATTTCTCCAAAAAGCCCCTTGTCATCCTCGTTGTCGGAGTCAACGGAGTGGGGAAGACGACAACCATCGGGAAGCTCGCCTCGATGCTCGCTTCGCAAGGCAAAAAGGTCATCGTCGGTGCGGCGGACACTTTCCGCGCCGCCGCCGTCGAGCAGCTTACCGTCTGGGCCGAAAGGGCCGGGGCGGACATAGTAAAGCAGGATATGGGTGCCGACCCGGCGTCGGTGGCTTTCGATTCGGTCAAGGCGGCGGTCTCCCGCGGCGCCGATGCGGTGATCATAGACACCGCCGGCCGCCTCCACAACCGCATAGACCTGATGAACGAGCTCTCCAAAATACGCACGGTCATCGGGAAGGTCGTTCCGGACGCGCCGCACGAGGTGCTCCTCGTGCTCGACGGCTCGACCGGCCAGAATGCCTTCGTCCAGGCCCGTGAGTTCTCGAAGGCCACTTCGGTGACGGCGCTCGCCGTGACGAAACTCGACGGCTCCGCCAAGGGCGGCGTCGTTGCCGGCATAGTGGACACGTTCCGTATCCCGGTCAAATTCATAGGAATAGGAGAAGGGATAGACGACCTGAAGGTCTTCGACCGGAAGGAGTTCGTGAGTTCCCTGTTTACAAAAGAGGATATCGTTGGATAAAGTTTTTGCAGTATGAAGATATCGTACAACTGGTTAAAGGATTATTTGAAGTGCGGCCTGACTCCTCAGGAGATTGCTGATGCGATGACTTCGATAGGCATCGAGGTCGATTCTGTTGAAGAGCAGGAAGAGATTCCAGGGGGCCTTGCAGGCGTTGTCGTCGCCAGGGTCCTTACTTGCGAGATGCACCCCGATTCGGATCACCTCCACATTACGACTGTCGATGACGGCTCCCCGGAGCCTGTCCAGGTCGTCTGTGGCGCCCCCAACGTGGCGGCCGGGCAGAAGGTCCTCTTCGCCCGCATAGGCACGGTGCTT
Source organism: uncultured Bacteroidia bacterium (assembly GCA_902791945.1). GTDB lineage: Bacteria > Bacteroidota > Bacteroidia > Bacteroidales > UBA932 > Cryptobacteroides. Next base: position 12,570 of record CADAXR010000023.1, read on the forward strand.
CCCGGAGACTTCAAGATCAAGAAGTCAAAGATACGCGGCGTCGAGTCCTTCGGCATGATCTGCGCCGAGGACGAGCTCGGCATCGGAACGTCCCACGACGGAATCATGGTCCTTCCGGAAGACGCCGTCCCGGGCACTCCCGCAAAGGAATTCCTCCACCTCGGGACCGAGGCCGTCATAGAATACGAGATCACGGCGAACCGCGTGGACGCGGCCTCCCACTGGGGAGTCGCCCGCGACCTCTACGCCGGTCTCAAGGCGAAGGGAATCCCCTGCGAACTGGTGAAGCCCGAAGCCCCGGAGAAAGTCTCCGGCGAGGGTGAGGCCATCCCCGTCGAGGTCCTCGACGGTGCCGGCGCCCCCTTGTATTCCGGCATCACCGTCCGCGGCGTCAAGGTCGGCCCTTCCCCCGAGTGGCTCCAGAAAAAGCTCCTCTCGATAGGCCACAACCCCATCAACAACGTCGTCGATATCTCCAACTACATCCTCTTCGAGCTCGGACAGCCCCTCCACACCTTTGACGCCGACATGATCGGCGGCGGAAAGGTCGTCGTGAGGCGCGCCGCGGAAGGGGAGCACATCGTGACCCTCGACGGAGCGGACCGCGCTCTCCTGCCTTCCGATATGGTCATAGCCGACACTGAAAGGGCCATGTGCATCGCCGGCGTATTCGGCGGCAACGATTCGGGCGTGACGGAAAAGACCGTCAACGTCTTCATCGAGGGCGCATATTTCGACCCCGGTTCCATCCGCAAGACCTCCAAGGCCCACGGCCTGCAGACCGACGCCTCCTTCCGTTTCGAAAGGGGCGCGGATCCTGCGATGGCGTTCTTCGCCGCCAGGAGGGCCGCGGCGCTCATCACCGAGATTGCCGGCGGCAAGGTCTGCGGCGACATGGTCGAGGTGGTCTCCCGCCCCGTGGAGAAGGCCGTCATCGACCTCGACCTCGACAGGATTGAGGCGTTCATCGGCAAGAAGATAGGCCACGATGTCATTCTTGGCATCCTGGAGGCCCTCCAGTACGAGATAATCCCCACAGGAGAAGGCAAGGTGACCGTCAAGGCTCCTACCTACATGGTTGACGTGACGCGCGAGTGCGACGTCGTCGAGGAAATCCTCCGTATCTACGGCTACAACAACATCGAACTCCCCGAGTCGATGAGGGTCTCCGTGAACCCCGGCGCCTCCCCGGAGCCGGAAGCCGTGCGCAACAATATATCCAATTTCCTCGCCTCCAACGGTTTCAACGAGGTGATGAACAATTCCCTCACCAAGGAAGAATACTACACTTCCCTGAAGACCTTCCCGGCTGAGAACTGCGTCCGTCTTGTGAACCCTCTCAGCTCCGACCTCAATGTAATGCGCCAGACGCTGATCCTCAGCGGCCTGGAGGTCATAGCATACAACCTCAACCGCCAGATCCCGTATCTCCGAATCTTCGAGTACGGCTCGGTTTACCGCAGGCTCCCGGAGAAGGACGGCAGGACGCTCGAGGGCTACGAGGAGCACCAGAACTTCTCCATCCATATGACCGGCGCCTCTCCCAAGGAATGGCGCAGAGGCCAGGAGAAGAGCGATTTCTTCCTCCTCAAGGGCTATGTGGACCTTCTCTTCAGCCGCTACCGCATCGATGCGTCGCAGATGGTTACTGAAGCCGCCCCGTCGGATATCTTCTCCGAGGGCGTCACCTATTCCCTCCCCGGGCAGGGCCTTCTTCTCGCGACCTTCGGCACGGTCAATCCCGCCCTCGCGAAGAAGTTCGGCATCCGCCAGGCGGTCTATGCCGCAGAGATCTCGTGGCCTGTGCTCTTTACCCTCATAAAGAGGGACAAGTTCACCTTCAAGCCCCTCCCGCGCTTCCCCGAGGTCAGCCGTGACCTGGCCCTCCTCCTGGACGAGGGCGTCAGCTATGCGGACCTCAGGAAGAGCGCATTCCGGAGCGCGAAAAAGCTGCTCCGGGAGGTCTCCCTCTTCGATGTGTACCGCGGAGACAAGATCCCTTCGGGCAAGAAGCAGTACGCCATCAACTTCATACTCCAGGATCCGGAGCGTACCCTCACCGACGCCGATGTCGAAGGCGCGATGGGCTGGATCCTCGCCGCTTACCAGCGTGAATTCGGAGCTGTCCTGAGGTAGTGAAAAGGATCCTGCATATAGTCTTTGCCGTCCTCGCGGCGGGGATGCTTCTGTTCTCGTGTTCGAGGGCGAAGGTCATCCCGCGCAGGACGTTTGTAAAGATATATGCCGACATGTTCCTCGCCGATGAGTGGGTAAAGGACAACCCCTCCGCCCGTCGGCAGGTGGACACATCCCTGCTCTACGAACCCATATTCGAATCCTACGGCTACACGACCGACGACTATCTCAAGAGCGTCGAGCACTATATGGGCGACACCGAGCGCTACGCCAGGATGCTCAAGAAGGCCGCGGACCTTCTCGGGGCGAAGAGTAAATCCATCCGCCGTCTCGAGGAGTCCATTACCCTCCACGACGAGAGGCTCCGCGAGATAGGAAGGCGCCGCGAGCAGATGATGCTCCGTTTCTCCCCGGATTCTGTCTGGAAGGGAGGGAACCTCGTACAGGTGGACTCCAACCTCGAAGTCTTCTTCGTCAGGAGACCGTCCGATACCATTTACACAGGTCCCGGCTTCGTCATAGACACCGCCGCGGTGGATTCGCTGAGAATAGACTCGCTTAAAGTCGATTCGCTGAAAATCGATTCTTTGAAAGTCGATTCGCTTAAGATTGACTCTCCGAAGGTCGATACGCTGACAACAGATTTGGAATGAGAAGGATTGCAGCAAAATATCTATATACGCTGACCTCGGCCGAACCCCTCGAAAACGGTTTCGTCGAGGTGGATGAGGACGGCGAGGTCGTCCGCGTCGGAGTGTCGGAGGACCCCTCCCTGGAAGAGGAGTGGTACGACGGCGCCCTGGTGCCCGGCTTCGTCAACGCCCATTGCCACGTGGAACTGTCCTACCTCAAGGGCCGTTTCAGCAAGGGGACCGGCATGGCCGGCTTTATCGACCAGATCAACGCTCTAAGGGATACCTCCAGCCGCCCGCGCAAGATCGCGGCGCTTAAAGAGCAGATGGACCTGATGTGGAAGGCCGGAGTCACGGCGATGGCGGATATCAGCAACTGCGACGACTCTTTTGAAGTCAAGGCCTCGCATCCTATGTACACGAGGACTTTCCTCGAGGTGTTCGGCACCGAGCCGGAAGACTGCCAGGCCATTATCGAGGACGTGCGAAATCTGAGGGCGAGGGCTCAGTCCTTCGGCCTGGACGCCGCCCCGACGCCCCATTCCTGCTACACGATGAGCCCCGAGCTCATCACCCGTTCCAGCATCGAGGGTCTTAACTCCGGTTTCCTCTCCTTCCACAGCGAGGAGTCCCCGGAGGAAGAGGAGATGCTCATGCACGGCAGCGGTCCTCTTTGGGAGAACCGCAAGGCCGCCGGGATGAGCACCCCTCCCGTGACGGGGGAGATATCCCTCAAATACTTTCTCGCCCGCCTTATCGCCGGCCTTGAGAGCCCGGTAGAGGGCAATGTGCTTCTCGTCCACGAGGTCTGCCTCGACGAGTACGGCGCATCTCTCGCCCGCCGTATCCTCGCCCATCCTTTCTTCGCGGTCTGCCCTAGGTCCAACCTGTTTATCCACAATGCCCTCCCGCCCATAGATCTTATGCGCAGAAGCGGCATTCCCATATGCGTCGGCACCGATTCGCTCTCGAGCAACGACAGTCTCGACATGGTGTCCGAACTTCGTTGCCTGCAGGAAAACTTCAGCGATGTCCCCCTCGGCGAGATGCTCATCTGGGCTTGCCGGAACGGGGCCGAATTCCTCGGCAAGAGCGGGAGATTCGGGACGATAGAGCCTCTCAAACGTCCCGGAATCGTCCTCATCGGGGGTCTTTCCCCCGAAGGACGCCTTACTGACGCCAGCGCGTCAAGGAGGCTCGTATGATGAGGGAGAAGACGGTCTTCGGACCAATTTTCTCCAGGAGGCTCGGCCGCTCCCTCGGCATAAATCTTTTGCCGGAGAACGGAAAATTATGTAACTTTGACTGCATCTACTGCGAGTGCGGTTGGAACAGGGACGGTCGCGAGGACCGCAGGATTCCTTCAACAGAAGATGTGCTTGCAGCCCTTGAAGATAAATTGTCGGAATGTGCGGCCGCCGGGACGGCGATCGATTCCATTACATTTTCCGGCGACGGGGAGCCGACCCTCAATCCGGATTTTGCTCCCATCGTGGACGGCACCATCGCCCTCAGGGACAGGTTCTATCCTTCTGCAAGGGTTTCCGTCCTTTCCAATGCTACGCGGATTTGGAAGGAGGATGTCTTTCAGGCCCTGAGGAAAGTGGACAGCCCCATCCTCAAGATAGATGCGGCAACGGATGAAGGCGCCCGGGCAGTCAATTCTCCGCAGGGAGAGTACAGCGTCGCCCGGATAGTCTCGGGACTTGAGAGGTTCGGGGGAGATTTCATCCTCCAGACGATGTTTCTCCGGAGCCCGGTCTTCGAGACCGGCTCGGAGCCCAACCTTTCGCTCTGGATGGACATCGTGAGGCGGCTGCGCCCGAGGGAGACAATGGTGTACACGATAGCGAGGGAGACCCCGATGCAGGGGCTCCGTCCCTACAGCGAAGAAGAGATGCGCTCTCTGGTGAAGCCCCTCCTGGACGAGGGCTTCCGGATAAGGATAAACGGTTGAAAACAAATAATTCAAGAATATGACTGAAATACTCACAAAGTACGGTTACGCCCCCGACAGGGAGGCCATGGGACGCCAGCTCGACATGATCGCCTCGAACCTCGACAAAGTCGTCTCCGACCAGGTCCTCAGGGACTGCTTCTCAATGATGGACCTCACGACCCTCTCCACGACGGACACTGAAAAGTCCGTCGAGAAGCTCGTCGGCAAGGTCAACGCCTTCAAGGTTGATTATCCCGACTATCCGCTTCCCGCTTCGATCTGCGTCTATCCCAACTTCGCGGCCACCGTCAAGGCCCGCCGCCACTATCCCGATGTCCACATCACGACCGTGGCCGGCTGCTTCCCGACTTCCCAGAGCTTCACCGAGGTGAAGATACTCGAAGTGAAGAGGGCCATCGAGGCCGGTGCCGAGGAGATAGACATCGTCCTCGCGCTCAACAGCTTCCTCGCCGGCGAGTTCGACAAGGCCTCTTCCGAGATCGCCCAGATCCGCAAGTGCATCGACGAGACTTCCGCCGCCCTCGGCCGTCCCGTCATCCTCAAGGTCATCCTCGAGACCGGCCTTCTCGTCACTTCCGACAAGATTGCGGCAGCCTCTTTCCTCGCTATGGAAGCCGGAGCCGATTTCATCAAGACTTCTACCGGCAAGGTCGAGGTCAACGCGACCCCTGCAGCCGCCTACGTTATGTGCGAGTGCATCAAGAAATTCTATGAGAAGACCGGCCGCAAGGTGGGCTTCAAGGCCGCCGGCGGCATCTCTTCCGCGATGGACGCCGTCTGCTACTACTCCATCGTCTCGACCATCCTCGGCCGCGAGTGGCTTGGCAAAGGCCTCTTCCGCTTCGGCGTCAGCCGCCTTGCCAACCAGCTTCTCTCAGCCATCGAGAAGAAGACTATTGTCTATTTTTAGTGCGTTTTTTTCGCTTAAACGTTTGAAAAGCCGCCTTGCAGATGCCTGCAGGGCGGTTTTTAAAATAAACGTTTGTCAATTATTTTACACGGATAGCCTTCTCTACTTTTGCGGAAAACAAAAACGCAAAAGCTATGAGAAAAACATTACTTCCTCTCGCGCTGCTTCTTGCGGCGCTCTGCTCCTGCAACAGGGAGCAAGTCCCCGGCACCACTGACCTGTCCGGCAGCTATCCCGACCCCAACCTCTCCCACGACCAGATAGTCCTCGGGGAGAAGCTGGAGGACCCCTATGCCATCCAGAACATCACTAAGGCCCTGGAAAAGCTCTATCCTACCAAGGCTGGCAGGGAGGACATCACTCCGACCGACCTTTATGTAAGGTTCCTTCCGACCACCGACGAGGAGGTCGAGACGCTCGTTTCCCTCGGGGTCCATCTCACCGACCACCCCCTCGACTACCGTATCGTAGTCGAAGGTGACTGGTACCACGACCCTTCGATCGATGATGAGGATATCACGTGGCAGTATGCCGTGGTGCCTCACGATTTCGTTTTCCCGGAAGGGATAGTCCACGAACTCCTCGACGAGTGTTATATCGCGGAGAACGACATGGTCACCCGCGGCGACGGCATCGACTGGGAGGCCGTCGAAAGGGAATCCTATATCCTGACGGGTAACGGAGACATGATTTCGCCGGAGACGAAGGCGGCCTCCTACAGCCCCGCCGGGCGCATAACCGTGGTCGATCCGGACTTTGCCGGCGGCAAGCCCGTAGGCGTCTCCGGAGTGAGGGTCTCATGCAACAGTTTCGTGAAGTTCGCCCACTGCTACACCGACCGCGACGGCTACTACCAGATGTCCAAGAAATTCTCCGCCAAGCCGCGCTACAGGCTTGTTTTCAAGAACTCCATGAAGTTTTCGATAGGGATGAACCTTATTCTCGTCCCGGCCTCGGTATCCACCCTCGGCAAGGGCTCGCCGGAAGGGCTCAGCTACACCGTCACCGGCACTTCCGAGGACAAGATTTTCCGCCGCTGCGCAGTCAATAACGCCGCCTACGACTTCTTCTCCCGCTGCGGCGAGGACGACCTGAACATCAAGACTCCGCCCAACGACACACGCCTTTGGATCTTCAAGTCCCTCGGGAAAAGCGCGGCACCTATGCTGCACCACGGCGCTGTCGTGGAGAACGGAGTCGTGAACACTTTCCTCAAGGGCTACGGCACCCTCCTGAAGTGTTTCCTGCCGGATATTATAATCGGGACCAAGGAATCGGAGTCTTTCGCCGACATCTATGCGACGACTGTCCACGAGCTCTCCCACGCATCGCACTATTCCCAGGTAGGGAATTCCTATTGGGAAAAGTATATATACTTCATTCTTATGTCCTCTATTTCGTCGAGCTCCGCAAGCTACGGTTCCGCAGGGGATAAGGACGCGGGTTACTGCGAAGTGGGCGAGATGTGGGCCTACTTCATGGAGAGCAAGCTTTTCAAGGATCGTTACGGCGGTTCGATGCCGGAGTTCGGCACCGCATGGTGGTTCTATCCCCAGATATTCCGTTACCTCTACGAGAGGGGATTCACCTGCTCGGAGATCTATGCCGCGCTTAAGGGAGAGTCAGTCTCCAGGGAGACGCTGCAGGCCGCGCTGACAGCCCTTTATCCCGACCGCCAGGCCCTTATCGAACAGGTCTTCGAACGTTACCGTTAGGCTATGAAAAAGTGGATTCTCACGGCGCTTCTGCTCCTCGGATGTTTGGGGGCGGGAGCGCAGAAGGTCAGCCTTTCGACCAATGTGCTCGGATATGTCAATATGCTGACTCTCAATCTGGAAGGGTCCGTTGCCGTGGCCCGTCACTGGACCCTCGCCGCGTCGGCCCGCTATAACCCCTTCCACTTTAAAAAGGGAAACGGGGACCCGATCTCTTCGAGGCAGCAGGCCTATTCCCTCGGCGTGCGCTACTGGCCATGGTACGTCTATTCCGGCTGGTGGGTAAGCGGCAAGGTGCAGTACCAGGAATACAACTGGGGCGGCCTCATCTCCGCCAGGACCGAGGAAGGCGACCGGTTCGGCGCCGGCTTTTCGGCCGGTTACACCCACATGCTCGCACCTCATGTCAACCTCGACGTCGGGCTCGGTCTCTGGGGAGGCTACGACATCTACAAACGCTACTCCTGCCCGGTCTGCGGCCTCACCGAGGCGTCGGGAAACAGATTCTTCATCCTTCCAAACGATGTCACGCTGGCTCTTTCCTTTGTTTTTTAGCGCTCTGGCGCTGGCCCTGTCTTCCTGCATCAAGGAGGACAGGGACGGCTGCCCCTGCGTGCTGGTACTCTCCACAGAGGAGAGCGTGGAGGACAGCCGGTATTCGGTCTATCTCAGCCTTGAGGAGGAGGCGGTCACCGACACTCTGGAGGCCGGAGGGGAGTACCGGAGGCCCGTGCCGAGAGGCTTTCTCTATGCCACCGTGGCGCTGGGAGACCGGGAGACATTCGTCCACGGGCAGGGGATAGTGATCCCGAAGGGGAGCGACTGCCCTCCGGTCAGGCTCTGGTCCAGACCCGTGAAGGCCGTCGGAGAGATTGTCAGCCGCAGCGCCGTGCTGTCGAAGGAATACTGCCTGGTCAGGATGAAACTGGAGCCTCCGGGCGGGAACCTGGACTTTCTGGTCAGGGGAAGCATATCGGGGTATGACCTCGACGGGAATCCCGTTGGGGGAGAATTCGAATGCGTCCCGAAGGACGCCGGAGGGGGCTTCCTGGAGTTCCGCCTGCCGCGCCAGAGGGATAACTCGCTCTTGATGGACGTGTCCTCCGGAGGGGTGCTTCTCCGTACGTTCGCGCTCGGTGAGATACTCTTCCGCGCCGGGTACTCGTGGAAGGACAGGGATCTCAAGGATATTTCTATGGAGGTATCCTGCAGCGCTTCTGTCTTTCTCACAGACTTTTCTGTGTGGGAAAATGTTGAAAACAGGGAGATTCTTCTTTGAAAAAGAAAATTTTTTCTTACCTTTGCAACCCCCGATGAGCGCGAGTGGCGGAATTGGTAGACGCGCTACTCTCAGGAGGTAGTGCTCGCAAGGGCGTGTCAGTTCGACTCTGATCTCGCGCACGGTAAAAGGAGGAGGCCCTGAAAAGGAAAGCCGCCTCCTTTTTTGAAGAAAACACCCATATATGGAAATCAGAAATATAGCGATCATAGCCCACGTTGACCACGGCAAGACGACCCTGGTCGACAGGATGATCTATCAGGCCAATCTTGTCCGCCGTCCGGAGGACCTCGGAAACCTCATCCTCGACAACAACGACCTCGAACGCGAGCGCGGCATCACCATCCTCGCAAAGAATGTCTCCGTCGTCTACAAGGGAGTCAAGATCAACATTATTGACACTCCCGGGCACAGCGACTTCGGCGGCGAGGTCGAAAGGGTTCTCAACATGGCCGACGGCGTCCTCCTTCTCGTAGACGCCTTCGAGGGCTGCATGCCGCAGACCCGTTTCGTCCTCCAGAAGGCCCTCGAGCTCGGCAAGAAGCCCGTGGTGGTCATCAACAAGGTGGACAAGCTCAACTGCCGCCCGGACGAAGTCCAGGAGGAAGTGTTCGACCTCATGTTCGCCCTCAACGCCAACGAGGACCAGCTTGATTTCAAGACGGTCTACGGCTCGGCAAAGCAGGGCTGGATGTCCCTCGACTGGAAAAACCCCACGACCGACATCACCGCCCTTCTCGACACCATCCTCGAAGAGATCCCCGCTCCTGAGGTGGTGGAAGGCACTCCCCAGATGCTCGTCTCATCGCTTGAGTACTCGCCTTACGTAGGCCGTATCGCGGTCGGCCGCATTACCCGCGGCTCACTCCGCTCCGGCATGCAGGTGAGCCTCTGCAAGAGGTATGACATCGTCGAGAAATCGAAGATCAAGCAGCTGATGGTCTTCGACGGCCTCGGCAAGAGCCAGGTCGAAGAAGTAGGCTGCGGCGACATCTGCGCCGTGGTCGGCATCGAAGGCTTCGAGATCGGCGACACCATCGCCGATGCCGAGAATCCGGAAGCCCTTCCGCCTATCGCGGTGGACGAGCCCACGATGTCGATGCTCTTCACCATCAACAATTCGCCATTCTTCGGCAAGGACGGCAAATACGTGACCTCGCGTCACATCAAGGACCGCCTCGACCGTGAGCTCGAGAAGAACCTCGCCCTCCGCGTCAAGCCCGGCCCCAACGCCGACTCCTTCGTCGTCTATGGCCGCGGCGTCCTCCACCTCTCGGTCCTTATCGAGACAATGCGCCGCGAAGGCTTCGAGCTCCAGGTCGGCCAGCCGAAGGTCCTCGACAAGACCATCGGCGGGCAGAGATGCGAGCCTATAGAGGAGCTCTCGATCGAGGTTCCGGAGCAGTTTGTCGGCGCCGCTATCGAGATTTCCACCCGCAGGAAGGGCGCCCTGGTCCACATGGAGCCCAGGGGCGACCGTACCCTCCTCGAGTTCGAAATTCCGACCCGCGGCCTGATGGGGCTCCGCTCGAACCTCCTGACTGCTACCCAGGGCGAGGCCGTCGTAGCCCACCGTTTCAAGGACTACCAGCCGTATAAAGGCGACATCGAGATGCGCGTCAACGGCTCCCTCGTCTCCCTGGAGACGGGCGAAGCCATTGCTTACTCGATGAACAAACTCCTCGACCGCGGCCGCTTCTTCGTCGAGCCCGGCGAGGAAATCTACGGCGGCCAGGTGGTCGGCGAGCACACCCGCGACCGTGACCTCAACATCAACATCTGCAAGACCAAGAAGCTCACGAACGTCCGTGCAGCGGGTTCGGATGAGAAGATCATCCTCCCTCCGGCCGTGAAGTTCTCACTTGAGGAAGCCCTTGAATATATCCAGGACGACGAGATGGTCGAGATCACCCCTCACTTCATGAGAATGAGGAAAATTATGCTCGATCCGCTCGACAGGAAGAGAAAATCCGACTCCGAGGATTGACAATAGAAAAATTTTTATTACCTTTGCAACCCTTTACCGGATGAATGAGCAATTTATAGTTCCTTTGAACGGTTTGGCAAAGGGCTGGACGCGGTTCAGCCTCTTTGCGGGGAAAGAGTTCTTTTCAGAATTTGGCAATGAGGACGTACTCGACGCCGGCGTCTCTGTTGAGGCCGGCATTGAAAAGTCGGGCGATTACCTTGGAGTGGACCTCTCGCTGGACGGTTTCCTGACCGTGCCGTGCGACAGGTGCCTTGAGCCGGTGAGGCTCGGGGTAAGCTGCGAGGCGCGGCTGAGCGTAAAGTCGGGCTCCTTCGGCGGGGATTCCCCGTCGGGGATGACTGAAGACGGCCGCGAGATTGTCTTTCTCGAGGGTGACGGCGCAGAGCTGGACCTCTCCCAGACAGTCTATGACTATGCCCTCCTCTCCCTTCCGATGAGGAAGGTCCACCCCGTAGGTGAGTGCGCGGCTGTGGCCGGGCGTTACCTCTCGGGTGCGGAAGAAGAGCAGTCCGCGTCCCCGTTTGCCGCGCTGAAAGGACTTTTTGACGGAAAGTAATTAAAATAAGATACAACAATGGCACATCCTAAACACAGAATCTCCAAGCAGAGACGCGACAAGAGAAGGACTCACGACGTGGCCCCCGTTCCCACTCTGAGCACCTGCCCCAACTGCGGCGCCGCTGTGATCTATCACAGAGTCTGCCCTGAGTGCGGCTACTACAGAGGCCGTCAGATCGTCGTCAAGAACGCTGAGTAAGCGTTATTGTCATTTCGGGCGCAGCCGAGAAATC
>CADAXR010000024.1 GCA_902791945.1 uncultured Bacteroidia bacterium
TCAGGAGAAAGGCCGAGGAGGGTGGACTGGTCGTAAGAGAACGTGTAACCGCCGAGCGTGAGGGCGGAGACAAGGAACCATCCGTTGCCGTCTCCCTCCCATCCCCAGTTGACGGAGAAATAGTTTTTGTCCGTGTAGCCGTCGAAGACGAATTCGTGGCCTCCGTCTTCATCCGCACCGCCGTAGGGCATGGGACCGACGGTGGAAAGGTTCTCTTTCAGAAGGGCAAGCCACTCGGCGTCAGAATAGGACTCGCGGCAGGCACGGTAGGCTTTTTTGCTGTACTTGAAGTGCTTCTGAAGGCCGGCGAGAAGGTTCTGGTCAAAAGTTCCGGAACCTTCGTCATAGCCGTACTGCATCTGGGCGGATGTGCCGACGTCATACATAAGGGCCGCCACAGCCGCTCCCTGGGCGCTTGTGTAGGAACCGCCATAGTTAAGAAGCATGCTGCTCCACGAATAACTGCGGCCGAGGGTGTTGGCCGGGACCGTCTGCGTCTTGTTTTTCTCATTGGTGTAGGAATACGACGATGTCGTACCTTCTCCGGCGGCAGGCCACTGGAAATAACGCATCACTATGGCACCCGCAGTCGCGACGCAACCGGTCACTCCCTTGTTGGTGCCTCCCGTGATCTTGGGGCACTCGTTGTTGAACGGTGTCTCCTGCCCCCACTTAGCCGTCTGGTGCTGGATTACTATGTTGCCATAGTCGGCTGTGCGGCCGACCGTCCTCGGGGCTGCGAGCGAAGGGTTGCTGCGGATGACCGCGATGTCGGAAGCGAGACCGTCCATCCACCAGCGGATGTTGTCGGGAGCGCCTTCATAGTCGAAATGTCCGGTCTGGCTGTAGCCGAGCACAGGCTCGGTCAGATCTTCACCGGAGACGATAACGAAGCCTCCTCCGTCAAAATTGAAAACATACCAGGCTGGCTGTGCGGCCTGGGCCGCCGTGAGCGGCTTGCGTAGATGTTTGTTCTCCGAAGGGAATTTTCCCTTGCAGGTGAGCCTGGCCGCCGAAGGACGGCGCAGGAAACTTTCTGCGATGCTTTTCGCTACAGACTCGTCGACCGGCTTTGCGAAAGCGGCCACAGAGAGTGTCAGCGCAAGCAGCGCCAACAGTATTTTCTTCATAATTATGTGGTTATACCGGACAAATCCGATTATTTATATCCTTTTTCTAATTGCAGCCGAAGCTTCTTCGTAGCCGGGCTTCTCAAGCAGGGCGAACATATTCTTCTTGTATGCCTCGACGCCGGGCTGGTTGAACGGGTTCACTCCGAGAGTGTAGGCGCTCACGCCGCAGGCGAACTCGAAGAAATAGAAGAGGGCGCCGAGTGAACGGGCGTCAAGCTTTTCAACGCTGACTCCGATCTGGGGCACTCCTCCGTCGAGGTGGGCGATGCGGGTGCCGAGGGCGGCCATCGCGTTGCAGTGCTCCACCCTCTTGCCGGCGAGGTAGTTGAGGCAGTCGAGGTTCGTGGGATCGGAACCGATGACGACCTCACGGGAGGATTTCTCCACCGAAAGGACGGTCTCGAACATCACCCTGTCGCCTTCCTGGATAAACTGGCCCATGGAGTGGAGGTCTGCCGTGTTGTTGACGGAGGCGGGGAAAATGCCCTTTCCGTCCTTGCCCTCGGACTCACCGTAGAGCTGCTTCCACCACTCGGCGAAATACTGGAGCTTGGGGTTGTAGGAGACGAGTATTTCAACCTTTTTCCCGCAGGCGGAATAGAGGGCGTTGCGGGCTGCCGCATACCTGATCGCAGGATTCTCCGCGGAGGCCTCGGAAATGGCCTTCTGCTCCTCGGCGGCTCCCGCGAGGATCTCGCGGACGTCAAATCCGGCGAGCACAATCGGAAGGAGGCCGACCGGAGTCAGGACGGAGAAACGACCGCCGACATCGTCGGGAACGACGAAAGTGCGGTAGCCTTCCTGGGTCGAAAGGGTCTTGAGGGCACCCTTGTGCGCGTCCGTGATTGCGACTATCCTTTCGGAGGCGCCGGCCTTGCCGTAGGTCTCCTCGAGGTACTGCTTTACGATCCTGAAGGCGACGGCCGGCTCGGTCGTCGTGCCGGACTTGGAGATGACGACGCAGGCGGCGTTGCGCTCTGCGACGAGGTCCATAAGCTCCGCAAGGTACTCCTCGGAGAGGTTGTTGCCCGCGAACACGACTTCCATGCCGCCTTTGCGGCGAAGCTGGCGCGAGAAATTGTGGGAGAGAGCCTCGACGGCGCATTTAGCGCCGAGGTAGGAACCTCCGATGCCGATTGCGACGACAAGGTCTATGCCCTTTGACGCCCAGTCGTCCCTGACGGCCTCGCACTCTTTGATGAGGCTTTCCGGCGTCCCGGAAGGAAGCTGCTTCCAACCGAGGAAATCATTGCCGGCTCCGTCTCCGGCGACAAGGGTCCTGAAAGCGGCGAGCGCTTTCTTCTCATATTCGTCGTAGTCCTTTCCGAGGAAGGAAACGGCATCTTTTATCTCGACTTTTACCATTGAAGTAAGTTTTTAAATGTCCGCGAATTTAAGAAGAATTGAGTATATTTGCAATTGTTTAAACGCCAAAAACCATGTCCGTCAAACACACCTCTCTCCTGCTTACAGCCCTTTTCGTCGCCTTTGCGCTTAACGCACAGGAGATTGAAATGGATTTCACCGAGGCCTCCGGCCTCACGCTCGTCGGCAAACTTTTTCCCGACACCCCGAACCCCTATCACCGCCTCGACACCGTAGTCTACACCGGGCTCACCCCTAGGGAGAACCTCCTCTCCCGCCAGTCCTCCGGCATCGCCGTCGCCTTCAGGACCGACACCAAGCGGCTTGACATCCGGACAAAGTACGGATACAAAGGCTACGGCACCAACATAACCGGCATCTCCTCCCGCGGCTACGACCTTTATATAAAGAAAGACGGCAAATGGCTTTGGGCCAAGGCCGGCGTCGCCCCGGACAAGAAAATCGAAGAGCCCTTTACCCTGATAGGACACCTTGACGGCCAGATGCACGAGTGCCTTCTCTATCTCCCGACCTTCAGCGAGGTCTATTCTGTCCAGATAGGTGTCGAGAAAGGCAGCCGCCTCGAGGCCATGGAGAATCCGTTCCGCCACAGGGTCGCCATCTTCGGCTCCAGTTTCACCCACGGCGCCTCGACCTCACGCTCAGGCATGACCTACCCTGCAATCTTCTCCCGCGAGACAGGCATCCAGCTTCTCAGCCTCGGCGTCAGCGGCAACTGCAAGCTGCAGCCGGCATTCGCCAGGGCCCTTGCCGCCGCAGATGTAGAAGCCTACATCTTCGACACCTTCTCGAACCCCTCGGTCGAGGAGATCCGCGACAGGCTCTTCCCCTTCATCGAGACGCTTCAGGCCTCGCACCCCGGTGTGCCGCTTATCTTCCAGCAGACCATCTACCGGGAAGGCCGCAATTTCTCGACCGACGCCGAGAGAAAGGAGTCAAAAAGGATAGAATTCGTCAAAGGACTCATGAAAGAAGCGTGCAGCAAATATAAAGACGTCTATTTCATAACCTGCACAAACGCCACGTCTCCGGAGCACGACACCTCCGTCGACGGGACCCACCCCGACGACCACGGCTACTTCCTCTGGGCCCGCTCCGTGGAGAAGCCCATCCTCAGCATACTCAGGAAGTACGGGATAAAATAGCCCCGGCCGCTTCCGCGACCTCATCATAAGAATAGCCCCTCGACAGGCCGAAGCGCATCAGCTTCGCGAATGCCGAGGGGTCATTTTTCAGCGTCCTGTACTTGTCGGAGAGTACTTTACGGAGCTTCTCCGAAGAGACTTCCGGAGCGATTTCGGAAAGGGCTTCCGAGATGATTTCAGCGCTGACACCCTTTGACCGGAGAGCATAGGCTATCTTTCTGGCGCCCCAACCGGAAAGGGAGGATTTCTCCCTCGTGAAAGCCCCGGCATAGCGGGCGTCATCGACGAACCGGTCCTTCAGCAGGGATTCGACTATCCTGTCTGCCGCGGCGGCGTCGCCTTCAAGGGCCCTGAGGGCTTTGCGGCGCACGTCGAGAGAGCAGTACTCCGCCCTGGCGCACTGCCTCTGAAGACGTTCGAGGACTTTCTTCTCTTCCATCAGAAATCGAATCCTACCGAGACATAGAAGCCGACCTTCTTGTAAAGGTTCGACCAGTGGATACTGCCCTTTATCGGCCCTATGATGGAGTCGTAGGCATACTCGAGGCCGGCGCCATAGATGTTGCGCCCGCCGTAGAAGTTGCTGAAGGAGACGAAATCGCGGGCGTAGTTGCCGCTGAGGGTCAGATAGTTGTTGCGAAGGAAACGGTAGCGGAGGTCAAGGCGCGCCGTCAGGAGGTAGTTGCTCATGAAGGCGGCGTTGTCCACGCCCGTGAAGGCTATCTGGTGGTCCACATAACGTCCTTCGATCTGCCCGCCGATGACATTGGCGTAAGGCGGCGGGATGTTGTCTCCGAAAATGAAGCGGATGTTTCCTGAAGGAATCATCGCGAAATTGTCCCCTATCTGACCTACGGCCTTGGCGAAGACCTGGACGACGCCGAAAGGCTTGAGCGTCTTGTCTCCCATGCGGTCCACATAGCTCGCCTTGGCCCCGACGCGGAATCCCGCGGTCGGGAAATAGCCCTTGTTGAAGGTGTCCCCGACCACCTCGACGAAGGCGGAGAGGTAGTCCTTCGTGCCCTCGAAGAGATCGTAGTCGCCGGAAATGTTGTTCATGTCAAGGCGCGGGATGTAGAAGGTCTCGTTCCTTCCGCCGACCTTGAAGTTGAACTGGGAGAGCTTGATGTTGGAGAAATAAACCTCCTCCCTCGCCGTCAGGAAGGACATGTTGAACTTGTTGCGGCCGATGGTGAGGGTGTTGCGGTCCACCCAGCCGACGTAGGCCGTAGCGTTGATGGTGGGCATCCTCGGGGCGTCGTAGGTGTAGTGGAACTCGGCCGAAGGGCTGATTCCTATCTTGGCGGTGAAATTGAGGGCGGACCCGCGGAGTGCGTTGGTGTTGACTCCCACATTGAGGAGGAGGGACACAAGTTCTTCCGTATCGACCCTCGCGCCGAAACCGAACTGGTGGATGGGTCCCTTGCGGCAGTTGATTACGAGCTTGTAGGGAGAACCGTCGCCGAGAAGCTCAAAGGTCACCGAGTCGAAGGAGCCGGTGCCGAAGAGGCTTCCGACCGCCTCTTCGACAAGGCGGCGGCTGACCCAGCTGTCCTCCTTGACCGGCAGGCGGCGCTTGATGTAATAAGCCTCCTTCTCGGTCACGCCTGTAATCTCGATATCGCCGATGTGGACAGGTGTGATGCCGATGTCGATAGCGTGGGGGGCCTGGCGGACAAGAGTGTCGGGCCCGACCCACTCCTTGATGATGCGCAGGGCCTCATCCTGCTTCCTGGCAGCCACGGCGCCGCGGTGTATAATAGTGTCTATCGCTTCCGGAGAGAAGCTCATCATCCCGTACTCGTGGAGGTCCGGGTGGATCATGAGGTCCACCTCCTGGAGCGAACGGCGGAAGGAGTCGCCTGAGAGCATGTCTATGCTCTGCCAGACGATGTCAGCGATGTTGCGGATCTGGGTGTAGTCCTTGCCTTCCTGGGCGAGGTTCACTCCGATAATGAGGTCCGCGCCCATCAGGCGGGCGATGTCCACGGGGAAATTGTTGCGCATGCCTCCGTCGACGAGCAGCATGCCGTCCGATCTCACCGGGGTAAAGACAGCCGGGATGCTCATCGTCGTACGCAGCGCCTTGACCAGCTTGCCGCCGTGCCAGACCTTGGCGCGTCCGGAGATGATGTCGGAAGCGACGCAGGCGAACGGGATCGGCAGGTCCATGAAGTCTGTCGTGTCCTGGTAGCCCACGGAGAGGCTGGAGAGGAGGTTGTTGACGTTCTGGCCGGTTATGTAGCCGGAGGGAAGGGAGCCGAGGAGGTTGCGCCGGGCCATTGTCCGGCTGTCCTCGGAAGCGCCCATGCGTATCCTGTCCACTCCCCTGCCGTAGCCCTTTTCTTCCTCGCGGATGTCGTTGTAGTCCTTCTTGGAATAATAGAAGGGGAAGGACAGGAGGAACTTCTCCTTGTAGCGCTTGATGTCGTAGGGGATGTTCTCCCTGGACACCTTGTCGCTCATCATTATCTTCCAGTCTATGCTCCGGAGGATGGAATCCATCTGGTCCGGAGTGTATCCGAGGGCGTAGAGGCCGCCGACGAGGCCGCCCATGCTGGTCCCTACCACAACGTCGATCGGGATACCTATCTCCTCTATATACTTGATTGCGCCCACGTGGGCCGCGCCCTTCGCACCGCCGCCGCTGAGGACGAGCCCCACCGTCGGCCGGTGGGCCCTGATGCTGTCCATCCTGGCGTTTATCTCGCTGAGGGCGGCGCGGTCGGCGTCCCCGCCGAGGCCGAAGGACGAGGAGAACGTGTCCTGCGCCCTTGCCAGAGCGAATGAAAGGAGAATAAGCGGTATGACAAGGAATCTTTTCATTGCGTCTTCATTCTTGTCCCGGCGAGAAGGCCGCAGGCGGCGAAGATGTCTTCGCCCCTGGAGGCCCGGATCGTACAGGTTATCCCCTTGGCGGAGAGGCTGTCACGGAACGACTCCATTACTTCCCGGGAAGAAGGCTTCCCGGGGAAATCGGGGATGCTGTGGAAACGGATGAGGTTGACACGGCAGTCGAGGCCGCGGAGGAGTTTCGCAAGGCCCTCCGCGTGGCGAGGGCTGTCGTTGAGTCCTTCGAACATCGTGTATTCGAAGCTCACGCGGCGCTGGCCCGAAAAATCCCCTTTTCTAATCAGGCGGACCACTTCCGTTATAGGGTAAGCCTTCTCCACGGGCATTATCTCCGCCCTTTCCGCGGGGAAAGGATTGTGGAGGCTAACTGCAAGGTGGCATCGGCAGGTCTCTATGAACTGACGGAGCCTGGGAAGAACACCGATTGTCGAGAGCGTTATCCTCTTGGGGCTCCAGGCGAAGCCCCACGGAGCCGTGAGCACCTCGATGGCGCGCATCACCTCGTCGTAGTTGTCGAGGGGCTCTCCCATGCCCATGAAGACCGCGTTAGTAAGGTCCGCGGCCTCATCGACGGCGAGAAACTGGGAGAGTATCTCAGCAGCGGAAAGCGAGCCCCGGTAGCCCTGGCGGCCGGTCGCGCAGAACTTGCAGCCCATGCGGCAGCCCGACTGCGACGAGACGCAGAGGGTCCTGCGGTCCGCATCGGGAATCATTACCGTCTCCACCGAAGATCCCTCCCCGACGGGGAAGAGATATTTTTTCGTCCCGTCGGAAGAGGTCTGGACGTCCGAGGGGCGGATGAAACCGGTCTCGCAGTTTTCATTGAGGACGGAGCGGCCCGCAAGGGAGATGTCGGTCATCCCGTCTATGGAAAACACCCTTCTGACATACAGCCACTTGGCTATCTGGCCGCCCGTGTACTTCGGGAGGCCGAGGGAAACGGCGAGCGCTGAAAGCTCGTCCGGTGTCTTGCCAAGAAGGAGCGTCTTCACCTTTGTCGGTTTTTCTCTGCAAAAATAGTTAAAATTATGTCAGAATTAAAGATTGTTTTCATAACTTTGTCATCTCCGGGCGAACGATTCTCCCGGGTTAACCATTAAACCGCAAAAACATATGGCTAAAGAAGAAGTCAAGAACGGGGCTGACATTTTTTCTGCAAAGCTGAAAGCGCTGCAGGCAACGATCGACAAGATTGAAAAGGATTTCGGGAAAGGTACAATCATGAAGCTCGGAGATCAGCCGGAGTGGGATGAAAGCCAGGTCATACCCAGCGGTTCCATCGCCTTGGACCACGCTCTCGGCATCGGAGGCTACCCCAAGGGCAGGATCATCGAGATCTACGGCCCTGAGTCCTCCGGCAAGACGACCCTCGCCATCCACGCGATCGCCGAAGCCCAGAAGCGGGGCGGCATCGCGGCGATGATCGACGCGGAGCACGCCTTCGACAGGACCTACGCCAAGGCCCTCGGCGTCAACATCGAGACCCTCCTCATCTCCCAGCCGGACAACGGCGAGCAGGCCCTCGAGATTGCCGACAACCTGATCCGTTCCGGCGCGATCGACATTGTCGTCATCGACTCCGTCGCCGCCCTTACCCCCAAGGCCGAAATCGAAGGGGAAATGGGAGACAACAAGGTCGGCCTCCAGGCCCGCCTCATGAGCCAGGCCCTCCGCAAGCTCACCGCCAACATCTCCAAGACCGGCACCTGCTGCATCTTCATCAACCAGCTGCGCGAAAAGATCGGCATCATGTTCGGCAACCCCGAGACGACAACCGGCGGAAACGCCCTCAAGTTCTACGCCTCCGTCCGCCTGGACGTGCGCCGCACGACCCAGATCAAGGACGGCGACGAGGCGCTGGGAAACAGGACCCGCGTCAAAGTCGTCAAAAACAAGATGGCTCCGCCCTTCAAGAAGGCCGAGTTCGACATCGTCTTCGGTGAAGGCATCTCCCACAGCGGAGAGGTCCTCGACCTCGCCGTCGAGTACGGCATAGTCGCAAAGAGCGGCTCCTGGTTCAGCTACGGCGACTCCAAGCTCGCCCAGGGACGTGAAGCCGCAAGGCAGCTTCTCGTCGATAACCCCGAGCTCTGCGACGAGATCGAAGCCAAGGTCCGCGAGAGCCTCCGCTCCATCAAAGATTAACCAACCCAAGATTTTATGAAAAGAATAATTGCGGCTTTTGCAGCCCTTGTCGCCTCCCTCTTTGTCTTCTCATCCTGCGAAGACGTAGAGCTCCAGGTACGCGCATCCCTCGACTGCCATTATCCATCCAAGTGGATATCATACAACACGGACCGCGACGGCAACGAGTATGTCTATGAAGGCTTTGACTCAAGGATCCTCATGGATGACGACATCGTCTTCATATTCAACGACATCACCCATGAATGGGACATCTACGGCATGTTCGACTACGCCGTCCTCACGACCAGGAATTACAACAAACTCGACGGCAAGTACCGTTACTCCAACCGTTATCTCTTCGTCTGGGACGAGTACGCCAACACCTATGTCTTCAAGGACGTCAACGACCTTACTCCTCAGGAGAGGATTGACTACGGTCTGTAGCAAAGACGCATTTATTGAACCTGCCGGCATATTCCTCCGCGATTATGCCGGCTTTTATTATGCCCTCGGCGCTGCGCTCCCCGGGAGGTGTATTATCCCTGTAGATTATAATTGCGTGCGCGGCGGCGCGGCCGATGTACGGGTGGGCTGCAAGCTCAGCCTCCGAAGCCGTCCATATCGGGAAAGGCGATGGCCTTGAGCAGATGATGAGGTCCCTGAGCCCGTCGTATTTCTCCCGGTCGAAACGGTAGATGTCCATAAGCTGCTCCGGGAAGCTGTAGCCGCCGAGACGGGACCGGTACTCCACCATCTTGCCAGCGAAGTATTTTCCTATCCCGGGGAGCGTCGTAAAGGCGGCCGAATCAGCTTTGTTGATATCAAGTTTAGGAATGGAGATGTACGGTGCAAGCCTCTCATAGACCGAATCCGTCACGACATAGGATTTAGCAAAATCCTCCCTCCGGCGGAACACGCCGCCCTTTTTGCGGTAATTGTCTATCGATTCCGCCTGCTTCTTCGAGAATCCGAGCCTCTGCAGATCCTCTATGGAGACGGTGTTGGGGTTGAAAATAAACTCCTCCGTCTTCCTCGGCGCATACTTCTCCAGCACTTTCTCCGCAGCCTCCGAGCGCCCGGCCCTCGCCCTCAACGTGTCCCTTCTCGTCCCCGACGGACCTGGCCGTGATGACAAACCTGTCATTTCGAGCGAAGTACCCTCCTTCACCACCACATACACCGTATCCGGTTTCTCCTGCAGGGAAACGATGCGCTCGACCGCCGCCTTGTGTACGAACAGGGCGGTCTCATAACCAATAATAAGGAAAAGCAGGGCAATAGCCCCGATAACGAACGAAGTCTTAGGCTTCTTCTGGCGGTCCATAGTCGTCGAAAGGGCCCTTGCCCTTCTTTTTCAAAGGGGCCGGCGCCCCCGCGACAACTATGACGAACTCGCCTTTCGGCTCTTTGACCGTAAAGTGGGCGAGAGCTTCGTCTATACTCCCGCGCACGTGCTCTTCGTGGATTTTGGATATCTCCCTTGCGACGGAGCAGGGCCTGTCGCCGCCGAAAACCTCGGCGAAGGCCTTGAGGGTCCTCACGACCCTGTAGGGGGACTCGTAGAACACCATTGTCCTCGTCTCTGCGGCAAGGGCCTCAACCGCAGTCCTGAACCCCTTCTTCTGGGGCAGGAAGCCCTCGAAGACAAAGCGGTCGCACGGCAGCCCCGAGCTCACGAGGGCCGGGATGCATGCCGTGGCGCCGGGAAGGGTCTCTACCGCTATGCCTTCCCTGACGCACTCGCGCACAAGGAAAAAGCCGGGGTCTGAAATGCCCGGGGTCCCGGCGTCGCTGATAAGGGCGACGTCGAGACCCGCGAGTATCTTCTCCTTTACCAGGGAGGATGTCTGGTGCTCGTTGAATTTGTGGTGGGAACGGAGGGGCTTTTCTATGCCGTATCTCCGGAGGAGGACCGAGCTTGTCCTCGTGTCCTCGGCAAGTATGAGGTCAACCTCACCGAGGACTTTGACAGCCCGGTAAGTCATATCTTCAAGATTGCCGACGGGGGTCGGCACTATGTACAGCTTACCGGGCATACAGAATCAATACTTGTCGTCGATCTTGTCCATCCTGTCGTCGATCCAGTCGTCGAACTGGTCGGCGAGATCGTCGTCGAACTCCTTGTCGGCGCGGTTCTTGGCGTCGGAGATCCTGTGCTCCGCGGCCTTGCGGATGTGCTTGTTGTCTTCCCTGACTCCCCTCTCGTACTCTGAGAGCAGCCACCAGGCGTTGTATTTACGGATGAGGGTGTTGAGGGTGGGAGGACCGGAAGGGGCAGGCTTGTCCTGATCCGCGGAAAGATCCGCTCCGGGGAGACCGAACACGTTGACTCTCAGACGCGAGGTCTTTTCAAGAGCACGCTTGACGGAAGACTTGTCAAGGGCCATTTCAGAGACGAAAATAATCGTCCTGGAGACGCCCTCGCCGGCTTCGAGCACCGGAATGATGTCGGCAAGGCCCTCGGCGTAGAGGCCGGAGAGGACTATCGAGCCGTTGGCATCCAGAAGGTCGACGCTCATGCTGAGCCCGGCGAGCCTGACGCCTATAGCCTTGACACAAGGGATCGAAGCCCTGATGTAGAGCTGCTTGGGATCGAGGGGGCTTTCGGAGGAAAAGACGCTCGCGGGGCCTGCGATCACTATTCTGTTGAACGCGGGGCCTGCAGTCTCAATGGACTCCACGGGGATGACGAGGTCTCCCTTTTTGCCGCCGAAGATGCAGCCGCTTACTGTCAGGACGGCTACGGACAATGCGAGAAGGTAATTTTTCATATCTGGTCGTTTAAAATTTGTTCAAGCCTTGCAATATAGCAACTTATATTGATATTCACAATTTTGTTTTCAAAGGCCTATGGTCTTGAAGAAGTCGTTGCCCTTGTCGTCAACAAGGATAAAGGCGGGGAAATCCTCGACGCGTATCTTCCAGACGGCCTCCATGCCGAGCTCCGGATATTCGACGCACTCAATCGACTTGATGCTGCTCTGCGAAAGCACCGCCGCGACGCCGCCTATCGTGCCGAGGTAGAATCCGCCATGCTTTTTGCACGCGTCGGTCACCTGCTGCGTGCGGTTCCCCTTTGCAATCATCACGAGGGATGCACCCTCCGCCTGGAATTCATCCACGTAAGGGTCCATGCGGTTGGCCGTAGTGGGGCCCATCGAGCCGCAGGGATAACCCTCCGGTGTCTTCGCCGGGCCGGCATAAAGCACAGGGTGGTCCTTGAAATACTGAGGGAGCCCCTCGCCGGCGTCGAGCCGTGCCTTCAGCTTGGCGTGGGCTATGTCGCGGGCCACGATAATGGTGCCCTTAAGGTTGACGCGGGTGCTTACGGGGTACTTGGTGAGCTCGGCGCGGACGGCGTCGATACCCTTGTCAAGGTCGATCTCGACCCCCTTGGAGCCTTCGCCGGGACGGCGGTACTCCTCCGGAATGAGCTCCGAAGGGTTCGTGTCCATCTTCTCGATCCACACGCCGTCGGCGTTGATCTTGCTCTTGATATTGCGGTCAGCCGAGCAGCTCACGCCCATGCCGATAGGGCAGCTGGCCCCGTGGCGCGGCAGCCTTATCACGCGGATGTCGTGGGCGAGATACTTGCCGCCGAACTGGGCGCCGAGCCCGATCTTCTGCGCTTCTTTCAGGAGTTTTTCCTCAAGGTCGACGTCGCGGAAAGCGCGGCCTGTCTCGTCCCCTGTCGTCGGCAGCCCGTCGTAATACTTTATGCTGGCGAGCTTGACCGTCAGGAGATTCTTCTCGGCGGAAGTACCTCCGACGACGAACGCGATGTGGTAAGGCGGGCATGCGGCCGTCCCGAGGCTTCTCATCTTCTCCACCAGGAACGGAAGGAGAGTCCCTTCGTTCTGGATGGTAGCCTTGGTCATCGGGTAGAAGTAGGTCTTGTTGGCGCTGCCGCCGCCCTTCGCGACCATCACGAAACGGTACTCGCTTCCCTGCACCGCCTCGATATCTATCTGAGCGGGCAGGTTGCACTTTGTGTTGATCTCGTTGTACATGTCGAGCGGAGCATTCTGGCTGTAACGGAGATTCTCCTCCGTGTAAGTCTTGAACACGCCGAGGCTCAGGGCCTCCTCGTCCTCGAAATCCGTCCAGACTCTCTGCCCCTTCTCACCGTGGATGATGGCCGTCCCCGTGTCCTGGCAGAACGGGAGCACGCCCTTCACGGCAGTCTCCGCATTGCGGAGGAACTGCAGGGCCACATATTTGTCGTTCTCGGAAGCCTCAGGATCATGAAGAATCGCCGCCACCTGCTCGTTGTGCGCGCGCCGCAGCATAAACTGACAGTCGTGGAACGACTGCCGCGCCACCAGCGTCAGCGCCTCGGGACTGACCACGAGAATGGTCTTGTCCCCGAACTTTTCCGTCCTCACAAGCTTCTCCGAACCGGGAATCCTGTAATACTCCGTCTTATCCTCGCCGACCTGAAACATCGGCGCATATTTGAACTTTTGTGCCATTATTGTCGTTATGATTTATTTGTCAAGACCGTCGGCCGCAAGCTTGGACTTTATACGGGCGATGCGGGATGCAGTGTCGGGGTGATCGGAGAAAAGCCTGGTTATCCAGCTGGCCGCGGCGGCGTTGCCCTCCAGCTGCTGAAGCTTCTCGAAGCCCTGGATCAGGCAGGAGGGATCTTTGCCAGACTTTTTGAGGAAATCATAGGCATAATCGTCGGCCTGTGTCTCCTGCTTCCTGGAGTAGTGCGCATCGAGAATGGTCTGTCCGATGGCTCCGAGCTGGGACTGGGAGAGAGCCGCCACAGTCTCGTTGAGGGACGAAGCGCCGGAGATGACGGCGGAAGTCAGAAGCGTCATCTGCATCGCCTTCTTGGTGTGCTTGAGCGCCACGTGGCCGATTTCGTGGCCGATGACGCCGAGGACTTCGTTGTCATTCATAAGGTCCATGAGACCCGAATAGACGCGGACGCTTCCGTCCGCACAGGCGAACGCGTTGACATCGTTAGTTATATAGACTTCGAAATTGAGGGGGACCCCGTCAATGTCCGTGAGACCGGCCGTCAGTTTGCGGAGGCGCTGCGTGTAGTTGTTGTCGGACGCACCCATCTGGCTGGACGCGTCTGTCTGGCTGACATACTGGTGGACATAGGTGCGGATTTCATCGTCCGTGATCATCGCGGCCTGAAGGACCTGCTGGCCTCCCTGCACGAGATAGGCTTTGTTGACGGTGCCGCATGAAACCGTGAGAAGAAGGCAGGCGGCCCAGATAAGGAAACGTGATTTCATATTCTCGAATTTTATAATATTGCAAATGTCGTCTTTTCCGTTGGAAAATCAAAGGGGAATGTCGGGTCAGATGTCTGAAGGTATGTCGATACGGATCCGGCGGGACTTGGGAAAAAGGTTGTTGCAGCGGGGACCGATGTTCTTCGCCGGCCCGAGGGGGTGACCTTCGTAGCAGACGGTGATAAGCCCCGCCGGCGCATCGGGCAGTACTATGGCGTCGCCGTGGAGATAGCGCAGCGCCGTCCTGCGGTCCACGTCAACGCGCGGCCCTTGCTCCGGAGCCGCGGCCTGCGCCGGAAATGAAAGCCGCAGCGTCCGGGCCGCGGACGGGATTTCGGCCGTTTTTCCGGCAGAGCGGGCGAAAACGGGGCCCACGGACGGGATTTCAGCCGTTTTTCCGGCAGAGCGGGCGAAAACGGAGCCTGCGGACGGGATTTCAGCCGTTTTTCCGGCGGAGCGGGCGAAAACGGGGCCCACGGACGGATTTTCGGCCGTTTTTCCGGCAGAAGGCGCGGTTTTAGGGGCCGCGGACGGATTTTCGGCCGTTTTTCCGGCGGAGCGGACGAAAACGGAGCCTGCGGACGGGATTTCGGCCGTTTTTCCGGCGGAGCGGGGGGCCACCTTGCGGAGGAGGGCGGCGTACTGGCCCTCGCCGGGGACGAAGCCAGGGAGGAGGGACAGGCCGTACCGGGTACGGAGCAGCGGGGGGAAGTCCGGAAGAGGGACCGGCTCGGCGCCGAGCTCGGAGCAGATCCACCCGACGTTGTCGTCGTTCTCAGAAGAATTGAACGTGCAGGTGGAATATATAAGGAATCCGCCTTCTTCGAGGGAAGGCCAGACATCGGCGATGATCCCTCTCTGGCGGGATGCGCAGAAGGCGACGGCTTCTTCGGACCAGTCCTCGAGCGCCTTGCTCTCCTTGCGGAACATGCCTTCGCCGGAGCACGGTACGTCAGCGAGGATTATGCCGAAGCGCATCCCGGAAGCGCCGATGGCGGCCGGAGAGAGGTTGGTCACGGCTACACGGGGGTCTCCCCACAGGGCCACGTTGTCACGCAAAACCTCGAAACGCTTGCGGACGAATTCATTCGCCACCAACAGATAAGCGTCGCCGAAACGCTCACGGAGCGAGGCGGCCGCATCGGTCGTCTTGCCTCCCGGCGCAGCGCAGAGGTCAAGCACCGCCGGGGCATCCCCGGACAGGACGGAGCGCAGGATGTGACACGGAAACATCGCAGAGGAGTCCTGGACATAGTAGCAGCCGGCGTGGAAGAGAGGGTCCAGAGTGAAGGCAGGACGCTCTGGGAGGATGTAGCCGTGAGGGCTCCATGGGACGGGAACGCCGCCGTCGAAGAGGCACTCCTTCAGGCGGGCGGGATTGAGGCGTATGGAGGTTGAAGGGGGCGCCGACAGGGCGGAAAGGACCGTCCGGGCAGGGCCCTCGCCGACAGAGGCGGCCAGCATCCTTGCGAAAGGGCTGTCCGCCTGCAGAAGAAGGCTGTCCGGGCCGTCAGACATTGACGCCGTATTTCGAAGGGTCGAACCCCTCGGGCATCCTGCCTTCGGACATGTCGACCATGGCGTCGACCATCTTGTCGAGCCCCTCCTTGATCCTGGGGCCGAGAAAAGCCTTCATCATAAGATTGAGGTCCGCCCCGCAACGGATGTGGAAATCCGTCTTGCCGGGCTCGGATGCCGGGTCGAAGCAGAGGTCTATGTTGAACTTGAAGGGGGCGCCGTCGTCCTCGAAGGAAATCCTGGTGTAGGGCACCCTCTCGGCCACTTTCACGCCGATGCGGAAGCCCTGGACCTCGGCCGAGATAGTGTCGAAATCGGCCGTCACTCCCTGCTTTTTGTCCTCCGGAAGCATGGCGAGGAAATTTCTCATGTCCGTGAAGGTCATGAAGAGTTCATGGTTCTGCCGGGAGACGACCCCGTGCTTGCTTTCGTATTCTGCCATAATTTTTATATCTTTGCGTCCTTGCCGAAAGGCAAATATACTAAAATCAGGCGGAATATGCGCAAAATCTATTTCGAAAAGCGCTGCATCATCATTTGCTCCCCGGGAGACGAGTCCCTGTCGGACCCGAACAGCGTGGAGTACCACGCCCCCGAGAGCCTTGATTTCAACACGCTCATCAGCATGTTCGAGCTCTCGGACACCCTCCTGAGGATCTATATCCCGACTCCTGACGTCGAGAAGACCTACCGCAGCATCTGCGCCTGTTTCAAAGAGGTCAACGCCGCGGGAGGCCTCGTTTCCAACAGGCGCGGCGACTTCCTCCTCATCTCGCGAAACGGCCTCTGGGACCTCCCGAAAGGCCACCAGGAGCCCGGCGAGAACATCGAGCTCACCGCCATCCGCGAGGTTCAGGAAGAGACGGGCGTCGAGGATCTCCAGATCCGCCGCCTCATCTGCGTGACGGACCACTGCTACTGCCGCGGCGGCATCTGGCACCTCAAGCACACCTGGTGGTACGACATGCTCTACAACGACCCGACGAATCTCACGCCCCAGCGCGAAGAGGACATTTCCAAGGCCGCATGGGTCGCAAAATCCAGCCTTCCGCCCTTCCTGACCAACACTTTCCCCTCGATAGTTGAAGTTTTCCGCGAAGCGAGGCCTTAAAAGTGAAACTTTTTTAGGGCAGGTGCCGTATTATAAAAGTTAAGCGACAAACGATAATGAAACTTTCCCAATTCCAGTTCGACCTTCCTGCAGACAGGATAGCCACCGAACCGACCAGATGGAGGGATGAAGCCCGCCTGATGGTTCTCCACAAGGAAACCGGCGAAATCGAGCACCGGATCTTCAAGGACATCATCGATTATTTCGGAAAAGGAGACACCTTCGTCCTCAACGACACCAAAGTCTTCCCCGCCAAGCTCTGCGGCAAAAAAGAAAAGACAGGAGCCGACATCATGGTATTCCTTCTCCGCGAACTCGGTCGCGAGCAGAGGCTCTGGGACGTCATCGTGGAGCCCGCAAGGAAGATCCGCATAGGCAATAAGCTCTATTTCGGCGAGGACGAGAGCCTCGTCGCCGAGGTCATTGACAACACGACCTCCCGCGGCAGGACCCTCCGTTTCCTCTATGACGGCCCCTACGAGGACTTCAAGCAGACTCTCTTCTCCCTCGGCGAGACTCCAGTTCCCCTCTGGGTCAAGGAGCACACCACTCCGGAGGACAAGGAGAACTTCCAGACCATCTTCGCCGCCAAGGAAGGCGCGGTCTCCGCTCCGGCGGCAGGCCTCCACTTCTCCAGGGAACTTTTCAACAGGATGATCCTCAAGGATATAGGCAAGACATTCATCACCGTCCATATGGGCATCGGCCACTTCCGCGCCGTCGACGTCGAGGACCTTTCCAAGCACAGGATGGACTCCGAGAGGCTCATCATCAGCGATGAGAGCGCAGACGCCATCAACGCGACAAAGCGCAGGGGCGGCAAGATCCTCGCCGTCGGCGCGACCGTTATGCGCGGCCTCGAGACCTATGTCACGACCCAGAACGAGGTCCGTCCCTTCGACGGCTGGACCAACAAGTTCATCTTCCCCCCGTACCAGTACAGGGTCCCCGACGCGATTGTCTCCAACTTCCACCTTCCGCTCTCGACGATGCTGATGAGCGTCGCGGCCTTCGGAGGTTACGAGCCCGTCATGACCGCCTACCGCACCGCCGTGGAGGAGAACTACAGGTTCGGTCCCTACGGCGACGCCCTCCTGATTGTATAAAAAAGACTGAAAGTCTATAAAAATCATAAAAAGTTCTTTCCCGAAAACGGAAAGGACTTTTTTTATTCCCCTGAGAGCGCAAAATTCGCGTAAAAAAACGATGGAAGAAAAAGTTTGCGCTCTCGCCCTCAACCGGATTTTCGGCCACGAACCGGCCGCCGGAGGCGCCCTCATCGGCCGCTTCGGCTCGGCCGCCTCGGTCTTCGGCGCATCGGAAGCGGAGCTCCGCGCCCTGCTGCCCGGAAAGCCCGAAAAGACCCTCTCCATTCTCGGAGAAGACCTAGAAAAAGACCGTGAAGAACTCGAAGACCTTCAGGAGAAAGGGATGGACTTCATCCCGATGACAAGTGAAGACTACCCAGCCCTCCTTAAGGAATGCAACGACCCGCCTGTCGGGCTCTATTACCGCAGCGGCAGCCCGCCGAAGAAAGTTTTCGACGAGCGGCCTGCCGTCGCCGTGGTCGGTACCAGGAACCTTACTCCGTACGGAAAGCAGTGGTGCATCGAGATCGTAGGCGCGCTCGCCGCGGCCCGGATAAAGCCCGTCATCGTGAGCGGGATGGCCTACGGGACCGATTTCACCGCCCATTCCACGGCCCTCGGCCGCGGCCTCCCGACAATCGGAGTGCTCCCGACCGGGATAGACACGGTCTACCCGTTCCGGCACGCGCCCCTCGCCCGGATGATGGACGAGGCGGACGGCTGTGCCCTCATTACGGACTATCCCCCCGGCACCGCTCCCCTCCCTATCAATTTCATCCGGAGAAACCGCATCATCGCCGGCCTCAGCCGCGCCGTCATCCTTACGGAGTCGCGTATAAAGGGCGGCAGTATGATAACCGCCCGCTTCGCAGCCGACTACTCCAGGGACCTCTATGCCCTCCCCGGCAGGGTCGACGACCTCTGCTCGCAAGGATGCAACCTCCTCATCCGCAACTCGATGGCGGAGCCCATAACGGATCTCGAAGACCTTGTGTCAAGGCTCGGCCTCGGCAGCGTAAGCCCGAGGTCGAAGGGCTCCTTCCGCGAAGCCGTAGCGGCAAGGTGCGCTGCTCTCGAGAGCCGTTCCAGGGCCGACGAGATACTCTCAACGGCAATGGCTGTCAAGGAGGAAAGAGGCATCGGTATCGCCGTCCTCGCCGAAAGGTCCGGCCGCCCCTACCACGAGATCGCCGCCGACACCGCCCTTCTGGAAAGCTGGGGCTTCATAAGCGTCGATCTCCTGCAGAGGTGCAGCGCAAATTCCGTTTAACAAGGCGTAACAGGCAGCCGATTTTTTCCTTATATTTGTACTCTATGCTGATCGATACACATACCCATTACTACGACGACCGCTATGAAGGTCTCGGTGACGCCGCCGTCGAAAGGGCCGTCGCCGCCGGTGTCGGCAAGATGATCCAGGCCGACATCGACAGCCGCGAACGCGGCAGGATGTGGGAGATCGGCGGGCGCCACAAAGGCGTCCTCTTCCAGATGGCCGGCGTCTATCCTGGCTCCGTCGACTCCTCCTGGAGGGAGGAAATAGACAGGATGATCCCGTTCACCGAAAAAGACATAGTCGCCATCGGAGAGATCGGCCTGGACTACCACGAGGGCAAGGAATTCGCCTCCGAGCAGATGGAGGCGCTCCGCGTCCAGTTCGAGCTGGCCGCGAAGCTCGACCTCCCCGTCAATATCCACATGAGAGACGCCTGGGACGACTTCTTCAAAGTCCTCGAAGACTGCCGCCACCTCGGCCTCAGGGGGAACCTCCATTGCTTCAGCGGCAGCCACGAAGTCTTCCTCCGGGCAAACCGCAGCGGCGATTTCGCCGTCGGGATTGGCGGCGTCGTGACCTTCCGCAAGGCCTCCCTCCGGGAGACGGTTACGAAGATCCCCCTCGAAAAGATACTCCTCGAGACCGACTGCCCCTACCTGGCGCCGACTCCCCACCGCGGCGAATGCAACGAAAGCGCCTACCTTCCCCTCATAGCCGACGAGGTGGCCCTCCTGAAGGGAATTAGCCGCGAAGAGGTGGAGGAGACAACAACCCGTTCCGCAGAAAAACTTTTCAGAATATGAAAGGACCCAAGGCATCAATCCTCCTTATCTACACCGGAGGCACCATAGGCATGAAGCAGGACCCGGCTAACGGAGGCCTTGTCCCCTTCGACTTCTCCCTCATCCCGGAAGAAGTCCCGGAGCTGTCGAAATTCGCCCTCCGGATAGACCACGTGGCATTCGACCCGCTTATCGACTCTTCGGACATAGAGCCCTCGATGTGGATCAGGCTTGCGGAGATCATCAAGGAGCGCTACGACTCCTACGACGGCTTCGTCGTCCTCCACGGCACCGATACTATGGCCTATTCCGCATCCGCCCTCAGCTTCATGCTCAAGGACCTGACAAAGCCGGTCATATTCACCGGAAGCCAGCTGCCCATAGGCGTTCCCCGCACCGACGGCAAGGAGAACCTCATCTCCTCCGTCGAGATAGCCTCCGCGACGGACGCCGACGGCCACGCCCTCGTCCCCGAGGTATGCATCTGCTTCGGCTCCCTGCTCCTTAGGGGCAACAGGGCCGTCAAGGAGAGCTCCGAGGCATTTTCGGCCTTCACCTCGCCCAATTTCCCGCCCCTTGCCGAGGCGGGGATAAACATACGCTACAACTTCTCCGCGATCCGCCGTCCCTCCGCCTGGGACCTTCCCCTCCAGATCGGGACGACCCTTGACACCAGGGTCGCCGTCCTCAAACTCCACCCCGGCATGACGCCGGAGATAGTCCGCCACTTCCTTCTCGGGAGCGAGACCCGCGCCGTCATCATAGAGACCTACGGCAGCGGGAACGCCCCGGCGAAAGAGTGGTTCACCGACATCGTGAGGGAGTCTTCAGCGAGCGGAAAGATACTTGTCAACGTGACCCAATGCCTTAAGGGAGGGGTAGATATGGATATCTACGCCAACGGCCGGGTCCTCAAGGAGGCCGGCGTCATCTCGGGCCTTGACGGGACCACCGAAAGCACCCTCGCAAAGCTTTTCGTCCTCATGGGCATGATGCCGGACAACGAGGCCGTCAAAAAGGCCCTGTCGCAAAATCTTAGGGGCGAAATATTGTTATCTTGAAAAAGTTTTTCTAACTTGCACCGGATTTGGAATCAAATTTTATTCAAATACACATTAAACATTCAAAAACCATTATGAAAAAGTTCTTTATGTTTTTGGCGGCGGCGGGCATCATGACCCTCTCGGCCTCCATCGCTTTCGCACAGGACGAGGCCCCGGCCGCTCCCGAAGCTCCCGCGGCTGAAGAAGTGGCAGAAGCTCCCGTTGACCTCTTCGCAGGCTCCGGCGAGGAAGTTCCTCTCCACCAGGCCCTCAAGACCAAGTTCATCGAAGGCGGCGCAGGCTTCATGTCCCTCGTTATCATCTGCCTCATCCTCGGTCTTGCCCTCTCGATAGAGCGCATCCTCTATCTCCTGTTCTCCAAGACCAACACCCAGAAGCTCCTCGAGAACGTCGAGGCTGCCCTCAAGGAAGGCGGTATTGAGAAAGCGAAGGATGTCTGCCGTGACACCCGCGGACCTGTGGCCAGCATCTTCTACCAGGGCCTCCTCCGCGCCGACCAGGGCATCGATGTCGTCGAAAAGACCATCGTCTCCTACGGCGGTGTCCAGATGAGCCTCATGGAGAACGGCCTGAGCTGGATTTCCCTGTTCATCGCCCTTGCTCCGTCACTCGGATTCCTTGGTACCGTTATCGGTATGATCCAGGCCTTCGACGCCATCCAGGCTGCCGGTGACATCTCCCCGAACGTCGTTGCAGGCGGTATGAAGGTCGCCCTTATCACGACCGTCGGCGGTCTCATCGTCGCTATGATTCTCCAGGTGTTCTACAACTACATCCTCGCCAAGATCGACTCCCTCGCGATCGACATGGAAGACTCCTCGATCCGCTTCGTCGACACCCTGACCAAGTTTGAAGCCAAGAAATAAGGACCCGAAATGGAACAGAAACTTTACGCCAAGATATTCAAATGGTGCTCCTGGGCGCTGTTGATAGCTAGCGTTGTGATCCTTCTGGTCGCCTGGCTCGGAGGATTCAAGGACTCTGGCGTCAACCTGCTGCTCGGCTGGGCCTATGTAATGCTTGGTCTGGCAATCGCAGCGATCATATGCGTAGGCATATTCATCACCGCGACGACCCACCCCAAGAACCTCATCAAACTCGGCATCGTCGTAGCCGGAGCCGCGGTCATCGCGCTCCTTTGCTGGCTGCTCGCCAAGGGGAACCCCGCAATCGGTTACACCGGCGCGGTCCCTCCGAGCCAGAGCACCCTCAAGCTCACCGACGCCGTGCTCAACCTGACCTACCTGGTCGGCGGTCTGGCAGTCCTCGCCATCATTTTCAGCGAAATCTACAGCGCCATCCGTTCTAAAAAAGCATAGGCCATGGGCAAAAAGAAAACACCAGCAATCAACTCGAGCTCGACGGCTGACATTGCATTCCTCCTGCTCTGCTACTTCCTCATGACTACTACCATGGGCGAGCAGGCCGGTCTGCAGCGTCGTCTTCCCCCCATCCCTGACAAAGATCAGAAGGTGGAAGACCAGAAGGTCAACAGACGTAACATCGTTATCGTCAGGATCAACTCCGCCGACAGGCTTTTTGCCGGTAATGAAGCCATGGATGTGACTCTCCTCAAGGACAAGATGAAGGAGTTCCTCGGAAACCCTCTCGACAACCCTGAGCTCCCCGAGAAGGAGCCCAAGGAGATCGGCGGCAAGACCTACATGGTGTCCAAAGGCGTCATCTCTCTCCAGAATGACCGCGGCACCAGCTACCAGGCCTACATCGCCGTCCAGAACGAACTCGTCAAGGCAGTCAACGAGCTGCGCGACGAATTCGCGATGAGGGAGTTCGGAAAGCCCTTCGCCCGCCTGAGCGAGGACGATCAGGACATTGTCAAGAAAGTCGTACCCCAGAACATCTCCGAGGCCGAGCCCAAGGACGTCGGTAAAAAAAGATAGGAGGATAAGAATATGTCAAAATTCGGTGGTTCAAACAACAAGAAGGACGTTCCCGGCATCTCTTCGGGATCCCTCTCCGATATCGTGTTCATGCTCCTGTTCTTCTTTATGGTCACGACCCAGCTCCGCGAGACCGAGAACAAGGTTATCGTGAAGCTCCCCGAGGCCTCCGAGGTTGCGAAGCTTGAGAGAAAGGACCTCTCCTCCTACATCAACATCGGTACTCCTATCAGGAGCCTCCAGTCGATGTACGGTACGGACGCCCGTATCCAGCTCAACGACTCTTTCAAGACAGTGGACGACATCCGCGACTTTATTGCCGCAGAGCGCGACGCCATGAGCGAAGCGGACCGTTCGTTTATGACAGTGGCCATCCGCGCCGACCAGGACGTCAGGATGGGTATCGTCACGGACGTGAAGCAGGAGCTGCG
>CADAXR010000025.1 GCA_902791945.1 uncultured Bacteroidia bacterium
GGAAATCATCAACGGAGAGCCCTCCACGGGCGCTCTCAACGACCTTGAGAGGATGACCAAGATCGCCTATGCGATGGTCCAGTACTACGGCATGAGCGAAAAGGTCGGCACCCTTTCCTTCTACGATGCCGGCGGCTCGCGCGGCTACGACCTCACGAAGCCGTATTCCGAGAAGACCGCCGAGCTGATGGACAAGGAGGTGAAGGACATCATAGAGAAAGTCCACAAGCGCACGGCAGATATCATCAACTCCCACAAGGAAGGCTTTGTCGAGATGGCGGAGCTGCTTCTCGACAAGGAGGTGATCTTCGCCGAGGATGTCGAACGCATCCTTGGCCCGAAGGTTCTCCCTTCGGCCGATGAGCGTCACCCCGTAGACGAAGAGGAAAAGACGGAGGAGAAGGCATGAACAACACTGTAAAAAGGTCGCTTTCCGGCGTCTGTTTCCTTGCGATAGTGCTTGCCGGACTGCTTTTCAACAAGTTCCTCTACGCTGCGCTGTTCGTTTTCATGCTTGTCGGGATGATGGTGGAGTTTTTCAACATGACGATGGGGAAGTCCTACCCGGTCTCCCAGGTCGTCGCTATCGTGACCGGCGTGTTCCTTCCTTTTCTGCCTGGCTTTTTTCTCCAGGGCCGGTTACATCCCGGGGCGCTTTATCGCGCTTGCCATTGTGCCGCTTATTGTCCTTATGGCCCTTTCGCTCTACGCCGCGGACAAGAGTGAATTCAGCAAATTCTCGAACCTCTACACCGGACTTGTCTATATCGCCCTCCCGCTGACTCTCTCCAATTTCATCGTTTTCAACCGCCAGGGTGAGTTCAGCGGCATCATGATGCTGTCCTTTTTCTGCATCATCTGGGCGTCCGACATCGGCGCCTACTGCTTCGGCCTTCTTTTCGGAAAGAACGGAAAGAAGCTTTTCCCTTCCGTTTCCCCCAAGAAGTCCTGGGCGGGATTCTGGGGCGGATTCATTATGGCGATAGCCGTAGGCATCGTCCTCGGACTTACGGGGATGCTTGATTTCCCGCTCGTCCACTGCGCCGTCCTCGCCGCCCTTATGGACGTCGCGGGCGTCTATGGAGACCTTTTCGAGTCCCAGTGGAAACGGGTCCACGACATCAAGGACTCCGGCAACATTATTCCCGGTCACGGCGGCCTTCTGGACCGTTTTGACTCCACTATCTTTGCAATACCAATCGGAACAATCTATCTATTAATCGCAGGCCTGCTATGATACATCTTGACAGCGATTCTCTCGGCACTATAGCATTTGTCTGGGCTCTCTGCGCCCTGGTCATATTCCTTGCCTTCAAG
Source organism: uncultured Bacteroidia bacterium (assembly GCA_902791945.1). Lineage (GTDB taxonomy): Bacteria > Bacteroidota > Bacteroidia > Bacteroidales > UBA932 > Cryptobacteroides. The sequence continues at coordinate 1,318 of CADAXR010000025.1, forward strand.
TTTATCCACAACTACTGGATCTCAGTGCCCATCTCGGTGCTGGCGCTGGTGTTCATTATCTTCATCACCTATTTCTTCCGTGTCCCGGACAGGAAGATCCCGGAAGGTGAGAACATAGTGACTTCCGTCGCTGACGGCAAGGTGGTGATTATTGAGAAGGTCTTTGAGAAGGAGTACCTGAAGAAGGAGTGCATGCAGGTCTCGGTCTATATGAATTTCTTCGACGTCCACTGCAATTTCTGGCCGGTCGACGGTGAGATTTCCTACTACAAGTATCACCCCGGCAGATACGTCCTTGCCTTCCACCCGAAATCTTCGGAGCTCAACGAGCACGCCTCCACGGCGATCAAGGTAGGGGATGAGGAGATCCTTTTCAAACAGATAGCCGGCACTTTCGCACGCCGCATAGTCTGCTACGCGGCCTACAGCGGCGAGGCTGAAAGAGGAAAGCAGTGCGGCGTCATCAAGTTCGGCTCCCGCATCGACATGTTCCTCCCCCTTGATGCTGACATTAAAGTTTCATTAGGCCAGGAGGTCCGCGCCGTTGAGACAGTCATCGCCGAGCTTCACTGAAAACTCCTCTGTCGGGAGCTACTGAGACTTTTCACCCCTTCGGGTCTTCGACACTCATCCCTCCCATCTTAACGATGGGCCCCTCCCGCTATCAGCCGCGGGTGGCTAGGGGGATTCAAAGTCTCAGTGGCTCCCTCCTATTCGGAGTTTTCAATAAGCTCCAGGAGTTTGTCGGGGGCTTCGGATTCGGGGATGTGGCGGAGGACGGGGGTTTTGCCGCGGTAGATCGTGACTTTGCGGTTGCCCTCGCCGACGTAGCCCCAGTCGGCGTCGGCCATTTCGCCGGGGCCGTTTACTATGCAGCCCATGACGGCTATGACCACGTCCTTAAGGTGCGCGGTCTTTTTCTTTACCTCCTCGAAGGCGCCCTGGAGGTCGTACATGGTGCGGCCGCAGCCGGGGCAGGCGATGTATTCGGGGCGGTAGAAACGGCGGCGGCAGGCCTGCAGGAGCTCGTCTTCGAGGTATTTTCCGAAGCCGCTTGAGACGATGTCCTTGCGCTCGTCTCCGTCGGAAAACGTCCCTTCGAACGTGACGGAATCGATCTCCCTGTCAAGAAGGCGTTTGCCGAAATCGCAGGAGGCGTCAAGGATAAGACGCTCTCTCGATGGGGAGTCATAGATCGCTTTGACTGCCCTGTCTTCTATTTTCAGTGAGACGAGCGAGGAACGGAGGTCTCCGCTGTAACGGTCCGAAAGGTATCGGCCGACGGGGATCTCGTTGACGGGATCCTCCGTGAGGGAGACCCGGAGGGTGTCCCCGATGCCTTCGGAAAGGAGCGAGGAGATGCCGACGCAGGACTTGATCCTGCCGGAATCGCCGCCTCCGGCTTCCGTGACGCCGACGTGGAGCGGATAAACGGCTCCGTGGGATTCCATTTTCTGTCGGAGAAGCCTGTAGGCCTCGACCATAGTCACCGTGTTGCTCGATTTGAGGGAAATCACGATGTCGTGGAAATCTTCCTTTTCGGCAAGGGAAATCCACTCCATTGCAGCTTCAGCCATGGCGAGGGGAGTGTTGCCGTAGAGGGAGGTGATGTATTCGCCGAGGGAGCCGTGATTGAGGCCGATACGTATTGCGGTGCCGTTTTCACGGCAGACGTCGCAGAGGGCGGCGAACTGCCGCGACGCTTCGGCGTGGTCCCTGTGGAAATTGCCGGGGTTGATCCTGACCTTGTCGACGAAGGGAGCGACCGCTATTGCGGTCTCCGAGGAGAAGTGGATGTCGGCTACGATCGGGGTGAAAATGCCCTCTGAACGCAGCCTTTCGCGTATTTCCTTTATTGCGGGAACTTCCCGGCGGCCGGGGACTGTGATACGGATAATGTCGGCGCCGGCTTCCGCCATGCGGCGGCACTGGGCGAGGGTCGCTTCAACGTCGGAGGTGTGGGTGTTGCACATCGTCTGGACGGAGATCCTTTCTCCGCCGCCGACGGGCACGTCACCAACCATCACCTTCAGGGAGTTCTTCCGATTTGACGACAGGGGATTCATTGAGCATCAGGGCTTGTTTTGCCTCCCTGCGGAGCTCGGCGCGGCTCTTTCCGCTTCTCTTGGTGAGGTGGAAGAAGAGGCCTGCGGTCACGCCGACGTCCATCGGGTAGGCGAAACGGTAATAGTATTGGTTATAGTAGTCGGGCTTGTAGAGGCTGGACCAGGAGTACTTGAAGGTCCCCTTGATGTGGATTTCGACGGGGGCGAAGACAAGGCCGAAGCCTATGCCGGCCTTGATGCCGTAGTCCCAGCGATATTCGAATTTCTGGAAGGAATTCTTCCTCGCAGACGACTGCTCGGTGTAATCGACGTATTCTCCGGTCCTTTTGAGATTGTAGCGCTAGCCTCCGAAAAGGCCGAGGTCGGCCATGATCTTGAAATGCTTCATGTCGAAATGGAACGAGGACAGGAGCGGAACCTCTATCCTTTCCATCACGGCGCCGGACTCGTAGGTAATCGTGTCGCGGATAGGCGTCTTGCCGGTGTCCTTGTTCACTTTGTAGGCGTAGCCGCTGTATCCGTGGAAAACGCCCAGGCTGATGCCGAAATACGGCATGAAGTTCATCATCTTGCAGTAGTAGGTGAAGGTGATGCCGTAGGTCGGGCCGTTGAAGAGGAACTTGGAAGGTCTGGTCGGGTTGAACGACACCCCGCTGAACTGGACTCCGGCTTCGGCGCCTATCATGAAGTAGTTGTTGATGGCGAAGCGCTTGCGGACATTGACGGTATCGAGGTATTCGTCCGTCCAGATGTCTTCCGGGGCCGCGACGATGGCGGTCGAGTCGGAAAAGACGACGACGCTGTCGGACTTCTGCACGATCTCCTGTGCGCGCAGTCCGCAGAATCCGGCAAGCAGCATAAGCGCCGCCGCTATGGTCGCCTTAAGTCTCATTTGAACAGTTCCTCTATTTTAATGTCCTGCTCCAGTTCGGCCCTTTCAGGGATGTCGATCAGGAATGAATCGTTTAACTTGAAGAAACGGACTTTTTCCGGCTGTTTCCTTTCAAGAAGCGTTCCTGTGTCGACTATGCCGTTGCGGTTAAGGTCTTCCGTCATGCGGATGCAGAATTTGGCCGCTTTGATGTAGGGGAACAGCAGTTTCTGGTCGAAGTCCACGATGAAGCTGCGGATCACCTTGTCCCTCTTTTCGGTCAGGAGGTCGACGATGTAGCGGCGGCCTGCCGTCCCTGTTATGTTCAGGGTGAGGGAGGAGAGTTTCTCGTCGTTGGGGAGGGTGACCTTGAGCTCGGTGCTGTCGTTGTAGAAACCGTTGATGTCGCGGAACTTGCGGTACGGGATCTTGAGGAAGTAGTCATAGCCCGGCATCAGCTTCTCGTCCGGCATTATGGTGTAACGGCGGAGGTTCGTGGAGTCGCGGATGACCTTGTAGGTCCCTTTCTTTTCCTGCTGGCGGGGATTCACGGAACGGAATCCGAGCGAATCGAACGCATCCTCGATGAGCGGATACTTGAACTCGACGGTGAAGCCGTACTGCTCGACAGTCTCGGGCTCGACCTTTGCCGTCATCACGCAGATGGTGTCCTCATGCTTGATGTCGCGGCGCGAGCTCTTCTGGAGGCTCGCCCGCAGCTTTTTGTCAAGGACGAGGGGAACCTCCTCCTTTGTCGGCATCAGGAAGCCCATGCTGTCGGTCTTGTCGTAGCCGATGAGGAGGCTGAGGGTGTCCGGCATTTTCCTCTGGTCGTTGACCCAGATCTCGAGGGAATCCCTCTCGATGTTGAACTGGGTGATGAGCTGGTCCTTGGGGATGCCCCTCATCTTCATGCCGTAGACCACCGCGCCGGGAGCCATGAAGGTCAGGTAGGCGGTCCTGAGACCGACTCTTTCCTTCTTGACTATGAACTGTTTGGACGGCTTCTCACGGAAAAGGTTCAGCTCGACCTCGCTCTTGCGGGCGAGGCAGAGCAGGGTGTCCTTCATGTCGTATTTCGCGAGCTCGGGAAGGGTGTCCGCTACGACCATAGAGGGGCGGAACAGGGTGTCGAGGAACGCGACCTTTTCGGTCTCCGCCTGATAGATGTTGTCTCCGTTGGCATCCATGATGGCATAGACGCGGTAGACGGTGTCCGCTATGTTGCGGATGGAGAAGAAGCCCCAGTCGTCGGTCTTAGCCGACGCGACGGGCCGCCTGAGGAAGATGGCGGAGTCCGCCTGGTCCTTGTAGAGCATCACGGTCGCGCCTTTCACCGGCAGGAGGGTGTTGCAGTCCTGGACCGTACCGGTCATCATGAGCGAGTCGATGCTGTCTCCCGTGGAGAAGACGAGGGTGTAGCCCGGGAAGGGGTTGTTCTCGTTGTTGTCCGCGATGGCGCCGGTGATGTCGAGGGTGTAGGTCGTGGCGGAATCGAGGTCGGATTCGAACCAGATCACGACGCTCTTGCCGTCGATCTTGAATTTGGGAGCCTTCTCCAGAGGAGGGGAGAGGTAGATGTTCTTGGGGTCGGAGACCTTCACATATTCATTGAAGGTAAAGATGATCCTCGTCTTGTGGCGCGGGACGTTGACGGAGCCCGGAAGCGGGAACATCTTCTTGATCACCGGAGGGATGGTGTCCTTGTCGCCGCCGGTCGGGGGCGTCGTGGTGTTGGCGCAGCCGTGGGAGAACGTCACGCTGATAAGCACGATGGCCACCGGGATCAGAGGGAAATATTTGGAGAGGAATTTTCTCATATCTCTTTTCTCGCTACTGTCTGGACGCCGTCGATGCTTTCCAAGTTCTTAATAATATTGTCGAGGACGCTCCGGTTTGCGACGAACATTTCGATGGTGCCCCTGAATATGCCGTCCCTGGCGCCGAGGGTTATATTCCTGATATTGACCCCCATGGTTACGGAAATGAATCCGGAGATCTCATTGAGGAGCCCCAGCCGGTCAAGTCCTTCGAGGGATATCTTGACCGGATAGCCCTCGGTCGACTGCTCTTCCCAGGAAGGGACGACGACCCAGTCGCCGTGCCTGGAAGCCAGGCTCTCGGCCACGGGGCAGCTCTTCTTGTGGACGGTGACTGTCCCGTCCTCCGGGGAACGGAAACCGATCACGGCGTCTCCCGGAATGGGGTGGCAGCAGGATGCAATGACGAGGCTCTCCTTCGGGAGGGCCTTCGTCCTGTCCCTTCTGAAGAGAATGGAGAAAAGGCTCCTGGAAGAGCTCTCGTGGGATTTTTTGATCACTTCCTGGATGTCTCCGGGCTTGAAGGCGCCGATGCCCACATTGAAATAGAGGTCTTCGGGGCTCTGCATCCGGTATTCCTGGGCGAGCATCTTTTCGGTCGCCTCGTCCAGCTTGCCGCCGGCGGCGTTGACCTGCACCTCGACGACGCTGCGGCCGTAGTCCACGGCCCTCTGCCTGTCTTCCTTGAAGTAATCGACGATGATGGAGCGGGCTTTCCTCGTGCGGACGAACTGCAGCCACTCGAGCTTGGGCTCGGCCGCCGCGGCGGTAAGGATCTCCACCTGGTCGCCGGTCTTGAGCCTCGTGGAGAGGGGGACCAGCCTCATGTTTATCTTAGCCGCAATGGCCTTGGAGCCGATCTCGGTGTGGATCAGGTAGGCAAAATCGAGGGCGGTCGCGCCGTTCTGGATGCGCCTCTGCTCGCCCTTGGGGGTGAATACGATGATCTCGGGATTGACGAGGTCGTTGTGGATAATGTCGAGGAGCTCCATGGCTCCGACATCGGGATTGGTGATGATCTCCTTGACCCTTTCGAGCCAGAGGTCCATCTGGCTGTCGCTTTCGCTGATATATCCGTTTTTCTTGTAGGCCCAGTGGGCGGCGATGCCCTTTTCGGCGATGTCGTCCATCCTGCGGCTGCGGATCTGGACTTCTATCCATGTGCCTCTCTGGCTGAGGAGGGTGCAGTGGAGGGCCTCATAGCCGTTGCTCTTGGGGTTGCCGACCCAGTCGCGCTGGCGCTCGTTCATATAGCGGTATATGCCGGTTATGAGGGTCCAAATCTTCCAGCACTGGTCGCGCTCGGAGGTCGAGCCGTCGGCGTCGAAGATGATGCGGACGGCGTAGAGGTCGTAGATCTGGTCGAAGGTGACGTGCTTTACCTGCATCTTCTTCCAGATGGAGTAGGGCGTCTTTACCCTTTTCTTTATACGGAAGGTGTAGCCTGCGTTTTTGAGCACTCTCTCGATGGGGGCTATGAATTCGTCGATTTCCTCCTCCTTGCCGTCGGTCTTCGACTTGATGCTGCGGCAGATCTCCTCGTAGGCCACGGGCTCCTTGAAACGGAGCCAGATGTTCTCCATCTCGGTCTTTATGCTGTAGAGACCGAGCCTGTTGGCAAGCGGGATGAAGATGAACATCGTCTCGGAGAGGATCTTGTCCCTCTTGTGCTCGGGCATGTATTCTATCGTGCGGCAGTTGTGGAGACGGTCGGCGAGTTTTATGAGCACGACGCGGACATCGTCGTTGAGAGTGAGGAGGATCCTTTTGAAATTCTCGGCCTGGACGCTCTCGGAGAAGATGTCGTTCATCTTGTTCTTCTGCTCGTTGTCGAGCACGACCTTGATCTTCGTGAGGCCTTCGACGAGGGAGGCTATCTTGTCGCCGAAGAGGTTCCGGAGGTCTTCCACCGTGTAGTCGGTGTCTTCTACCACGTCGTGGAGGAGGGCGGCGGAGATGGATTTGCATCCGAGCCCGATGTCGCTGACGACTATTTTCGCCACTGCGATGGGGTGAAGGATATACGGCTCGCCGGAACGCCTGCGGACGTTCTTGTGGGCCTCGTTGGCGAAATCGAAAGCCTTCCTTACGAGAGCCCTCTCTTCAGGGTCTTCAACGCGCTTTTCGACCGCTTCCCAAAGGGGGGCGAACTCTTTTTCGATCAGTGCGAAATCATCCTGTGTGAACTGCGAAAAACTCATTTTGCTACAGTTTTGCCCGGCTGTTTTCCGGCCCCTACAATCATTTCGGAGACATCCGTGTATTTCTTTCTCTTCCTGCGCGATTCCTCAAGGAAGGAATCGAGCTGCTCGGTCGTCACGTGGCTGCTCTCGACGTCCTGCATGGCGTAGGACAGCTCCGCGCCGTAGAGGATGATGGTCCATCCGAGGTTCAGCCAGATCATGAACAGAGGCAGCGCGGCGACCACACCGTAGATGGCGTTCGTCTTCGCGACCATGACCTGGGTCTCCAGATAGAGGGCCTGCAGGGCCGTGAAGAGTATGCCCGCGATAACCGCCGCCTTGAGGGCGTGGCGGTATTTGACCTTGCATCCGGGGACATATTTGTACATTGCCGAGATGACCATAATGGCGGATGCGCCGAAAATAACCCAGCTGAGGAAAGACTTTATGTCGTCGGAGAATGCCACGTAGGAAGGGACCAGGAGGTCCAGGATGTGGGAATAGACGATGGATCCGGAGAAGAACAGGAGGATGACGAAGGGGGAGAGGACGATGATGCCTATCACGACTCCTATCATCTTCAGGAAGTTGGACTCCTTGCCCACCTTCCAGACATTGTTGAACACCCTGCGGACGCAGATCATCATCCAGATGACGATCCAGACGAAGGTCAGCATGCTGAGGAAACCGAAGAGCCCGGAGTGGGCGGTGTCGAGGATGTTGTCCGCGGCGTTCATCAGGATGTCTATTAGGTTCTGGTCCTTGATGTTGGCGATGAGGAACGCCTCCAGCTTGTCGGAGATACCGAGGTTGTCGGTCAGGTAGAGACCGATTGCGAGGAGGGGAACTATCGACATGGTGCTCTGGTAACTGAGCGCCGTCGCCTGGAAACCTATTTTCTGGGCGGAGAAGGTCCGGAGCATCGTGACGAAAGTCTTGATGTCCCTGACGACCACCCCTTTCCAGCGGGTCAGGTCGTTGTAGTCGATGTTCCAGATATCATAGGAGATGAACTTCGAGATCTTGAGGATAACAAGTCTCAAATACCGGAAACCGTATTTAATGCCTGCGCCGGCTTTCTGGAATACGTTCATCTTCAAAACAGGGTTGGTTCTTCGTCCTCACCCGGAAGCATCTCCCGGAAGGCTTTCTCGTCAATTATCTTTACGCCGAGCTCGCCGGCTTTCCTTATCTTTTCGGGGCCAGGGTTCTCTCCGGCAAGGAGATATGTCGTCTTCTTGCTGACGGAGGAGGAGTTTTTGGCCCCGCTCCTTTCTATAAGGTCCTTCATGGCATCCCTGGAGATACTGAAGGTCCCGGAAATGACTATGGTCACGCCGGCAAGGACGTCGGAACGCTTGCCTGCGGCCTCCGCCTCGAAACGGAGCCCGGCGGCTCTCAGGCGCTCGATTTCTTCTATATTGGAAGGTTTGGAGAAGAACTCGAGAAGGCTGTCCGCGATGACTTCGCCGATGTCTCCGACCTCGAGGAGCTCCTCCCTGGTCGCGGTCCCGAGGGCGTCGATGCTGCCGAAATGGGCGGCGAGGGACTTCGCCGTCGTCTCTCCGACGTAGCGGATGCCGAGGGCGAAGAGCACACGGGCGAACGGCACTTCCTTCGAAGCCTCCAGGCTATCGAGGAAGCGCTCCGCGGAACGGTCCTTCCACCCTTCAAGAAGCAGCAGACTGCTTTTTTTGAGGTCGTAAAGGTCCGCCGGGGTGCGGACGAGGTTCATCGAGTAGAGCTGGTCTATAGTGGCGTCGCCGGCCAGTACGTTCATCGCCTTCCGCGAAAGGAAGTGGACGAGGCGGCCCTTGATCTGGGTCGGGCAGCCGGCGCTGTTGGGGCAGAACCACCGCGCCTCGCCTTCGGGGCGGACAAGGGGAGTGCCGCAGTCGGGGCAGACCTTCGGGAACGGAGGCAGCTCCGCGCCCGGGACCCTGGAACTCTCTTCGACGCCCGTTATCTTGGGGATGATCTCACCGCCTTTTTCCACATAGACCTTATCGCCGATGCGGATATCCATCTCGCGGATGAAATCCTCGTTGTTGAGAGTAGCCCTCTTTACCACCGTCCCGGCCAGGAGCACGGGCTCGAGGTTGGCCACCGGCGTCACGGCGCCAGTCCTGCCTACCTGATAGTCTATGGAAAGAAGGGGAGTGAGGGCCTGCTCGGCCTTGAATTTATATGCGACCGCCCACCGCGGCGACTTGGCGGTGTAGCCAAGCTCCCTCTGGTGGGCGAGTTCGTTGATCTTGATGACGATGCCGTCGGTCGCGAAGGGAAGGGCGTGCCTGGCCTCGTCCCAGTAGCGGATGAAATCCTCTATTTCGTTGATGTCCTTGCAAATCTTCCTTTTGTCGGAGACGGGAAGGCCCCAGGAGGCTGCGGCCCTGAGGGCTTCGTCGTGGGTCGGGAGGGAGATGTTGTCGCTCGGGATGTGATAGAGGGTGCAGATGAGGCCGCGCCTTTCAACCTCCTCGCTGTCAAGGAGTTTGAGGGAGCCGGAGGCTGCGTTTCGCGGGTTCGCGAACGGGGCCTCGCCGGCCTCTTCCCTTTCGGCGTTGAGCCTGTCGAAGGAGGCGTACGGCATAAGGACTTCGCCGCGGATCTCGAACTCGTCCGGGTATCCGGAGCCCTTGAGCTCGCGGGGGATTCCGCCGATGCGGAGGGCATTTTCAGTCACGTCGTCGCCGACCTGGCCGTCGCCGCGGGTGAGGGCCATTGCGAGGCGGCCGTGACGGTAGGTGAGGCAGATCGCCGTGCCGTCGAACTTGAGCTCGCAGCAATAGGTGAATCCGCCTTCTATCGTCTTGGAAGCGCGGGCGGCGAAATCTTCGATCTCGGAGATGTTGTAGGTGTTCCCCAGCGAAAGCATGGGGTAGCGGTGGGGGCGCTGGATGAACTCCCTGCGCACGCCGCTCTCGGCGTTGGGGCCGACGGACTCGTCCAAGTCGCTTCCGACCTTGACGGTGGGGGAGTCAGGGCTCCTGAATTCGGGCCACGCGGCCTCCAGGTCCTCAAGCTCCCTCATCAGCGCGTCGTATTCGAAGTCGCTGATGACAGGGGCGTTATCCACATAGTAGCGCCGGGAATTCTCCCGGAGCTCCGCCCTGAGAAAGTCTATTCTCTCTTTTGCAGTCTTTTTGTCCATATCAGTCACGCGCGCGTATGAACTACAAATATAGGCACAAATACTCTCTTTTGCAAGTATAGCAATTAGCTAAAAAATTTAGTAACTTAGCGGCGCTTTTAGTGAGCGGAACAAAACAAAACTCTATAAAATGAAAGATTCAATCATCATCCTTTGCGGCGGCGGCCCGGCTCCGGGCATGAACACCGTCGTCATGAGCGTCTCCAAGGTGTTCCTCAGGAACGGTTATCGCGTAATCGGCCTCCACGGCGGCTACAGCGGCCTTTTCTCCAAGAGCCCGAGGACCGAGGAAATCGATTTTTACAAGGCTGACGCCTATTTCAACAGGGGAGGAAGCTACCTCCAGATGAGCCGTTTCAAACCGACCGACAAGGACTTCGAGGAGAATTTCAACCTCGCCCTTTTCCAGGATAACAACATCAAGCTCCTCGTCACTGTCGGCGGCGACGACACCGCCTCCACGGCCAACCGTATCGCCAAATTCCTCGAAGCCAGGAAATACCCCATCGCCAACATCCACGTCCCCAAGACGATCGACAACGACCTTCCCCTCCCGAACAACACCCCGACCTTCGGATTCAACTCCGCCAAGGACGAGGGCGCTCACATCGCGAGGACAATCTACGAGGATGCGCGCACTTCCGGCAACTGGCTCATCATCAGCGCCATGGGCCGCAGCGCGGGTCACCTCGCCCTCGGTATCGGCGAAGCCACCCACTGCCCTATGACCATCATCCCCGAGATGTTCAACAAGGTGGAAATCACCCTTGACAAGATAGTGAACCTCGCCCTCTCGGCGATCATCAAGAGAAACATTCTCGGCATCCCGTACGGCACGATAGTCGTCGCGGAAGGCGTCTTCCACGACCTCGATCCCGAGGAGATCAAGAACGCCGGAGTCACCATGACCTACGACGAGCACGGACATCCGGAGCTCGGCAAGATCTCCAAGGCGGTGCTCTTCAACGACATCCTCGGCAAGGAGTTCGCAAAATTCGGCCTCAAGGTCAAGACCCGTCCGGTCGAGATCGGCTACGACGTCCGCTGCCAGGATCCCATCGCTTATGACCTTACCTATTGCACTGAGCTTGCGATGGGCGTCTATGAGCTCTTCTCGAAGGGCGAGACCGGCTGCATGGTGTTCATCGACGCCGACGGCAAGGCCCACCCCCTCTATCTCCACGACCTGCAGAACGCCGAGGGCAAGATTCCGCCCCGCCGCGTCGCCATCGAGGGCGGCACAGCGCAGAACTACTACTCAAACATCTGCGACTACGTCACTCCCGCCGACTACGAGGCAGCAAAGAAGTACGTCCCGGATCCTGAGAAGTTCGACTTCAGGAAGATCCTCGGCTGGTAATGCCGGCTAAGCGCATAATCTATCAGGTGCTCCCGCGTCTTTGGAATGTCGGGAGCACTGGTTTATGCGGCCGTTTCAGCGGTTTCGACGAGGCTTCTTTCGACTATTTCCACAGCCTCGGGATAACCGACATCTGGTACACCGGAGTAATCCGTCACGCCACTCTTCTTCCCGGTTACGCCAACGCTTCGCCGGAGTGCGTCAAGGGCGTCGCCGGGTCTCCGTATGCCATCACGGACTATTATGATGCCAATCCATATCTTGCTGATAATCCCGAGAATAGGATGTCTGAGTTCGAGGACTTGATTAAGAGGACTCACAAGGCCGGATTTCGCGTCATAATAGACTTTGTGCCCAATCACGTCGCCCGTCAGTACAGCGGCGCGATGACTCCTTCCGGGACTCCGAAGCTGGGTGAGAACGACGAGGTTTCCGTCCACTGGAAAGCGGAGAACGACTTCTTCTATTATCCAGGCGAGGAGCTCCGCCTTCCTCTCGGAAACGGCTCCTACAGGGAGTTTCCGGCGAAAGCGACGGGCAACGCCTACACTCCGGCCCCCGACGCCAACGACTGGTACGACACAGTCAAACTCAACTATTGCCCGTTTCACACCCCGACCTGGGACAGGATGAAGGAGATAGTCCGTTTCTGGGCCGGAAAGGGCGTCGACGGCTTCCGCTGCGACATGGTCGAGCTCGTTCCGCCTGAATTCTTCACCTGGCTAATCGGTGAGATCAAGGCGGAATTCCCCGGGATTACCTTCATCGCAGAGGTCTATGAGAAAGCACTTTACGAGAAATATGTCCGTGAAGTCGGCTTCGACCTTCTCTACGACAAATCCGGGATGTACGACACCCTCCGCGATGTCGTGACACGCTGCTCGGGTGCCGCCGCCATCTCCGGCGTCTGGCAGTACCTCGGCGACCTGCAGCCCCGCATGCTCAATTTCCTCGAGAACCACGACGAGCGGAGAATCGCCTCGCCCGAGTTCGCCGGTTCGCCCGAAGCGGGCCTCGCCGCCCTCGGCGTCTCCCTCCTTTTCAACACCGCCCCCTTCATGCTCTACAGCGGCCAGGAGACCGGCGAGAAGGGAGGCCCCGACGGCCGCACCTCGATCTTCGACATCCATCCTCTCTCCACGCTGGCAAAGCCCGTCATTTCGAGCGAAGTCGAGAAATCTCCCGCGCTCCTGTCGAAATACCGCCACCTCCTCTCCCTGGCATCCCTGAAGCCATTTTCCGAGGGCGGCACCTTCGACCTCGGCTACTGCCAGCCCCATTTTTTCGACCGCGACAGCCTATTTGCCTGGCTCCGCTCCGACGGGGAAACTCTCTGGCTCTGCCTCTCCAACTTCTCCGACCGCAAGGTCGAGACCGACATCACCATCCTCGCCGAAGCCTTCACCTATTTCGGCTTCCCGCCTCAGACAAAAACCCTCACCGTTGTCTCCGCCCCGTGCGACTGCACTGTGGCAAGAAGTCACTCGGTTTACAGGACGCCTTTGGAATATTGTAAACAATTATTTAACTTTGATTTTTGAAGTGTGTTGCACTTCTAATTAGAATTCACCAATTATTAACCGAAATGAAGAAATTTTTGTCCATTTTTTTTGCTGCGCTGCTGGCGCTGATGGTTATCTCATGTGAGAAAGATAAAAATAATAATAGCAATCAAGATAAGGAGACCTGTGAGGAAACGAAACCGCAGGACCCCATCCTCGGAACTCGCTGGGTGTCGGAATTCAGCAGTGATATTGGAGCCTGGGATTGTTCGTTCAGCTGCCTGACTAATAATCGTACAGTGTGGACGCAGCTTACTCGTGGCATGATAAACGACGTTATTCCTGGAGGATATGTGTTTGAGGGCGTTTATGAGCTTAGTGATCCTGCCGACGACGGGACATATATCTTTTCAATGACCTATAACTATGCGATGACGGTAGGTGAAGAACAGACATATACACTCTCCGGGACGTACGACCCCCAGAAAACCACAATGTCTATGACTGTGACTAACGGAGAGGTTCCCGCCAGATTGGCTTCGGACAAAACAAAACCCCTCGTCTTCAAGCTGCGCTAACCACGTAGATTTTATTATGTAAATACAAAAAAGGAAGTCGTGAGTGCCACTCACGACTTCCTTTTTTATTACTTCTGATACTTCGCAATTCGCTTCATGACGGCGAAGACGAGCCAGTCGGGGGTGTGCTTGAGGAAAGGCTTGAAGAGGTGGTTCACGAGGCCGGGCATGCATTTTTTGCGGCGGCGGAACATCCTGCGGATTGCTTTCTTAGCGAGCCTCTCGGTCGGCGTGTTGATGCCGAGCTTGACGGCGAGGGTCCTGAGGTTCTCAGGAAGGCCGTAGAGCGTGGTGTTGACCATGCCGGGGGTGACTGTCATGAGGTGGACGCCGTAGGGCTTCATCTCGTACCACATCGACCTTGTGAAGTTGTTGATGTAGGACTTGGTGGCGTTGTAGACCTGAATGCCGGGGAAGGCCATCCAGGTGGACAGGGACGACATATTGAGGATATAGCCCTTGCCGCGTTCGCACATGTCCTTTCCGAAAAGCCGGGTAAGTTTCGTGACCGTGACGACATGGAGCAGCATCATCTTTTCGATGCGCTCCATGTCGGTTTCGGTCAGCGGATTGAAGAAGAAAACGCCTGCATTGTTGACAAGGATGTCGGGCTCGAATCCCATCTCCTTGGTCTTTGCATAGAGAGCCTCCGCAGAATCTTTTTCGGTAAGGTCCATACGGATAAAATCAGCTTTAACGCCGTATTCGGCAGCGATCTTCTCAGCGACTCCTTTGATGGCCTCGCCATGGGAGACGAGGAGGAGGTCGCACTTGTAGTCGCGTGCGAGGACGGTTGCATACTGCTCACCGATGCCTCTTGATGCTCCGGTTACTAAAGCTTTCATTTCTTCGCGGCTGCAATGGTCTTTGCATTCACGGCCTCTGCCTTCTCAATCTCTTTCTTGAGGCGCTTCGGAAGGTTCTCGACGCACTCGTGGCATTTCATCTCGAGAGTGTACATACGGCCGACGCAGTAGTTGGAACGGCCGCAGCGGGAACGGTAGGCGAGGTTGCCGTCCTTTTCCTCGGCTTCCTTCATGTGGTTGACGAAAGCGGGATCCTGGATGAGGACGTGGGCCATCTGGATGAGCTGGAAGCCGTCGCCGAGGACTTCTTCGCAGTTCTCTCGGCTCTGGATACCGCCGACGTAGATGAGCGGGCACTTGACCGCAGCGCGGAATTTCTTCGCGGCCTCGAGGAAGTAGAGCTCCTTGTAGGGCACCGTAGGCACCATGATACGGCCGAAGATACGGACCATGATCCTGAGCCACCAGAACTTCCAGGGGTTCATGTAGTGGGTCATGGTCTTGAGCGGCATTGCACCGCCGAGGACGACCATCGGGGCCTTGGAGACGAAGCCGGCGGTAAGGACCATGCCGTGGACGCCGTGCTTCTCGATCTCCTGGGCGACCTTGATGCAGTCGTCGATCTGGAGACCGCGCTTGAAACCGTCGTACATATTGGTCTTCACCACGACGGCCATGTCGTTGCCGGCGTGCTCCATGACGCAGTCGAGAACTTCGTTCATGAACCTCATCCTGTTCTCAAGCGAGCCGCCGTACTCGTCGTGACGGTGGTTGGTGTAAGGGGAGAGGAACTGGGAGATGAGGTAGCCGTGTCCGGCGTGGATCTCGACGCAGTCGAATCCGCACTCGCGGCAGAAATCGACGGCCTCGCCGAAGTGCTTCACGATCTCCTTTATCTCGCTGACCTTCAGTCCGCGGACGATGGTCGGGGAGTAGAGGTTGAAGCCTGTAGAGGCACCGACGGGGATCTGGTAGCCGCAGGTGTAGAAGTGGGTCATATTGCCGCAGTGGCCAAGCTGGATGGAGGCCTTTGCGCCTTCGGCGTGGATGCCGTCGGTGAGTTTCTTGAGGTCTTCCTTGATTTCGTCGTGGACGTAGAGCTGTCCGTCGAAGGACACGCCGCTACGGTCTACTGCGCAGTAGGCTACTGTGGTCATACCGATGCCGCCCTTGGCGACGGAAGTGTGGTAGTCGTAGAGCATCTGCGACGGTTTGTTTCCGGGGCACATGTTCTCGAAAGCCGCGGAACGGACAGTGCGGTTCCTGAGGGTTACAGGACCGAGCTGATAGGGGGTAAAAAGTTCAGACATAATATTATAAGTACACGTAAATTTCTAGTAGATGAAAGGGAACACCCTCTTGAGCTTCCTCTGCGGGAATTCTTCAGGGAACTCCTTCTTGTAGCGGTGCCAGATGGAATTGGCCCTCGGGACGAGGTTCGCGGAGGTGAAGATGAAGAAGATGAATCCGGCCCAGCTCCAGGTGAGCGCGGCCCAGCCGAGCCACTCGACGATTTCGCCGAAATAGTTGGCGGAGGTCACGTAGTTGTAGAAGCCGCCCTTAGGGAGATAATGCTTCGTGTCGCCCGGCTTGCGGAGGTGACGGATGATCCAGTCGGACTGGCGGTTGATGTACATACCGGCGAAGAAAAGGATCACGCCGGCAATGAACGGGAAGCTCTTGAACCACGCCGCACCGGGGTAATACCCTTCCGCGGGGGCGATCCTGAAGAGCCACCAGCCCTGGATGAAGCCGTTGGTGAGGTTGAAGCAGATGCTCAGGAGCATGATCGCTATAGGCATCCTGGATTTGCCCTTGAGAAGGAAGGGGAAAACGAAGGAACGGTGGAAATAGTGAAGCTCAAAGAGCAGGAAGAATACGAGATAGGGGAGGGAGAATTTCACCTCCGAGGTCGCCCACAGCACCAGCATCACGATGAATACCGGGCATTCCATGAGGCACCAGCCGATCTTGTTCGGCAGGGTCGGGCCCCACTTGGAAGAAATCATCTTGCCGTATCCGGCATCGACAAAATAGAGCGAGATAAATACAACCACGGCTATCGCCGCAACTGTTATTAAAACTATATTGAATACAGACATAAGGCCGCAAATTTAGTGATTTTTTTTAATCTAACGGCGATGGTGTTTACGGCGACGCTTGGAGGCGGTCGTGACGAAGTAGGCGGCGGCGATGAGGACGACTGCGGCGACGAGGATGATGTAGGTCATCGAGGAGGCGTTGTCGCCTTTGACGCGTGACCACATCGCGAGGAGTTTCTCGGTGTCCTCGCCCCAGTCGTGCTCGAGGGCGCAGCGGTCGATGACGGCTTTGTCGGGGTAGAGGACGGGATCGACGCGGACGCTGTCGGCTCCTTCGAAGAAGTAGCTGAGGTCAATCGGGTCGAGCTCGGGATCGATCTGGGAATCAAGCACCTCGCGGGCGCCGTTGGCGGAGACATAGCCGGTCACGTCCATATTGCGGATGGCGATGTCGGGGCGGCACATGAAGTCGATGAACCAGGTCGCAGCCTTGTGGTTGCAGGCGTAGCGGGGGATGACCCAGCCGTCGAACCACACGGTAGAGCCCTCCTCGGGCACCACGTAGCTGAGGTTGACTCCGACCTGCGCGGCCTCTTCGATAGCCCAGACGGCGTCGCCGCTCCAGTTGAGCGAAATGACGCCGCGGCCCTTTGTCATCTGGTCTTTGCCAAAATCGGCCTCCCAGCCGAGTACGCCTTCCTTGACCTCGCGGAGATACTGCTCGACAGCGGCGATGGACTCGTCGGAGGAATCCCACATCAGGTCCTGGAGAGTCGTACTGCCCTCGGCGAGCTCTTTCTGCTTCAGGTAGATGAGCACGGGGCCGTAGACATCCCTCGGGGCGTCCTTGATGAGAACCTGGCCCTTGAACTTGGGATTGCGGATCACATCCCAGGTGGAGGCCTCCTCATCGGTCACGAAATCGGGGTTGTAGATAAGCCCGGTCGTGCCCCACATGTAGGCGACGGAGTAGTCGTTGGCGTCGATCCTGGGGTTGATGGCGGAAAACATTCCGCGAATGTAAGGCGATGTGTTGCAGCTGATGTAGTTGAGCGAGTCGGGAATCGAGGCGAAATCGAGCGGGAGGAGCAGGTCCTCGTTGAGCATGCGCTCGATGATGTAGTCGGAAGGGCACACTACGTCGTAGTCTTCGTGACCCTTTTCGATCTTGGAGAGCATCGTCTCGTTGACATCGAAGGTCTGGTAGATGACGGTGATGTCCTCTCCGGTGTGCTCCTTGTACCACTGTTCGAACTCGGGGATGACGGATTCGTCGATGTAGTCGGACCAGTTGTAGACTTTGAGGACGGAATTCCTGTCGGAGGAGCAGGAGACGAGTGCGGCGAGCGCGGCCGCGAAGGCAATAATTCTTTTATTCATTTTGGTTCTTGGTTTTCTTCAGGTTCATCGCGAGCAGGACCACGAGGATGATGAGGAAAATTATCGTCATCAGCGGCTTCAGCTCCGGGGTAAGACCGCCCTTGCGGGCATCGGTATAAATAAATGTCGAAAGGGTGTCAAGACCGATGGTCCCCCTTGTAAAGAAGGTCACGGCAAAATCGTCCAGGCTCATCGTGAAGGACAGTATGAATCCGGAGATCATGCCGGGGCGGAGCACCGGGACCAGCACCTTGCGCAGCGCCTGCATCGGCGTCGCGCCGAGGTCGAGGGCGGCCTCGTAGATGTTAGGATTCATCTGGTGGAGCTTCGGAAGGACGTTGAGCACGACATAGGGTGTGCAGAACGTCACGTGGGCAAGAATCACCGTAAGGTAGCCCTGGGAGATGTGCAGGAACACGAAAAGGAGGAACAGCGACACACCGGTGATGATGTCGGGGTTTATCATCGGGATGTTGTTGAGAAACTGGATTGCCTGCTTGCTGCGTCCTTTCATATTGAAAATCCCTATGGCGGCGACTGTCCCGAGGACGGTCGCGATGGCGGAGGCCACAAGGGCTATGAGGAGCGTGTTGTTGACGGCCGAAATGAGGCCGGAAGAGTTCTGCATGCCTCCCGTAAAGAGGGATTTGTACAGGGAGAAGGAAAATCCGGTCCAGTTGCCGAGCGACTTCGCCTCCGTGAATGAGAACACGGCGATGAACACTATCGGGGCGTACAGGACGACGAGGATCAGCGCGATGTAGAGTTTTGCGAATATCTTCTTTGCCATCAGACAGCCCCTCCCTGGACTCCGGCCTCATCCTTCTTCCCGAGGAAGGAAGTGAGACCTATTATTATCAGCATAATGAGCGAAAGGGCCGCTCCGTAGTTCCACATCGAATTGTTGATGTTCTCCTGGATGATGGTACCGAAGAGCTTGATCTTGTTGTTGGTCAGGAACTCCGAGATGGCGAAGGTCGAGACCGTCGGCATGAACACCATCAGCACTCCGCTTGCGATGCCGGGCATCGAAAGCGGGAGGGTGACCTTGCGGAACACCGTAAAAGGCCCCGCACCGAGGTCTGCGGCAGCTTCCGCATAGGAACGGTCCATCTTCGCGAGGGTGTTGTAGATGGGGTAGATCATGAACGGAAGGTAGTCGTAGCACATACCGAAAAGGAGGGTCCCCTTGCCGAGCTGGATGCCGGCCATAGTGAAGAGTTCCGCGGTCGCGAGGGTCCTCATGAGGGCGTTGACCCACATCGGGAGTATGAAAAGGACCACCGTCACTGCGCTCCGGTTCAGTTGCTTGTCGGCGAGGATGTACGCCGCCGGATAGCCGATGAGGATACAGAGGGCGGTGTTCTCGATAGCGACCTCGATGGAGAGCGCAAAAGTGGAGAGCGCGTCCTTGTCGGTGAAGAACTTCGTAATGTTGGCGAATGTGAAACGCCCCGAAGCGTCCTGGAAGGAATACAGCACGACGAGCAGCAGCGGTACTGCCACGAAAAGGATAAGGAATATGGCGTAGGGGAGCGCCCAGCTAGACCTCTTGCCCATCTTCTTCCACTTTTTCAAGAAGGATGTCTTCCGGGAGTATGTTTATTCCCACGTAATCGTTCTTGTCCCAGACGTCGTTGGTGTCCACCCAGATCTTCTCGCCGCTCTTGGTGCGGACGGTAAGGTGATAGTGGTTGCCCATGTAGAGGATGAACTCGACGTGGCCGGTCGTGGCGGCTTCCTCCACGTGGTCGAGAAGGTCGACCTTTTCGAAGCGGACGGTCACGCGCACCTTGTCGCCGGAGGAGAATCCGTCGGTCGGGCATTCGAATTCGGTGCCGAGGAACTCAACCTTGCCCTCTCCGGTGACCTCGCCCTCATAGACGTTGGCCATGCGCTCCTTTTTCATGACCTGGATGTCGTCCGGGTCTATGTAAAGCATGACCTCGCTGCCGACAGGGTAGGGGTCGTAGTCCTGGATCATCAGCTCATAGCCGGTGTCGGTGTCCACGAACATTTCGTAGTGGACGCCCTTGAAAGTGCAGGAATTGACTTTCGCCTTGAACTGGCACTTCGCGGGGTCCGTCGTGAAGTAGATGTCTTCGGGGCGGACCACGACGTCTACCGGCACATCCTCGCCGAAGCCCTCGTCGACACAGTCGAACTCGTGCTGGATAAAGGCCACGCGGCGGTCGCGCACCATCTGTCCGGCCAGGATGTTGCTCTCGCCGATGAAGTCGGCGACAAAGGCGTTGACAGGCTCGTTGTAGATGTCCATCGGAGTGCCGATCTGCTGGATACGGCCGTCATTCATCACGACGATGGTGTCGGAAAGGGTCAGCGCCTCCTCCTGGTCGTGCGTGACATAGATAAAGGTAATGCCCAGCTGGCGGTGCATCTCCTTGAGCTCTATCTGCATGTCCTTCCTCATCTTGAGGTCGAGAGCCGCGAGAGGCTCGTCGAGAAGAAGGACCTTGGGGCGGTTGACGATGGCCCTCGCGATCGCGATCCTCTGCTGCTGGCCGCCGGAAAGGGTGTCGACGTCGCGGTCCTCGTAGTCGGACATCGACACGAGCTTCAACACCTTCCTGACTCTCTTGTCGATTTCCTCGGAAGGAATCTTCTGGAGCTTGAGGCCGAAGGCTATATTGTCATAGACATCGAGGTGGGGGAAAAGGGCGTAGCGCTGGAAAACCGTATTGAGCGGCCTCTCGTGGGGTGGAACCCCGATGAGGGAATTGCCTTCCAGGGTTATGTCGCCTTCATCCGGATTGAGGAAGCCGGCGATCATGCGCAGCATCGTCGTCTTACCGCAGCCGGAAGGGCCGAGAAGGGTCACGAATTCACCGCGGCGGATATAGAGATTGATGTCCGAAAGCACCTGCTTGCCGGAAAAGGACTTCGAGAGGTGCTTGATGTCGATGATGTGTTCCGTCATTTCAGGATGCCGAAATTGAGGTAATAGATTGCACCGATGGAGACAGTGTAATTACGTACGACGCCGTCCCAGTTGGCGAGTGCGGAATACGGGGTGTGGTTGATTGCCGCGAGAAGGTGGATGCGGAGGGATTTGTCCTGGAGGGGATACCAGTGGACACCCGCACCGCCGAAGAAGCCGCCCCTGCGGCTTTCCGCGTTGAAATCATATTCGAACCCGCCCTTTGCGAAGAGCTCGACGCTCTCGACGGGGGAGTAGCAGACGGAAGGCATCGCCGTGATGCCCCAGACGGAGGTCTCGTAGTCGGAGGTCTCGACGCAGTTGAAAAGGTCGAGGCAGGCGTAGCCGCCGTCGAATTCGTATTTCTGCCCGAAGGAGATCATCGGGACGAAAGACTTGACGTCGGTCTGGAGGGCAGTCGCCGTGAGCCTTGTGGAATAAGCTCCGAAAGTGCCGTTCCAGGCGAATGAGTAGGCGAAAAGCTTGCTGGCGAAGGGCCTTTCCCCATAGGGGGAGGCGCAGGCCTGGAATGCAAACTCATGGTTCTCCGACGGGGTCGTGTAGCCGACTTTGGCGCCCCACTGGTAGGGACTGAAATTATTCCAGACGGAAGACATGATGGCGGGGTGGACGTTGAAGTCGTAGTCGTCGTATTCGAAGCCGCAGATCATCATGCAGTCTTTGCCGACGGTGAAGTTGAATCCTGCCACGGTGTAGGAAAGGTAGGCCCAGTCGAGCCAGTTGACATTGTCCGAACGGAAAATGTTGGCGCTACGCTTGCCGTCCTCGTCCTCGCAGACATAAAGGTCTGCAGGAGAGGCGGAAAGCCAGTGATTCTCGATGGAGAAAGTCAGCCTTTCGTCAAGGAAGGAGCCCTCGAAGAGGGAATAGATTGAAGAATTTCCGAGTGTCAGGTCTTTCGCGCTTTCTGCCGGAAAGACGGGGGAGAAATCCAATCTCGGGATAAGTGAGAATCCGACACCGGACACGGTGTCGTCAGCCTCTTGCGAGAATGCAAGGGAGCAGGACAGCAAAAGAGCTGTCAAAACTACTACCGGTTTCTTCATTAAGCCGCATAAAAAGAAATTAAGTTGCACAAAATACCCCCTAAGGGGTATGACGGCGCAAAAATAATCATTTTTTCAAAACTTTAGAAATTTTGTTAATTTCGCAAGATAATATCAACAGCAGGAAGCAGGGATATTTTATGCGTAAGGCATTCCTCATACGCCTTGTCGGGCTCGCCGCGGTCATCGCGGCGGC
>CADAXR010000026.1 GCA_902791945.1 uncultured Bacteroidia bacterium
CCGATGCGGTAGCGGCCCGTCGGGACCACCACGGTCCCGCCGCCTGCCGCCGCAGCAGCGTCAATAGTCTGCTGGAAAGCCATTGTCTGGAGTTCCTCCAGCCCGGGGGTAGCGCCGTAATCCAGCACCGAAAAGCGCCTGGCATCCTTCAGGGAAGGTCCTTTGGGGGTCTTGAAGAACCATTTGTCGATCGGAGTCCCGTCAGGCCAGGTCTGCCTGGCCTTGCCTTCCGTCATGGAAGACAGGCAGAGGACTGCAAGGACCAGGAGGAGGATTTTGCCTTTCATTTTTTGTTCTTCCGCTGAAGTTTTTCGAGATAACGCTGCTTGTAACGCTCGAGCATGGCGGCTTCCTTCTCCTCCTGCTTTTTCTGCTTCTGAAGGAACTTCAGTGTGCGCTTACGCTTCTTCGCCTTGGCTTTCTCGGCCTTAGCCGCAGCCTTCTCGGCGTCGATACGGTCCTTCTCAGCCCACTTGGCTTCGAGGGCCGCCTGTTTTTCAGCCCTCTTGCGCTCGCGCTCGGCCTTCTTCATGGCTTTCAGCTCCTCGGGGGTGGGAACGTGGACCTTGCCGTCAGGGGCGCTTCCCGAATTGGCGGAAAGTGAATCGCCGGGATTGACGGAAAGGGAGTCGGCTCCCTGCGCAAGGCTGTCAGCCTGTGCGGCAAGGCCATTGACGGACAGGCTGTCGCCGATGGCGGCGAGGGAATCCCTGAGTGTATTGAAGTCGATGCTGTCCTGCGCGGCTTCCCTTGCCGCAGCGGCCTCGGCCCGCCTTCTCGCGGCGGCCGCATCAAGCGAATCCCTCTCCTCAAGCATCTTGTAGATCTTCGCCATGTGGCCGGGGAAATACACTGCCGTCTCCTTGAAATCAGGTCTCTCATGGGAGGCATACTCCTTCCTCTCGGAAGGCCTCGGGACGAGCGGAGTCACATCCTCCCTCCCCTCAGGCCGCTTCTCGGGCTCCCAGCGGAAGCCCTTGAGCTGGCGCTCTTCCTTCGGCAGCTGGACGACCGGATAGGCGTCGTTCTTGGCTTCGTCGAAATAGAATATCCTGTCCACCTGCCCGTCCACGAAGAGGGCGGAGAGCATCTTGGATTCGACTTTGTTGACGGTCGCGAGCGAGCCGTTCTCCTCGAGGTAGAATATGGCTGCGGCGCCTCCGAGCCCGTCGAAACGCTTAAGGGCCGCAGTCGAGTCAAAGTAGGCAAGCACTTCGGCGCCCCTTATCTGGTCGAAAAGGGCCGCAGTCGTGTCCTCGGCGGTCGTCACGAAGGCATTCGACATAAGGCTCGCCTTGTCGATAGCCCCGTTTTTGGTCGCGACGAATATACTGTCGGCAACATACTGCCTGTTACCCTCGTTGTACACTATGGGGTCCAGATAGAGCCTGTAGAGGGAGTCCAGCGCAGTGTACACCAGCGAGTCGCAGACGAACTGGGTGTCTTCCTTGTACATCTTGACCCTCGAAAGTGCGTACGCCACATCGATTTTCGTCGTATCGGGCGGAGGCAGGGTGTCAGCCGGCGCAGCCAGGGTGTCCGCGGGGGCGAGAGATTCCTCGGCTTCGCTCGGAATGACAGCGAGGGAATCGCTCGGCGTAACAGCGAGAGAATCGCTCGGAATGACAGAGAGAGAATCGCTCAGCGAGACAGAGAGAGAGTCGGGCAGGGCAGATTCCTCGGCTTCGCTCGGAATGACAGGAGGCTTGGCCTCAGGGGCGGGAGGGGCGGCATCGCCCTTTTTCTCGGTGCCCGGGGCGGGCTCGGCGGCGCCCTTTTTCTCGATGGCGGGAGGGGTTTCGGCAGCGCCCTTTTTCTTGGCGCCGGGAGGGTCCGGAGGACGGTTGGGGTCGTTCGCGGCGGCCTCTTCCGCGGCCTTGGCGGCGGCTTCGGCAGCCTTGCGCCGGTACTCCGTCACGGGGTCTCCGGCAAGGTCCTCGAGCCTCGTCTCAGCGGCCTTGATTTCGCCGGGAGCGAAATCGCACTTCCTCATAGAAAGGAATATCAGCGTGTCTGCACCGATGTAGAGAGTGTCACGCCTGCCGTCGCTTTCGCTGACGGACATCACGGCCGGGTCGCGGGTCATGTGGACCCTGGACAGCGAATCCACGTACTCCAGACGGCCGGCGAGGCCGTAGGCGTTGCGGGTCGTGTCCATCACCTCGGCGTGGCCGAGCATCTCGACCGTGAAAAGCCCCTTGTCATAGAAAAGCGAATCGGACCAGCCCTCCTGCTTTTCGTTCATTATGTGGACTCTCTTCCGGAAAAAGAAAAGATCGACGTCCCTCTTGTAGTAGCCGTCGTCGGCGGACAGCATGCCGTCGTCCTTCCAGGCGTCGGTGCCGTAGCCGAAATAGGCCGTATTCTCATCCGAGCGGTACATGAGGCGCGATGTCTTCACGAACACCGAGTCGGTGTACATGTTGACGTTGTCCATGAAGGTGAATTTCTTCTCCTTGGCCTCGTAGGAGCCGTAGCGGCTTTCGATTATCTGGCCGTCCTTGTCACGCATGGATCCGCCGCTCTGGAAGATGGCGACGGAGTCCTTGGTGTTGTAGTCGAGGTAGCGGGTGCGGAGGACGTTCTTGTCCTTGTCCTCCAGCTGGACCACCGACCCGCGGAACTTAGCCATATCCTCGTCGATGACATAGTCGGCCGTCTCGCTGGAGAGGGTCGTCTGGTCCTGGATCAGCTTGACGTGTCCGTAGGCCTTGATGATACGGGTGTCGGTGTTCCAGAGCGCGGTGTCGCAGAGGAGGTAGGTGTTGTTGTGGAAAAAACGGGCGGGGCCGATGACCTTCCTGTAATGGTAGCCGTCCTCCTCCAGAAGCTGGGCCGACTTAGCGCTTATCAGCGTGACGAGGCTGTCCGACCTGTCTTTCTTCTGGCCGGAAGCCGCCACGGCCGACGCCAGAAGCGCCAGGGTCAGCAGCAGAGTTCTGCGGAGGGACCGCACCATCAGTCTTTCTTGAATTTTTCAGCCCACTCGGGACGGTCGAACTGGCAGTCGGAGTACATAGGGTCGATGACTATCCTCGTCGATTTGATCTTGTCGGAGAGGAACTTGTCGATCGCCTTTATCTGCATGTCCATCCGGACCTGCTGCATGATCTGGCTGTAGTCGTCCTTGAATGTTGCCGTGTGGGCTGGGATTATCTTGTCCACGCGGATGATCTTGTAGACCGTGTTTCCGTTGCGGCCCTCGTTGTCGAGGGACTCGACCGGCTCGGACACTTCGCCCTCCTTGAGATTCTTGATGGCGGCGTAATCCTGGGGCTTGAGCTGGTCTATCTCGAAATAGGTGCTGCCGGTCTGGGGGTCCGCCATCTGGCCGCCGTTGGTCTTTGTGGCGGGATCCTCGGAGTAGAAACGGGCTGCGAGAGGGAACGGAAGGGCGCCGACGTTGATCTCATTACGGAGAGAATCGAGTTTGTGGAAAGCAGTCTCACGGTCGGCGTTGGTGTACTGGGGACGGATGAGGATGTGGCGGGCGTTGAACATGTCGCCTTTTTTCTCAAGCACCTCGATGATGTGGAATCCGTCCGGGGTCTCGACTATCTGGGATATGATCCCGGGCTTGAGGGACATGGCGGCGTCCGAGAACACGGGCCAGAAAATCGACTTCGACGCCATGCCGAGCTCGCCGCCCTTGCGGGCGCTGCCCGGGTCCTCGGAGTAGATGCGGGCGAGGGTCGAGAACTTCTCGCCGGCGATAATCCTCTCTCGGAGGCCGAGGAGCTTTTCCTTGACCGCGAGCTTCGCCGCTTCACGGTCCGGGTAGATGCACACCTGGCTGAGCTGGTACTTGATCGGGACCATCGGGAGGTCCTCGACTTCCACGCTGTCGAGGTACTGCTTCACATCGTAGGGGGTAAGCTCCGGCACGGTGGAAGCCACCTGCGACTGCTCCTGCTGGGTAAGGCTCTGGTTTTGGAGGGCCTCCTTCCACTCGGCGCGCAGCTTGTAGAGCGGCTTGCCGAAGTATTTTTCCACCTCGGCGTCGCCGCCGAGCGAGGTCCTGATCTGGTCGATCCTCTGGTTGAGCTCGCCGGCCACCATATCCTCGTTGACGGCCATGGAGTCTATGCGGGCCTGCATAAGGAAGATCTTGGACTCCATCGACCTTTCGAGCACCTCGCAGCGGACATTGCGGTCCGAGGACATGCCCTGAGCCCGCATCATGCGGACTTCGTCCTCGATGTCGGAGATGGTGATGACCTCGCCGCCGACGGTGGCTACAGTCTTGTCTATGACGCCGTTATACTTCTGGGCCGAAGCGGTTGCGAAGGGAAGGAGCAACGCCGCGGCCGCGGCATACAGGTATATTTTCATATTCATCGCGTTTCTTTTTCCGGGCCCGGGCTTTCCAGCAACTACCGGGCCATAATCTTGCAAATATAGCAATAATTCATTGAAGTTTATATTTTGAAGTAGCGTGCGGATTTTTTATATTTGCCAATTATAACACAACATTAAAACCTGGACTAATGGCGAAAAAGACCGTTCTGGTTTCCGGCGGAGCCGGATTCATCGGATCCCACGTAAGCGTGGAGCTCATAGAGGCCGGCTACGACGTCGTAGTGGCCGACAACCTTTCCAACTGCGACATGACCGGCTACGAAGGCCTCTGCAAGATAACAGGCAGGGACGACATCCCCTTCGTAAAGACCGATTTCTGCTCGGAGGAGCAGACTGAGGCGCTGTTTTCCTCCTACAAGATTGACGCCGTGATCCATTTCGCCGCCTTCAAGGCCGTCGGCGAAAGCGTCGCGAAGCCGGTGATGTATTATAAAAACAATCTCACATCCTTCCTCAACGTCCTCGAGGCCGCCTCGGCCCACGGATGCCACAACGTGCTCTTCTCCTCATCCGCGACGGTGTACGGAGAGCCCGACAAGGTGCCCGTGACGGAGCAGTCCCCGCGCAAACCCGCGACCTCCCCGTACGGGAACACCAAGCAGATGTGCGAAGACATCCTGCAGGACACCGTGCGCGCAACCGCCGGCACTGAAGGAGAGATAAAAGGTATCCTTCTCCGCTACTTCAACCCCATCGGAGCCCATCCTTCCGCCCTCATCGGCGAACTCCCGAGGGGAGTGCCCAACAACCTCGTCCCCTTCATCACCCAGACGGCCATCGGCCGCCGCGAGTGCCTCTCCATCTTCGGCAACGACTACCCTACCCCCGACGGGACGTGCCTCCGCGACTACATCGACATCGTCGATCTCGCCAAGGCCCACGTCTGCGCCGTCGCGAGGATGATGGACGGGAAGATGGAAGCCGGCTGCGAGGTCTACAACATCGGCACCGGGCGCCCGGTCTCCGTCCTCGAGCTCGTCAACGCTTTCGAGAAGGTCAACAATCTCAAACTCAACTACAGGTTCGCCCCGAGGCGCGACGGCGACGTGACCGCCATCTGGGCAGACCCTTCACTTGCCAACAAAGTCCTCGGCTGGAAGGCTGAGCGCAGCGTCGAAGAGACGCTCGCCGCCGCCTGGGCCTGGGAGAAACACCTTGCAGGAAAATGAAAATTGCAGGAATAATCATTCTCGTCCTCTTCTACTGCCTTGCTCCGGCCGGAGTCCTCTGGCTGTGCCGCAAGGTCAAGTGGATCGGCAAGATAGGCCCGATCCTCATGCTCTACTTCATCGGAGCCATCATTGCCAACATCGGCATATTTCCCGCCGGGGAGCCCGTCAACTGGCTTCAGAAGGTGTTTGCCGGAGCGCCGAAGGTGCAGGACCTGCTGAGCAGCGCCATGATCCCTCTCGCGATTCCGCTGATGCTCTTCTCCTTCACCTTCCGCAAGAGCGAGACCCGCGACACCCTTATCGCGATGGTGACCGGCCTTGCGGCGGTCGTCATAGCCGTGGTGGCGGGCTACCCGCTGTTCAGCGGCCACATCAATGACGCGCCGCGGGTGGCCGGCATGTACACTGCCTGCCTCACAGGCGGCACCGTCAACATGGCCTCCGTCTCGACGGCCCTCGGCGTCGAGGGGCAGCAGTACGCCCTCCTCAACACCTACGACATGATAGTCTCGTTCACCTATCTTGTCTTCATAATGGCCTTCGGAATCCGCCTCGCCCGCAAGATCCTCCCGGTCAAGACCCTCGACTACAACGAGGCCGCGATCCAGGCCGAGCTTGAAAAGTCGGGCGCGAACCCGTACAAGGGCATTTTCGAGTGGAAAGGCTTCAAGGACGTTCTCGCCCTCATCGGGGTAACAATCCTTATCGTCGCGGTCTCCGCCGGCGTCGCCTTCGGTCTTTCGAAGCTCCTCCCGGGGACGTTCATGATGTTCTTCATCCTCACGATTACAACCCTCGGTATCGCCGCTTCTTTCATTAAGCCCGTCCACGACAAGAAATTCGGCTACGAGACCGGCATGTATTTCATCTACATCTTCTCGATCGTGGTGGCCTCGATGGCCAACGTGAGGGCGCTCGATTTCAGCGGAGCCCTCTGGACGATAGGCTTCCTCGCCTTCGTCGAAGTCGTGTCCCTGACGCTCCAGGTGCTCTCGGCATGGCTCTTCAAGGTGGACGCCGACACCGCCGTCATCGCCTCGGTGACCTACATCAACTCGCCGCCCTTCGTCCCCATGATTGCCGCCTCGATGAAAAACAGCCGTGTCCTTATGCCCGGCCTTTCGATAGGCATCATCGGCTACGCTGCCGGCAACTACCTCGGCGTGCTTATTGCAACCCTCTTCGGATAGGATGAAACGTATTCAGGACAGGGATCCGCTCTACAATTTCCTCAGGCCGTATATCTGCAGGTCATTCAAGCGGAGCTACAGGAAGATAGAGTTCCTCGGAGATTTCCCGAAGGACGGGGCGGTCATCTTCGCGCCCAATCACGCGAATGCGCTGATGGACGCCCTCGCCATCCTGACCCTCTCCGACGGGCCGACCGTGTTCGTCGCCCGTGCCGACATATTCCGCAAAAAGACCGTGAGGAACATCCTCACCTTCCTCAAGATCCTCCCCATCAACCGCATACGCGACGGCGTCGAATCCCTCAAGGAGAACGACGGGATCACCGCCCAGTGCATCGACTGCCTCCGCGACAAGGTACCCTTCTGCATACTTCCGGAAGGGACCCACAGGACGCAGCACAGCCTTCTTCCGCTAAGGAAGGGCATCGCACGTATAGCCTTCGGCACCTACGAAGTCGTAAAAGACGAGATGCCGGTCTATATCGTGCCCGTGGGGCTGGAATACGAGGATTTCTACAGATTCCGTTCGACCCTCCTGGTAAACACCGGCAAGCCCATCCTGCTCCAGGATTTCATCCGTGAGCACGAGGGACTGGACGAGCAGCAGCTGATGCGCCAGCTGCTCCTGCTGCTCGAAGAGAGGATGAAGGAGACGATTGTCTATATCCCTTCCGGAAAAGACTACGCCGCGCATTGGGAGCTTGTCAACATGGGGCTCTCCAAGGACCGGCCGAGGGGGCTCCACGCCAGGATGAAGCGCCTCCGCGAAGAGGCGGAAAAGGTCGTGGACCGGCGGCAGATGCGCCGGGCGATCCGCCGCCGCAAATGGAGGATCCGCAGGGGTATTTCCCTTAACAGCATGGTACGGCGAAGGGGACTGGCCCACGTCCTCGGCAATTCGCTCCTGCTTCTTCTGACCCTGCCGCTATTCCTTGCGGCTTCGGTACTGATTGCCCCGGGCCTCATCGCATTTTCATCCCTCAAGAGGAAAATGCGCGACCCCGCCTTCCGCAACTCCCTGCGCTTTGTCTGCTACACGCTGCTGAATCCGACGGTCATGCTCCCTGTATGCCTCGGCCTGCTGTTTGTCATGCCCTGGTGGGCCTGCCTCGCAGCCTATGCGGCGTGCTTTTTCGCGCCTGCGGTATTCTACGACTGGATAAACGGGGTCTCCGACACCGTCTCGGACATCAAGCTGCTTTCATCTCTTCCATCAGAAGAGCAATAAGCCTCATCAAAGCGGACCTTACCGACTGGACCGATGCCGAAGTGGCATTGGTCAGGATGCAGAATGTCACGGCATCCTTCGGGTCTTCCGAGCCCTCGGCGAGGATGTAGCCGGAATAGCAGAGGACCTGGTCCATCGAGCCGCTTTTCATCCTGATCCTGAGGCGCTCCTCCGCAGGGCGGCCGGTCATCAGGTTCTTGAGCGTCCCGGGAGATCCCGGGGACGGGAGGGTCGCGAGGAACGCGGCCCCGTCGGGGCTTCCCGCCATGATTTTCAGGAACTTCACCATGGCTTCCGGGGTTATACCGTTGTGGCGGGAAAGGCCGCTGCCGTCCTCTACGACGATGCCTCCGGCGGCCTTGCCGAGCATCGCCCTGAGGACTTCGTTCTCGGCGACGAGGCAGCTGTCGTATTCGGCGGAGCCGGTCGCCTTGACGCCCATTGCGCGGAGAAGGGATTCCGCGTAGAAATTGTCGGAACGGTAGTTGGTCTCGCGTGCTATGAGCGAAAGCTCCGGAGAATGGGTCGTGCCTAGAGTTTTGAGGTCGCCGGCCGCCCGGAGGATGCCTTTCTGCGAAGGATCACTGCGGAGAAAGCCGTCAATATCGACGTAATGGGGCCCGCCGGTTACGGGGAAGCCTCCTTTGGTGAGGTACTTATAGAAATAGTAAGCGAGGGTCAGTTCGGGGAACTTATTGGAATATTCCTCGGTCTTGGGCTTGCGGCCGACCGCGAAGGTCCCGCGGAGTTCGGAGACCGGCGCGAGGTCGGAGGTGTAGAGGAAAAGGCTGTTGCCGCTTCCGGTCGGCCCGGTGAGAGCCCGGGAAGTGAAGTCCATCCACGGAGTCTCGGGATACTTCACCTTCACATTGACGGGAGTCCCCGCCGAGGAGCCTGCGCTGACCGCGAAATCCTGCTTGTTGCGATAGAAGGAGAGGGCGGTCCAGCCGGTGCCGTAGGCAGTGCCTATGTCGGCATATTCCCAGGTCGGGTGCTCGCCCATACCCTTGCAGAAGCGGCCGTCGCCGACGATTGCACCTTCGATGCGCTTGATGCCGGCCTTCGCGAGCATCCCCTTCCATCGCTGGAACAGCGCGTGGGGAGAAGGGGCGATCGAGTCGCCGCAGCAGGTCGTGGGGTCGCCGAAGCCGACGATATAGAGGTCGCCTTTCAGTGTCTCCCCTTCTATCTTGCCGCTGTAGGAAAGCTCCGTCTTGAAACGGTAGTCGGCACCGAGGGAACGGATGGCCGCCCCGGTCGTGATGAGCTTCATATTAGAGGCCGGGATGAGGCGCGTACGGGGATTGAGGACCGCGAGGGTGTCGCCCTGCGGGCCGATGGCGAGAACGCCGACGAGACTTCCCTCGAAGGTCGAGGTCTTCATATAGTCCACCAGGGCCTTCTGCACCCTCGTCGTCACCTTCGCCCCGCCGGGCCACACCGCCAGCAGCGCCAGCAGCACTGTCAAAAAATATCGCTTCATATCTGCCTTTCAATCATTCCGTGCACGTTTTGCCCCCCTTTTTGTGCACCGACAGGCCATTTCGCCACTTCCGTGCACGTTTTGCCCCCCTTTTTGTGCACCGCCAAGGCTTTTCACCCCTTTCGTGCACATTTCGACCCCCTTTTTGTGCACCGACAGGGGTGCTATTCAGCGGCGGGAGCCTCATCCGCAGGGGGGAGAAGCGCCGCGGGATCGGTCGTGCCGTCGGAGGCTTTGAAGTCAAAGCGGTCGCCGTGGTATGTCCACGTGTAGAGGGCTCCCTTAGCCGGATTCTTGACCGTGATGGCGTGGCGGAAAACACGGCACTCGACGCCGGAGATGCCGAAGACGGCAATCTCGCCGATGGACCGCCAGCCATCCTCTTTCAGTTTCAGGATATAGGCCTCAACGCCGCTCGCGGAGGAATTCCTGACACCTATAACGAGCTCGGGCTGCGAGTCTCCGGTGAAATCGTGGACGCCGACGACGAAGTCGCCGCTGATCTCAGGAAGGTTCGCGGTCACGGAAAACGGCACCACGAGGCCGGCGTCATAGACGGTCTGGGCGTCTTCCGAGCCGGCTTCGGCCACGGTGATGACACCGCCGCCGAGGGTCACGGAGAAGGTCTTTCCGGAGTGGTTGAAATTGAGACCTCCTGCGTTTCCGCAGAAGTAGCTGTCAAGACCCATGATGAAGGTCCCGGAATCGATGTCGCCCCCTGTGCGGATCTGGGCGGACATAGTCAGGGCGGCAAAAAGAAGTGCCGCGGCGATACCTGTCGTTTTCATATCAGAAAGGAAGGTCATCGGAAGGGGACTCCGCGGGGGCGGGCTCGGCCGGCATTACGGCAGGGCCGCTCTGCTGGAAGGGAGCCGCCTGGGGAGCCGGGCGCTGGTAGGTCTGTTCGGCCGGACGCTGCTGGTAAGGCTGGTCGGCGGGGCGCTGGTAGCCGCCCTGCTGGCCGTCCTGGCCGTCGGGGCGGCGGCCGAGAAGCTGCATCGTGTCAACGACGACTTCGGTCGTGTAGTGCTTCGCACCGGCCTGGTCGGTCCAGCTGCGGGTGCGGAGACGCCCTTCTATGTAGAGCTGGGTACCCTTCTTGACGAAACGTTCGGCGACATCGGCGCTGTTTCTCCAGGCGACGATGTTGTGCCATTCGGTGTTTTCCCGGACTTCTCCGTTGCGGTCGCGGAAGCGCTCCGACGTCGCGAGGGGGAATGAAGCAACCTTTGCGTTGCTCTGGGGAGAATTCTGGTCGAGGTAACGGATTTCGGGATCTTTTCCAACGTTACCGATAAGCATTACTTTGTTCAGTGACATAACTTTATAGGTTTAAAAGAATAGTTTCGACAAAGGGCGCACTTTCTTTGCGCGCTAACCGCGAATATAGAAAATAATTTCTCAGTTACGAGAACTTTTTTCGTTTTTCTTAAAAGGGCAGCGCCGACTTTATGGCTTCAAAATCCGGAGCCTCGCCGGTAAACAGTTCATAGCCCGCATCCGCCTGATGCAGAAGCCAGCGCTTCCCGCTGATATACTTCGCTCCGCAATCCGTCAGCACCGGCGTCTTGTAGTTGGCCTCCAGCACTACGCGTCCTTCCCAGTCCTCTCTTTCAATCTCCTCCAGCTCCGGAATCCCCGACGGAATGTTGTAAATGACCAGATCCGCCTCCCTCACCGCCTTCCTCAACTCCCCCAACCCAATCACCCTCGGCCCCACCGCCTTTCCGCGCATCTTCCAGAGCGCAGTCTCGGATGCCATTGCGAGGGCTCTCTCCGGCGTCCGGTTGGCAAGCGTGACCTCGAAGCCGAGGTCCACCGCCGCGGCCGCGGCCGCCCTCCCGGCTCCCCCGCACCCCACAATCAGCGCTCTCCCTGTCATTTCGAGCGAAGCCGAGACCCGAGCTTGCGAGAGATGGCACCGACAGGTGGCAAAATCTCCCACTTCCAAAAGCGCACGCTTCACGCCCTCATAGTCGGTGTTGTAGACCTTGACTCCCCCGGAAGTCTTGACGGCAAGGTTGGCGGCGCCGATGCGGACGACTTCGTCCGAGCGGATGTCCGCCGCCGCTGCCGCGAGGGCCTTGAAGGGGGCAGTGATATTGATGCCGTCGTATTCAGCGAGAAACCTGGCCCACGCCGTCTCGAAATCGTCCTCCTCAATGAGGTCGTAGGGATAACGCCCCGAGTAGGCGGCGGTAAAGAGCCGCGGACTCATCGACCCCTTGACAGGAGAACCTATAATACCAAAACGCGTGGAATGTAACATATTGAATTACAGCTTATTAATAGAAGTCTTTCCCCCGAAAATCAGGGGAAAAAGAATATAGCAAACTATTGATTGTCAGGGCTTTGCACTTCACGACTACCGCTGGGTGCATCGAGCCCGAGCTTGGGGTGCAGGCGTGATGCGCGCGCAAACAGCAGCGCAATCACTATCGCCGCCACGCAGAGGCCGACGAACATCAGTTCGACCGCCACCGGACCGGAGAGAACCCTCCCGGCCTCGCAGGAAATGGCACCAGCGGCGGAATCGAGTCCAGCGGCGGCGTCAAGCCCGGGGGCAGCGGCAGCGGCAGCAGAGGCAGCAGCAGAGGAGGCGTTGGCGCGGTCGAGAATGGCGCCGGCGAGCATCTTGAAGGAGAGGAGGCCGAGGTTCTGGACCCAGTAGATGAGGGCGTAGGTCGTGCCGAGGACCCTGGCGGGGACTATCTTCGTGACGGAGGGCCAGAGGGCCGCCGGGACGAGGGAGTAGCCGAAGCCGAGGAAAACCATCGAGAGGTAGCCCCAGAAGGGCGTACCCTGGGGGGCGAAGGCCAGGAGAATGTGGGCGGCAAGCGCAAGCACGGCGCCGAGTATCATCCAGCGCGTACCCTTCCCCTTCCTGTCCACGAGGATGCCGAAAAGCGGGGCGAACACCACCGTCGCAAACGGCAGCATCGACACCATCCAGCCGGCGGTCGCCGCCGGAATGTCGAAGCGCGGCACGAGGATGGCGCCCGCAAACTTCTTGAAGGCTATTATCGAACTGTAGAACAGCACGCACAGAAGGCTGAGAAGCCAGAAATTGCCGTTGCCGAAGACGCCAGCGACGTCGGCCATCTTGAAGGGCTCCTCCTTGCCCTCGTCGACGGAGCCCGCCTTCGCGTCGATGGCGACGAAGACAGCCCAGAGGATAAGACCGAGAGCCAGCAGGCCGAGCCCGAAGGCCGCAGGCCTTGCCGTCTCCGCGAGGGTATAGACCTCACCGGGGTGCTCGGCTATGAGCTTCGGAGAAAGCACGAGGGCGAAGGCGGTGCCGAGGCGGGCGATGGCGAGCTGGAGTCCCATCGCAAGCGCCATGGGTCCGTGCTTGAACCATTTGGCTATGGACCGCGTCACCGCAGTCCCCGCGATCTCGCTGCCGAGGCCGAAGAACATGCATCCCACGTATGCGACCTGGAGGGAATGGGCAGAGCCGGACAGCAGCGCCCAGAGCACTGCGGCGGCCCCGAGGAACATCATCCCGACGAAGATGGAGCCGGTAATCCGGACTCCCCACTTGTCGAGAAGGATGCCGCAGACGACAAGTCCGCCGAAAACGCAGAGCACCGAATAGCCGCTGGCATAGAGCCCGTAGCCGGAGGAACTCCAGCCGAGGGCCGTCAGCGACGGGTCGTCGAACAGGTACGACACCGACGAGAACATGTCGTCGAAGAAGTACGAGCCGAACATCGGCACGACGAGGCACGCGAGGACTATCCAGGCGAGCGCTTTGGGGAATTTGCCGGACATAAGACGCTACTCCGCCGCCGGAGCCTCATTCTTGATGTTGGGCTCTTCGAGACCGAGGTGCTTCTTGCGGTCTACCACCTTGAGCACGAGGCCGAGCACGAGAGCGGCGACGCCAAGGCAGGCGAGCATCACGAGAGGGGCCGTGTAGTTGAACTGCGTCGGATCCGTAACGCCGGGATTGGTCTTGTCAAGGACCTTACCGATGAGCAGCGGGAAGAGCCAGAGGCCGATATTCTGTATCCAGAAAATAAGGGCGTAGGCCGAGCCGATGACCTTTGCGTCGACGAGTTTCGGCACGGACGGCCAGAGCGACGCCGGGACCAGCGAGAAGCTGGAACCGAGGACGAGGATGGTCACATAGGCGATGATGGCTCCGCCGACGGCGTTGCCCTTGAACAGAGGCAGCACGAAGGCGAAGGTAAGGTGGCAGGCTATAAGGAGGATGGATCCGAGCACCAGCATCGAGGCGCCCTTGCCCTTGTGGTCAAGGTAGTTGCCGAGGATGGGGGTGATGAGCACCGCCAGAAGCGGGAACACCGCGAAAATCGACTCCGCGCTCTGGCGCATATAGCCCATGTAGCAATAGACCACTAGCGCGATGATGGAAGCGCAGAGGAAACTGTATTTCTTGACCTTGTCCTTCTGGAAATTGCTGATGAAGCCGGTGGCGGCGACGACGAGCATTATAACATACTGGATGATGGTCACGCTGGAGCCGGCCCAGAACGTACCGGCCGCGGGCTCGCTGAGGGTCAGGTTGCACTGGAGCATATTGACCGCGTACTTCTGGAACGGGAAAATGGCGCTGTAGTAAAGCACGCACAGCAGGGCCACAATCCAGAATCCGCCGTCGGAAAGGATCGTCCCGATGTCCTTGATGCGGAACGGGTCGTCCTTCTCCTCGGCCTCGCCTGTCTGCTCGTCGAGCTTCTTGTCCATAAAGAAGTAGACTATCGTCATCATCAGCGCGATACACATGAGCACGACGCCGAAAGCGACGCTGCGGGAAACGTCGATATTTCCGCCGAGCTTTGCGAAATAGGGCGAGAAAATCATGCAGGTCGCGACGCCGAGCCTCGCAAGAGCCATCTCGGAGCCCATCGCAAGGGCCATCTCGCGTCCCTTGAACCACTTCACGATACCGCGGCTCACGGTGATGCCGGCCATTTCACAGCCGCAGCCGAATATCATAAAGCCGCAGGCGGCAACCTTCGCGGACGCCGGCATCCCCTTGTAGAACGGCGACACCCCAAGCTCGTCGAAGAGCGGGATATAGTTGAGATGGTTGGTAAACCAGGCCTCAAGGCCGGTGCCGATGAAGGACTCCGACACCGCAAACCACTTGATGCAGGCGCCGACGAGCATCACGGCGGCGGAGAGCACGGCCGTGAACCGCACCCCCATCTTGTCGAGGATGATGCCGGCGAAGATCAGGAAGAACACGAACACGTTGAGGAAAACCTCCGAGCCCTGCATGGTCCCGAACGCCGTCGAATCCCAGCCGCGGGTCTCCTGCATGAGATCCTTGATCGGGGACAGGATGTCCATGAAAATATATGAACAGAACATCGCAAGCGCGAGCAGCAACAGGGCCGTCCACCGCAGCGCGGCGGAATCCCTCAGAGTCTTTTGAACTGTTTCAGACATAACTGTATAGTATTTTCAATATTTTCCGCAAAGGACAAAGGTAACATTTTTCCGTAAAAATTGCTTACTTTGCAGGGTATGTCGGGAAAGATGAGAAATACAGCCGGCGAGGTGCCGCCCGAGGAGGGAAAGGTGCTGCTGCACGTTTGCTGCGCGCCGTGCTCCGGGGCGATTGTGGAGAGTCTGGTGCGGGACGGAATACGCCCGGTGCTGTTTTTCTCCAACTCGAATATCTTTCCGGCGGCTGAGTTTGAGAAACGGTATGCCGAAGTACTGAGGTACGCGGCGCTGTTCGGGCTCGAGGTGGTGTGCGACGAATACGCCCCCGCGGCCTGGCTGGAGGCGGTAAAGGGGCTGGAAGATGAGCCGGAAAGGGGGCGGCGATGCAGCGTGTGCTTCCGCTTCCGTCTGGAAAGGGCGGCGGCGTATGCGTCGGAGCACGGTTTCAGCGTACTGGCGACGACTCTCGCGTCCTCCCGCTGGAAGGACCTCACCCAGGTCGACGCGGCCGGCGAGGAGGCGTGCGCCCGGTATCCCGGCGTCACTTGGTGGGGCCGCAACTGGCGAAAGGGCGGTCTCCAGGAGCGCCGCTCCGCGATTATAAAAGAACAACAATTCTACAACCAGCTTTACTGCGGTTGTCCGTACAGTGAAAATTATGGCATCAGCGAAGACTAAGACGCTCTGGTTCTGCTCAAACTGCGGAAACGAGAGCCCCAAGTGGATGGGAAAATGCCCCGCCTGCGGGGAGTGGAACACGATGGTGGAGCAGCCGGTGGCGACGGGCCCTGTCTCGAGGCGGGCCGCCTCAGTTCCCGGACAGGGACGGAAGCCGGTGAAGCTCGGCTCCGTCGTCTCCGGCAGCGAGGACAGGGTGTCCCTCGGCAGCGCCGAGGTGGACAGGCTCCTCGGCGGTGGCATCGTGAAGGGATCGCTCGTGCTGATCGGCGGCGAGCCGGGCATCGGCAAGTCCACACTCTCCCTCCAGCTGCCCCTTGGCTGTCCGTCGCTTAAGACGCTGTATGTCACCGGTGAAGAGAGTGTCTCGCAGGTCAAGATGAGGGCCGACCGCCTCGGCGGCGACGTCTCGTCGTGCTATATCTACAGCGAGACATTGATGGACAACATCATAGCCGAGGCCCAGGAGATTGCGCCGGACCTTATGGTCGTGGACTCCGTCCAGACGATGTATTGTCAGGGCGTGGACTCGACTGCGGGAAGCGTCTCGCAGATTAAGGAGGTCGCGGCGACCCTCCTTCGCTTTGCAAAGGAGAGCGGCATCCCCGTCATCCTCATAGGCCACATCACCAAGGAAGGCGCCATCGCCGGCCCGAAGCTCCTCGAGCACATCGTGGACGTGGTTCTTCAGTTCGAGGGTGAAAACAAAGGTCCCTACAGAGTTCTCCGCAGCATCAAGAACCGCTTCGGCTCGACAGCCGAACTGGCGGTCTTCGAGATGACCGGGACAGGGCTCCGCGAGGTGGACAATCCATCCGAACTGCTTATGCCGGTCCACGAAGAAGGCCTCAGCGGCACGGCGGTCAGCGCGATGCTCGACGGCGCCCGGCCGTTCCTCTTCGAGGTCCAGGCCCTCGTGAGCTCCGCCGCCTACGGAACCGCCCAGCGCTCCGCGACCGGCTTCGACGTCCGCCGCCTCAATATGCTCCTCGCCGTGCTCGAGCGCCGTGCCGGCTTCCGCCTCAGCCAGAAGGACGTGTTCCTCAACATGGCCGGCGGGCTGCGCATTACGGACCCGGCCTGCGACCTTGCCGTCATCGCCGCCGTGCTGTCGTCCAACTTCGACTACCCGATTCCCGGCGATGTCTGCTTCGCCGGCGAAGTCGGCCTCAGCGGCGAGATCCGGCCGGTCTCGCAGGTCGAGCGCCGCGCCGCCGAGTCCGGCCGCCTCGGCTTCCGCAAGATCTACGTTTCAAAATACAGCCGTTTCGACAAAAAGCCCACTGGCATCGAGGTCGTCAAAGTCGCCGACATCCCCGCCCTTGTCCGCTCCCTTTTCGCCAGCGCCTGAGCCCCGACGCTTGCACTCCCAGGCCATGGGGAATTATGTTTTTACGCAGATAATACGTATTTTTGCGAAAGCCGTTTGCGAAATTTTTTCGAGGGGCGGTAAAATGGCTTATAATCAGTAAATTATATAATGAAAAGAGTTGTTTGTGTCCTTCTTGCCGCGCTTTTGGTCGTGGCTTCCTCATGCCGTAAGGACGAGAAGGACCCTTTTGCCGGGAAAGACACCGTGACCATAGGTGTCGAAGATGTGACATTCTACCTTGTTACCCTGAGTGGATACCACTCCACGGAGAAATCGGGCACATATGGTTTCTTTTTGAACACGAACAGAAACAATCTGGAGTCAAACTTCGGCAATAAAAGAATTCAGGAAGATAATTACAACACCTGGAAAGACGGGGGATACTATAAAATAAAGACAACTGTAAAGCCCGCCACAACATATTATTTCAGATCCTATTTCCACACAGGCGGAGTGTCCGCCGATGCGGAACAATTCGTCGGAGAGATACTTTCCTTCACCACCCCGGATTGCACGCTTCAGGCCTACACCGACGGGGCAGAGGTCAAAAGCCCCGTCGAGGTTGAGCTGAAAGGACACATTACGGTTGACGGAGACTCTCCCTCGTACGCCTGCATCTTCCATTATGGAACATCGCAGAACCAACTTGACCAAACGGTCCCTACGTTCCTTATGAGTGCCGGCGAAAAGTCCTTTTCAAAGACATTTGCACCGCCTCAGGTAGGGGTGACATATTATTATAAAATCGAGGTTGATCCACTTTTGGGGGATGAATACGTCCGTGAAGGCGAGGTCAAATCGTTTACCGTCCCCGGGCCCACGTCCGGTAACCCTGTCGATCTCGGCACATCGGTCAAGTGGGCTTCCTGCAATGTGGGAGCATCCTCCCCGGAGCAGTATGGAAAATTCTTCATGTGGGGAGAGACCTCGCAGCGGTCCACCTGGCCGCTGGATAACCCGTACACCGACATTCCCACTGTCCTTCCTTCCAGCAGGGACGCAGCCACCGCCAACCTCGGATCTCCCTGGCGGATGCCGACCCGCGCGGAGTTCTCAGACGAACTCGGTGCGAAATGCATCGCCTACAAGACCCGGTATAAAGGGAAAAACGGCGTTCTATTCGTGAGCAAACAGAACGGCAACTCTATTTTCCTTCCCTCGGCCGGCTACTATTACAACTCATACGGCTACGAAGGGACCTCCTGCTTTTATTGGAGCGCCTCGCCGGCACTGCAAGGTACTGAAACTTATGCCAGCGCATTTTATACGCTCACATATCTTGACAGTGGCAGAGACCCCGCTGTCCTCGATCCCCCGTTTGTCAACAATCGTGACCGCGCTGACGGCGCCCCCGTCCGTGCCGTGCGGCAGTAGATTTCTCGGCTGCGCTCGAAATGACAATGAGGCTTAGTACGACATGACAGAAAAGAAATACGGCATACTGGACAAGGTGGAGACGCCGGAGGACCTGAGGAAGCTCCCCGAGAAGGAGCTGAAGGGACTCTGCACGGAGCTCCGTGAGTACATGGTGGATTGCTGCTCGAAGAATCCGGGGCACCTCGGTTCCAGCCTCGGTGCGGTGGAGATTATCACAGCGCTCCACTACGTGTTCGACACGCCGAAAGACAAGATCGTCTTCGACGTGGGTCACCAGGCCTATGCCCACAAGATCCTGACCGGCAGGAAAGAGCAGTTCAGGCGCATGCGCACCGAAGGCGGCATCAGCGGCTTCCCCCTCAGGAAAGAAAGTCCCTACGACGCTTTCGGAGCAGGACATTCCTCCACATCCATATCGGCCGCCCTCGGTCTCGCCGAAGCGGCGCGGCTCTCCGGCAGCGGAGAGAAGGTGGTCGCCGTAATCGGCGACGGGGCCCTCACCGGCGGCCTCGCCTGGGAAGGTCTCAACAACACCGGCGCGGCCCTGGCCGACCTCCTTATCATCCTTAACGACAACAATATATCGATTGACGAAGCCAGCGGAGGCCTCCACAACTACCTCCTCAAGATAACCACGGACCCGACCTACAACAAGATGAAATCCCGCATCTGGAACGCCCTCGGCGAGGGCCGTATCCGCGAGTGGGTCCAGAAGAAGGTCACGGACGCGAAGTCTAACCTCGTCCGCGGGAGCGGCGGCGCCATCTTCGAGGCCCTCGGCTTCCGTTATTTCGGCCCCATCGACGGCAACGACATAGACCAGGTCACGGACACACTGAAAAAACTCAAGGATCTTAAGGGTCCCCGTATCCTCCACTGCATCACGACAAAGGGCAAGGGATACGCCCCCGCCGAAAAAGACCCCGTCACCTGGCACGCCCCGGGCAGGTTCGACCCTGCGACCGGCGAAAGGGTGAAGTCCAACTACCCTGCGGCCCGCTACCAGGATGTATTCGGAGAGGTCCTCGTGGAGCTCGCGAAAATGGACCCGAAAGTAGTCGGTATCACCCCGGCGATGGCCTCCGGCTGCGGCATGACCGCCCTCGAGCAGGCGATGCCGGAGCGCTTTTTCGACGTAGGCATAGAAGAAGAGCACGCGGTAACCTTCTCCGCGGGCCTCGCCGCGGGAGGGATGAAGCCTTTCTGCAATATCTATTCGTCGTTCTCCCAGAGGGCCTACGACAGCATAATCCATGACGTCGCCCTCCAGGGCCTGCCCGTCACCCTGTGCTTCGACAGGGCCGGCCTCGTCGGCGAAGACGGAGCGACCCACCACGGCTGCTTCGACCTCGCCGCCTACCGCAGCATCCCGGGGACCGTCATCGCCGCCCCGCGCAACGAGCTCGAACTGAAGAATCTCATGTTTACCGCCCTGCAGAATTCCGGCGGACCATTTATTATAAGGTATCCGCGCGGGTGCGGAGAAGGGGTTGAATGGAAAGACGCCCCCTTCGCCGCGCTGCAGCCCGGAAGGGGCGAACGCCTCCGCAAAGGCTCGAGGGTCGCCGTGCTCGCGCTCGGCCCCTGCGCCTGCCGCGCCGTGGAAGCCGCCGAAAAATGCCTTGCCGAGACAGGGCTCGAACCTTCGGTCTATGACATGCGCTACCTCAAGCCGCTCGACACCTCGATTCTCGAGGAAGCGGCCTCCTGCAAGGCCATCCTGACGGTCGAGGACGGCGCCCTCAAGGGCGGCCTCTTCGGAGCCGTCTCGGAGTATTTCTCCGGCAGGCCCGGGAGCCCCCTCATCAAGGGCGCCGGGATCCCCGACAGATTCATCGCAAATGCGCCGCAGAGCGCCCAGAGGGCCGAATGCGGCATCGACACCGACGGCATTCTGGAGCTTCTCCTCCAAATGATAAAAAGTTAAAAAATTTTTGGAGATTAAGAATAATTGACTATCTTTGCAGTCCCTTTTTCCGAAAGGGGATGAAAACGAGCGTCGCCGATATAGCTCAGTTGGCCAGAGCACGTGATTTGTAATCTCGGGGTCGTGGGTTCGAATCCCTCTATCGGCTCAAGGGCCGGAAAGCCGGGAAGAAGGCCTTGCAAGGCCGATTCTTTGAAATATCGGGTAGGTAGGTAAGTGGTCAAAACGGGCAGACTGTAAATCTGTTGGCTGTCGCCTTCGGGGGTTCGAATCCCTCCCTGCCCACACTGCGGAAGTAGCTCAGTTGGTAGAGCATCAGCCTTCCAAGCTGAGGGTCGCGAGTTCGAACCTCGTTTTCCGCTCATAAAAGCCGATGTAGCTCAGGGGTAGAGCGCCTCCTTGGTAAGGATGAGGTCATGAGTTCAATTCTCATCATCGGCTCCATTTTTTGTGTAAAAAGAAACACTTAACTCATAATATTATGGCAAAAGAAACATTCCAGAGAACCAAACCGCATGTCAACATCGGTACTATCGGCCACGTTGACCACGGTAAGACCACCCTCACCGCCGCCATCACCAAGGTGCTGGCCGAGAGAGTGGCAGGTAACGCTGACAAGGTCAAATCCTTCGATCAGATCGACAACGCTCCCGAAGAGAAAGAGCGTGGTATTACCATCAACACCGCTCACGTTGAGTACGAGACCGCGAAACGCCACTATGCGCACGTGGACTGCCCCGGTCACGCCGACTACGTGAAGAACATGGTCACCGGTGCCGCCCAGATGGACGGTGCGATCCTCGTGGTCGCTTCCACCGACGGTCCTATGCCCCAGACTCGCGAGCACATCCTTCTCGCCCGTCAGGTCAACGTCCCTAAGATCCTCGTTTTCATGAACAAGGTCGACCTTGTTGACGATGAGGAAATGCTTGACCTCGTCGAGATGGAAATCCGCGACCTCCTCGCTTTCTACAAGTTCGATGAGGACTGCCCTATCATCCGTGGTTCCGCACTCGGTGCACTCAACGGTGAGAAGGTCTGGGAAGACAAGGTTATGGAGCTCATGGATGCAGTTGACGAGTACATTCCGCTTCCGGAGCGTCTCGTTGACAAGCCCTTCATCATGCCTATCGAGGATATCTTCTCGATCACCGGTCGCGGCACCGTCGTCACCGGCCGTATCGAGGCTGGTACCATCCACGTCGGCGACCCTGTCGAACTTGTCGGTTTCACCGATGAGCCTCGCAACACCGTCGTCACCGGCGTCGAGATGTTCCGCAAGCTCCTCGACCAGGGCGAAGCCGGCGACAATGTCGGTCTTCTCCTCCGCGGCGTTGACAAGAAGGAAGTCAAGAGGGGCGAGGTCGTGGCAAAGCCCGGCTCCATCACTCCTCACACCGAGTTCAAGGCTCAGATCTACGTCCTCAAGAAGGACGAAGGCGGCCGTCACACCCCGTTCAAGAACCACTATCGTCCCCAGTTCTTCATCCGCACCCTGGATGTGACCGGTGAGATCATGCTTCCTGACGGTGTCGAGGTCGTCATGCCTGGTGACAACGTGGAAATCACTGTCAAGCTCATCACTCCTGTCGCTATGAACGAAGGCCAGCAGTTCGCTATCCGCGAGGGCGGCCGTACCGTCGGCGCAGGCCAGGTGATCAAGATCGTCGAGTAAGACTCGGCCTGACAAGCGGCGGGCACTTCCTCCCTCCGGGGTGGAGTGTCCGCTTCACAGGGGAATAGAACAAGGGTAGTTCAGCGGTCTCCAAAACCGTCGATGTGGGTTCGAATCCTGCTTCCCCTGCAAAATATCAAAGGTTACGATTTGGTAAATGTTTAACGAGCCGCTTCCAATTCTCCGGGCGTCCATTAAAAGCAAAGATGAGAAAGTTCGCAAACTATCTTAAAGAGTCTTTCACAGAGCTGACAAAGAAGGTTACGTGGCCGACTTGGGACAAGCTCCAGAGCAGCGCTCTGCTCGTCCTCGTCGCGACCGTCATCCTTTCCCTTGTCGTCTTCGTGATGGACTTTGCTTTCCAGAAATTGATGGAGACTATTTACTCATTGTAATTTGATTGTTCAACGCTATGGGCGAAAAAAATTGGTATGTCCTCCGGACTGCCGGCACCAAGGAGAAGAAGGTTGCTGATTATCTCAGGAAGGAAGTAGAGAGAAGCAAGGATCTCCAGATGATCGTGGACGAAATCCTCGTCCCCGTCAAAAAGGAAATCGTTACAAAGAACGGAAAGAGGAAGGAAGTCGAGAGGCTTCTCTTCCCCGGCTACGTGCTTATCCACGCCGAACTCAACGCCGACCTCGAGTACATCATCAGGGGCCACTTCATCCCGGGTCTCGCCGGTTTCCTTTCGGAAAAATCCGGAAATAACCCCTCCGAAAAGATTCCCGTCCCCATCAGGGA
The DNA here is from genome assembly GCA_902791945.1 of uncultured Bacteroidia bacterium. Lineage (GTDB taxonomy): Bacteria > Bacteroidota > Bacteroidia > Bacteroidales > UBA932 > Cryptobacteroides. The sequence continues at coordinate 22,627 of CADAXR010000026.1, forward strand.
GGAAGAGGCTCAGAGGATTCTCGGCCAGCAGGACGAGAACGCCGTAGCTGCGGCGGAGACCGAAGTCAACTTCTCCATCGGTGAGTCCGTAAAGATCACCGACGGACCGTTCAACGGTTTCTCCGGGACAATCGAAGACATTCTGGAAGAGCGGAGCAAGCTCAAAGTGATAGTCGTGATTTTCGGCAGGAAGACCCTGCTCGAACTCAGCTTTACACAGGTAACTAAACAGTAGCACAAGTTTTATGGCAAAAGAAGTAACCGGATTCATCAAGCTCCAGATCAAGGGCGGAGCCGCCAATCCCGCGCCTCCCGTGGGACCGGCTCTCGGCTCCAAAGGCTTGAACATTATGGACTTCTGCAAGCAGTTCAATGCTCGCACGCAGGATCAGGCCGGGAAGACCCTTCCCGTCGTGATCACGGTCTTCTCCGACAAGTCCTTCTCGTTCGAAGTCAAGCAGCCGCCCGTGGCCGTTTCCCTCAAGGAAGCCGCCAAGATCCAGAAAGCTTCCGGTGAGCCCAACAGGAAGAAAGTCGCGTCCGTCACCTGGGACCAGGTGAAGGAAATCGCGCAGTCGAAGATGCCGGACCTCAACGCGTTCACCCTTAAGAGCGCCATGAAGATGGTCGCCGGCACAGCGAGGAGCATGGGCATCAAGGTCCAGGGAGAATTCCCGGAGAACATCTAAAAGCAAGGCACTATGAGCAGATTAACTAAAAACCGCAAAGAAGTACTCTCCAAGTACGATTCTACGAAGGTATATTCTCTCACGGAAGCCTGCGCTCTCCTGAAGGATATCACCTACACCAAGTTCGACTCCTCCGTCGAAATCACCACCAACCTCGGCGTCGATCCCCGCAAGGCGAATCAGATGATCCGTGGCGTCGTCTCCCTTCCTCACGGAACGGGCAAGGTCACGAGGGTTCTCGTGCTCTGCACCCCCGACAAGGAAGCCGAAGCCAAGGAAGCCGGCGCGGACCACGTAGGTCTCGACGACTACATCGAGAAGATCAAGGGCGGATGGACTGACGTCGACGTCATCATCTGTACTCCTTCCGTCATGGCGAAAGTCGGTGCGATCGGCCGTATCCTCGGCCCCCGCGGACTCATGCCGAACCCCAAGACCGGCACGGTCACCATGGAGATCGGAAACGCCGTCAAGGAAGTCAAGGCCGGTAAGATCGACTTCAAGGTCGACAAGACCGGTATCATCCACGCCGCAATCGGCAAAGTCTCCTTCACTCCGGAGCAGATCGAGCAGAACGCGAAGGCTTTCGTCAGCGCAGTTCTCAAACTCAAGCCCCAGACCCTGAAGGGTACGTATCTCAAAGCCGCGAGCCTCTGCACGACCATGAGCCCCGGCATCAAGTTGGACGTCAAGGCCTTCACCACAAGCGCTGAGAAATAAATCGATAAAGCTATGAAAAAAGAACTCAAAGCACAGGTTATCGAGGCCATCTCAGCTCAGCTGGAGACCTACCCCAATTTCTATATCACCGACATCGCCGGACTCAACGCCGAGCAGACGGCGGCTCTTCGCCGTGAGTGCTTCGAGCAGGGCATCAAGCTCACCGTCGTAAAGAACACCCTGTTCCACAAGGTGCTCTCCGACAAGGGCAACGCCGAGTTCGAACTCCTCTTCCCGGCCCTCGAAGGCAACACCGCCATCATGTACACCGAGGCCCCTGCAGTCCCTGCCAAGCTCATCAAGAAATACCAGAAGAGCGGCATGGAGAAGCCTGCACTCAAGGCGGCCTACGTACAGGAGTGCGCATTTGTCGGAGCGGACAAGCTCGACGAGCTCGTCGCGATCAAGTCCAAGGAAGACCTCATCGGAGACATCATCACTCTCCTCCAGTCTCCTGCACGCAATGTCATCTCCGCTCTCCAGAGCGCCGGTGGCACGATCGCCGGAGTCGTCAAGACCCTTTCCGAAAAATAAAAGCAAAAACAATAACAATTTAAATCAATACTACTATGGCAGATGTTAAAGCACTTGCAGAAGAGTTGGTAAACCTTTCTGTTAAAGACGTTCAGGAACTCGCTAAGATCCTGAAGGAAGAGTACGGTATCGAGCCCGCCGCTGCAGCAGTTGCAGTCGCCGCTCCCGCAGCCGCCGAGGCTGCCGCCCCCGCCGAGCAGACCGAATTCGACGTCCTCCTCACCAGCGCCGGTCAGGCCAAGCTTCAGGTCATCAAGGCCGTCAAGGAAGCTGCCGGTCTCGGACTTAAAGAGGCTAAGGAACTCGTCGACAAGGCCCCTGTCGCCGTCAAGGAGAAAGTCTCCAAGGCTGAGGCCGAGGCTCTCAAGGCCGCTCTCGAAGAGGCCGGTGCGGAAGTTGAGATTAAGTAACTTCCCCCGTCCCTTTTAAGGGATAAAATTCAGGTTTAGAGCCCCCAGCGGCTCTAAACCTTTTTTCCGTATTTAAGTTTTTCTCCCCTACGAGGCATAATATGTCAAAAAAGACCAACTTCAAGCGAATTGATTTCGCAACGTCCAAGATCCTGGAATACCCGGATCTCCTGGAAGTCCAGTTGAAGTCTTTCAAGGACTTCTTCCAGACGGAGACGACTCCCGACAGCAGGAGAAACGAAGGCCTTTTCAAGGTTTTCCAGGAAATATTTCCGATCGAAGACACAAGGAACAACTACAAGCTGGAGTTCATCGACTATTTCATCGATCCTCCGCAGTATTCGATCGAAGAGTGTCTTGAGAGAGGCCTCACCTACAACGTGCCGCTGAAGGCGAAGCTCCGCCTTTCCTGCACGGATCCCGATCACGAGGACTTCGATACGAGAGTCCAGGACGTGTATCTGGGAAACATCCCTTACATGACCCCCGGCGGAACCTTTGTCATCAACGGTTCCGAGCGTATCATTGTCTCGCAGCTGCACCGCTCCCCCGGCGTCTTCTTCGACCAGAGCATGCACTCCAACGGGACAAAGCTCTATTCCGCCAGGATCATCCCCTTCAAGGGATCGTGGATCGAGTTCGCGACGGACATCAACAATGTCATGTACGCCTACATCGACCGCAAGAAGAAACTTCCCGTCACGACGCTTCTGCGCGCCATCGGCTACAACTCGGACAAGGACATCATCGACATCTTCGGACTCGCCGATGAGATCTCCGCCGACGAGGAGACCCTGAGGCAGAACGCCGGACGCGCCCTCGCGGCCAAGGTCCTCAAGACCTGGACCGAGGACTTCGAAGATGAGGACACCGGCGAGGTCATCCCCATCGAGAGGACCGTCCCGCTCGTCGAGCGCGGAGAGATCCTCGATGACGACACCATCGAGCGCATCGCCGACACCGGCGTCAGCACCATCCTCCTCCAGAAGGACGAGGTCGGCGCCGCCGAGTATTCCATCATCTTCAACACCCTCCAGAAGGACCCGACCAACACTGAGATCGAGGCAGTCAACTACATCTACAAGCAGCTCCGCAACAGCGAACCGCCGGATGAGTCGACCGCTCGCGACGTCATCGACAAGCTCTTCTTCTCCGAGAAGCGCTACGACCTCGGCGCCGTCGGACGCTACCGTCTCAACAAGAAACTCGACCTCGACACCGATCCCGAGACCAGGGTACTTACCAACAGGGACATCATCGAGATCATCAAATACCTCATCCGCCTCATCAACTCCAAGGCGACCGTCGACGACATCGACCACCTCTCCAACCGTCGCGTCCGCACGGTCGGCGAGCAGCTCGCCAACCAGTTCAGCGTGGGCCTCTCCCGTATGGCGAGGACCATCCGCGAGAGGATGAACGTCCGTGACAACGAGCAGTTCAGCCCGATAGATCTGATCAACGCCAAGACCCTGTCTTCCGTGATCAACTCCTTCTTCGGCACGAGCCAGCTCTCCCAGTTCATGGACCAGACCAACCCTCTTGCCGAGATCACTCACAAGAGGCGTCTGTCCGCCCTCGGCCCCGGAGGTCTCTCCAGGGACAGGGCAGGTTTCGAGGTGCGTGACGTCCACTATACCCATTATGGCCGTCTCTGCCCTATCGAGTCTCCTGAAGGCCCGAACATCGGTCTTATCTCTTCCCTGTGCGTCTATGCCCGCATCAATTCGCTCGGTTTCATCGAGACGCCCTACCGCAAGGTGGAAGGCGGCAAGGTGGACCTTTCGGACTCCGGCTGGAGCTATATGAGCGCAGAGGAGGAAGAGTCAAAGCTCGTGTCCCTCGCGAACGTGAGCATGGCCGACGACGGCACCATCAAGGACGAGCGCATCCAGTGCCGTCTCGAGGCCGACTTCCCGGTCGTTACCAGGGAAGAGGTCGACTACATGGACGTCGCCCCTAACCAGATGGCTTCCGTGGCCGCGTCCCTCATCCCGTTCCTCGAGCACGACGACGCCCACCGTGCCCTCATGGGCGCGAACATGATGCGTCAGGCCGTTCCGCTCCTCACCCCCGAGTCCCCTATCGTCGGGACCGGCCTCGAGGAGAGGGTCTGCATCGACTCCCGTACCCAGATCATCGCCGCCCGCAAGGGTGTCGTGACCTACGTGGACGCCAATGAGATCCACATCCGTTACGACCGTACCGAAGATGAGAAGTTTGTCTCGTTCTCCCCCGAGGAGACCGTGTACAAGCTCCCCATCTACCGCAGGACGAACCAGTCCACGACCGTAATGCTCAAGCCTATCGTCCGCAAGGGCGACAAGGTCGAGAAGGGCCAGGTGCTGACCGAGGGTTATGCGACCGAGAAGGGCGAACTTGCCCTCGGACGCAACCTCAAGGTCGCCTTCATGCCCTGGAAGGGATACAACTACGAAGACGCCATCGTCCTCTCCGAGGAGATGGTCAAGTGGGACATCCTCACCTCCGTCCACGTCGACGAGTTCCTCACGGAAGTCCGTGAGACCAAGCGCGGCATGGAAGAGCTTACCCCGGACATCCCCAACGTCAGCGAGGACGCGACCAAGGACCTCGGCAAGGACGACGGTATCATCCGTATCGGCGCCCACGTCGAGCCCGGCGACATCCTCATCGGCAAGATTACCCCGAAGGGCGAGAGCGATCCTTCCCCGGAAGAGAAGCTCCTCAAGGCCATCTTCGGCGACAAGGCCGGCGACGTAAAGGACGCTTCCCTGAAGGCCAACCCTTCACTCAGCGGTACCGTCATCAAGACCGCCCTCTACTCGAAGGCGTCCAAGGAAAGCGGCAAGCGCGGAGTCAAGAGCGACCAGAAGACCCGTATCGAGATCAAGGAGCAGGAATTCGCCGCCGCGGCCGAAAAGCTGCGCGAGGGATTCATCGCCAAGCTCATGACCCTCGTCGAGGGCAAGAAGAGCGCCGGCATCTCCGACCTCTACGGCGTCGAGATCCTCGCCAAGGGCAAGGGTTTCACTGCAGACCTGCTGAGGAGCATCGACTATGAGAACGTTTCGACAGCCAAGTGGACATCTGACAAGGCCGCCAACGCCCTCATCCGCGCCCTCATCAACAACTACTGCATCGCCTACAAGGAAGCCGCTACGAGGAACAGGAGGGAGATCGACAAGATCAAGATCGGCGACGAACTCCCCAACGGAGTCATGCAGATCGCAAAGGTCTATGTCGCCCGCAAGCGCAAGATCACTGTCGGTGACAAGATGGCCGGACGCCACGGAAACAAGGGTATCGTCGCGAAGATCGTCCGCCAGGAGGATATGCCGTTCCTCGATGACGGCACCCCTGTGGACATCGTCCTCAACCCTCTCGGCGTGCCTTCACGTATGAACCTCGGCCAGATCTACGAGACCGTCCTCGGTTGGGCGGGCTGGAGGCTTGGACTCAAGTTCTCCACCCCTATCTTCGACGGCGCGTCCATCGACGAGATCTGCTCCTACACGGACAAGGCCGGCGTTCCCCGCTTCGGCAAGACCCGCCTCCGCGACGGCGGCACCGGCGACTGGTTCGACCAGCCCGCGACCGTCGGCGTCATCTATATGATCAAGCTCGGCCACATGGTCGACGACAAGATGCACGCCCGTTCCATCGGACCTTACTCCCTCATCACCCAGCAGCCTCTCGGCGGCAAGGCGCAGTTCGGAGGTCAGAGGTTCGGTGAGATGGAAGTCTGGGCCCTCGAGGCCTTCGGTGCGGCCAACGCCCTCCAGGAGATCCTCACGGTCAAGTCCGACGACGTGACCGGCAGGTCCAAGACCTACGAAGCCATCGTCAAGGGAGACCCGATGCCGACTCCCGGCATCCCCGAGTCGCTCAACGTGCTCCTCAACGAGCTCAAGGGCCTCGGCCTTAACGTCACCCTCGACTAAGAGAAACAGAAAAAGTCATTTGCAATATGCCTGCTTTCAATAATAAAGAAACAAAAGGAAAAAGCGACTTCAAGAGGATTTCAATCTCTCTTGCATCCCCGGAGAAGATCATCGAGAACTCCTGCGGCGAGGTCCTGAAGCCGGAAACGGTCAACTACAGGACCTACAAGCCCGAAAGGGACGGACTTTTCTGTGAGAAGATCTTCGGTCCTACCAAGGACTACGAGTGCTACTGCGGCAAGTACAAGAGGATCCGCTACCGCGGAATCATCTGCGACCGCTGCGGTGTTGAAGTCACCGAGAAGAAGGTGCGCCGCGAGCGTATGGGCCACATAACCCTGACCGTTCCCGTCGCCCACATCTGGTACTTCAAGAGCGCTCCGAACAAGATCTCCGCGCTTCTGGGCCTTCCTGCCAAGAAGCTCGAGTCCGTGATCTACTACGAGAAGTACATCGTCATCAACCCCGGACTCAGCGAGTTCGCCAAGATGGACCTCATCTCCGAAGAGGAGTACATGGCAACAGTGGACCGCATCCACGACCTCGAGGCCAAGAACCCCGAGGCATACGCCGCCGAAATTGCCGACAAGGGCAAATTCGTCGCCAAGATGGGTGCGGAAGGTATATATGACCTTCTCTGCGAGATTGATGTCGAGCGCCTCGGACGCGAACTCCGCGCCCAGATGAGGGTCGAGTCTTCGCAGCAGCGCAAGACCGACATCCTCAAGAGGCTCGCAGTCGTGAAGTGGTTCCAGGAGTCGAAAGACATCAACCACCCCGAGTGGATGATCATGAAGGTGGTCCCGGTGATCCCGCCGGATCTCCGCCCTCTCGTTCCGCTCGACGGCGGCCGTTTCGCCACCTCCGACCTCAACGACCTCTATCGCAGGGTCATCATCCGCAACAACCGCCTCAAGAGGCTCATCGAGATCAAGGCCCCCGAGGTTATTCTCCGCAACGAGAAGCGTATGCTCCAGGAAGCTGTGGACTCCCTCTTCGACAACTCGAAGAAGTCCTCAGCCGTCAAGAGCGAGTCCAACAGGGCTCTCAAGTCCCTGTCCGACTCCCTCAAGGGCAAGCAGGGCCGCTTCCGTCAGAACCTCCTCGGTAAGAGGGTCGACTACTCCGCCCGTTCCGTCATCGTCGTCGGACCCGAACTCAATATGCACGAGTGCGGTCTTCCGAAGTTCATGGCGGCCGAGCTCTACAAGCCTTTCGTGATCCGCAAGCTCATCGAGCGCGGCATCGTGAAGACCGTCAAGAGCGCGAAGAAGATCGTCGACCGCCGCGATCCCGTCATCTGGGATATCCTCGAGAACGTGATGAAGGGTCACCCCGTGCTCCTCAACCGTGCACCTACCCTCCACCGTCTCGGTATCCAGGCCTTCCAGCCCAGGATGATCGAAGGAAAGGCCATCCAGCTCCATCCGCTCGCCTGTACGGCGTTCAACGCCGACTTCGACGGCGACCAGATGGCTGTCCACCTCCCTCTCGGCAACGCCGCCATCATGGAGGCTCAGCTTCTCATGCTCGGCAGCCAGAACATCCTCAACCCGGCCAACGGCTCGCCTATCACCGTTCCTTCCCAGGATATGGTTCTCGGTCTGTACTACATCACCAAGATCCGTCCCGGCGCAAAGGGCGAGGGTATGCGTTTCTACGGCCCTGAGGAGGTTATCATAGCCTACAACGAGAAGGCTATCGACATGCACGCGAAGATCTCCGTCCGCCTCCCGGCCGACAAGAACGACGCGTCCAAGGGCACCGAGATGGTGGAGACCACCGCCGGCCGCATCATCGTCAACCAGTACGTCCCGGACGAGGTCCCGTACGTCAACACCGTGCTCGGCAAGAAGGCTCTCCGTAAGATCATTACGGACGTCATCAAGCACACCGGCGTGACCCGTACGGCCAAGTTCCTCGACGACATCAAGAACCTCGGTTACGACCAGGCCTTCCGTGCCGGTATCTCCTTCAACCTCGGCGACGTCCTCGTCCCGGGCGAGAAAGACGCCCTCATCGAGGCCGGTTACAAGGAGGTGGAGAACATCAAGGCCAACTTCTCGATGGGCTTCATCACCAACAACGAGCGCTACAACAAGGTCATCGACCTCTGGACCTCCATCGACAACAAGCTTACCGGCATTGTCGAGAAGCAGATTTCAGCTGACCAGCAGGGCTTCAACCCTGTCTACATGATGCTGGATTCCGGAGCCCGTGGTTCAACGCAGCAGATCAAGCAGCTCTGCGGTATGCGTGGCCTTATGGCAAAGCCCCAGAAGTCCGGTGCCGCCGGCGCCGAGATCATCGAGAACCCGATCGTGTCCAACCTCAAGGAGGGCATGACGGTGCTCGAGTACTTCATCTCGACCCACGGCGCCCGTAAGGGTCTTGCCGATACGGCTCTCAAGACCGCTGATGCAGGTTACCTGACCAGGCGTCTTGTCGACGTGTCCCACGATGTCATCATCACGGAAGAGGATTGCGGCACGCTCCGCGGCCTCATCGCGACAGCCATCAAGAACAAGGACGAGATCGTCGAGTCCCTCGGAGAGAGGATTCTCGGCCGTACTTCGGTCCACGATATCTACAATCCTCTCACCGGCGAGCTTATCATCAAGGCCGGCGAGGAGATCCGTGAGGCCGATGCGGCCCTCATCGATTCCCTCCCCATCGAGCAGGTCGAGATCCGTTCGGTTCTCACATGCGAGTCCCGCAAGGGCGTCTGCGCCAAGTGCTACGGACGCAACCTTGCGACCAGCCGCATGGTCGAGAAGGGCGAGGTGGTCGGCGTCATCGCGGCCCAGTCCATCGGCGAGCCGGGTACACAGCTTACACTGCGTACCTTCCACGTCGGTGGTACCGCTTCCAGCGCCACCGCCGATTCCTCCATCGAGTCCAAGTACGACGGACGCCTCGAGTTCGAGGAGCTCCGTACTATCGAAAGGATCGCTGACGACGGCACCGTCACCACTATAGTAGTCAGCCGTATGGCCGAAGTCAGCATCAAGGACGAGAACACCGGAATCACCTATTCCCACTACGATGTCCCCTACGGCGCGACGCTGTACTTCAAGAACGGCGCGAAGGTCCGCAAGGGCGACCTCATCTGCGAATGGGATCCCTACAACGCCACGACCATCGTCGAGACGGCCGGTACCCTCCACTATGAGAACATGATAGAGGGCACGACCTACCGTGAGGAGAGTGCGGACGAGTTCTCGATGTCCCAGGACAAGGTCATCATCGAGTCCCGCGACAAGACCAAGAACCCTTCGATCGTCATCACCGACGACGCCGGCGCCGTCCTCAGGCAGTACAACCTTCCTGTCGGCGCCCACGTCATGGTGAGCGACGGAGACCAGGTCAAGATCGGTGACATCATCATCAAGATCCCGCGTGCTATCGGTAAATCCAGCGATATCACCGGAGGTCTGCCGAGGGTCACCGAGCTCTTCGAGGCCAGGAATCCTTCGAACCCCGCCATCATCTCCGAGATCAACGGCGAGGTCATCATGGGCAAGGTCAAGAGGGGCAACCGCGAGATCATCATCCGCAACAGCCCGGATCTCGAGAAGGTCTACCTCGTTCCGCTTTCCAAGCAGATCCTCGTCCAAGAGAACGACTATGTCAAAGCCGGTACCCGTCTTTCCGACGGCGGCATCTCCCCGACCGACATCCTCAACGTCCTCGGTCCCGTCAAGGCTCAGGAGTACATCGTCAACGAAATCCAGGCGGTCTACCGTCTGCAGGGTGTGACGATCAACGACAAGCACTTCGAGATCATCGTACGCCAGATGATGCGCAAGGTCCAGATCGGAGACCCCGGCGACACCGATTTCCTCCCGGAGGAGCTCGTGGACAAGTGGGAGTTCATGGACTGCAACGACGCTATCTACGGCAAATACTATGTCGAGAGCGCCGGCGGCAGCCTCAAGTACTACGAAGGCGACATTATCGGAGCCCGCGACCTCATCAGCGAGAATGCCTCGCTCGAGCGTCAGGGTGTCGAGAAGATCGTCGCCCGTCCCGCGAAGCCCGCTACGGCCTCCCAGGTGCTCCAGGGCATCACGAGGGCTGCCCTCAAGACCGGAAGCTTCATCTCCGCCGCCTCCTTCCAGGAGACCACGAAGGTGCTTTCGGAGGCAGCCATCCGCGCCCGCGTGGACAACCTCGAAGGCCTCAAGGAGAACGTCATCTGCGGACACCTCATTCCCGCAGGTACGGGTCTGAAGCAGTACAAGAACATCGAAGTCTCCCGCAAGGACGACTACGCTGCCCAGATGAACGAACTCTAGC
>CADAXR010000027.1 GCA_902791945.1 uncultured Bacteroidia bacterium
CGCGTCCTTGAGCACGGACACCGAGGCGATGTCGTCAGGGTTCAGCATCGAGGGGTCGCCCTCCACGCCGTCAACGAGGATCAGCGCGCTGCCGCCCTGCCCGATGGAGGTTACGCCACGGATGTTGAAATCCGCCGTACGGATTGGCTTACCGTCGGCGAGGGAGATGTTGAGGTTAGGCACGGCGCCTTCGAGCATCTGCGTCACGTTGGCGTTGGGACGGGAATTGAAAACGTCGCCGCCGATCTGGTCCACTGCGCCGGTGAGATCCACCTTGCGCTGGGTGCCGTAACCTACGACGACCGTCTCCTCGAGCATCAGGCTGTCGTCTTCTAGGATAACGTCGATGTTGGACTGGCCGGCGACGGGGACCGTCTTCGTCGCGTAACCGATGCAGGAGAACTCGAGGGTCTGCTTCGCGCCAACGACAATGCTGTAGCGGCCTTCGGCGTCGGTCGAGACGACAATGCTGTAGCGGCCTTCGGCGTCGGTCGAGGCGCCCTTGCTGGTCCCGGGGATCATCACGACGGCGCCCGGAAGCGGCTCGCCGCTCGAGTCAGTGACAACTCCCTTGACGGTCAGGTCCTGGGCGTACAGTAGCGCTGGAAGCGCCATAGACAGCCCTAGGATAAGGAATATTGATTTGATTCTTTTCATATTTGCACGGGCTGTTTAGAATTCGATGATGGAATAGACCGGGTAGTGGTCGGAGACGTATTTATGGCCGTCGTACCACTGAGTGACGGTCTTGTACTCGAAGCATTTCATTGAACTGGTGATCCAGATGTGGTCGCAGACATAGGCTTTCGCCTCGTTGCCCCAGGCGTTGTAGGTCTTGACCTCGTCGGTGATGGGGGCTATCTCTCGAGTGCAGGAGAGCGTCTCACGGAAACCATCGAAGACGTTATCGGTCGCGTGAGTGTTGAAGTCAGCCATCATGACGACGGGAAGATTATCAGTGTTGAGGGTTGCCAGCCTTCTCTTGATCAGCGTAACCGCGCTGCGGCGGGAGGCTGCCGTCAGGCCGAAGTGGGTGTTGACATAGAAGAACTCCTGACCCGTGGAGAGAACCTTCATCACCGCCCAGTGGACGTAGCGGACGAAGTTGTCCCAGCTCATCGATGGCTTGTCGGGAGTGTCCGACAGCCAGAAGACGCCCTCCGAGAGCATCTCGAGCTCGTCGGGGCGGTATATGAATGCGTTCATCGGATCATCGATCGAGACACCGACATACCCATGGCTGGAAAGTGTCCCGGTCACGTACTTCCACTGGGTCGTCACGAGTTCCTGGAAACCCACGATGGACGGCTGCTGGTCGATGATCATGTCACGGCAGGCGCCGGCGCGCATACCCCAGTTGTTGAAGGCATCGTCCTCGGTCGTCGTCGCGCGGATGTTGAAGGTCATCACCTTCAGCTGACCCGGGGACAGGTTGGGATGGTTGTTCTTCGTCTCCTCCTTCTTGCAGGCGGCAAGGGAGAGCAGGAGCAAAGGGAACAGTTTTAAAATCGTTTTACGCATAATATTATGTCGTTAGAAAGCGATGGTTGCACGGATCGGATAATGGTCGGAAATCAGGTCGTGTCCGCCGTACGGGGACGTGTCCGTATGGTATTCCAGGCACTTGATGTCAGGAGTAATCCAGATAAAGTCGATGATGCGCTCCTTGTCTTTGTTGCCCCAGGCGTTGTAGGTAGGGGTGTCATCGGTGACGGGAGCGATATCGTGTGCGTTGCGCATCACTTGTTTCAGCGGGTCGAAGGCCGTGCTGGAGATGTCCGTGTTGAGGTCACCGCTGAAAATGAGGGGAAGCCCGCCCGGATTGATCTCCCGCATCTTTTTTACAATGAGTTCAATGCCCTCTTTCTGGGATCTCCATGTGAGACCGAGATGCGTATTGAAATAGTAGAAGCACTTGCCGGTTTTGTTGATCTTGAAGAGGCCCCAGGTGAGGGAACGGTTGTATTTTTCGTCAAAGGAGACGGAGGGCTTTTCCGGAGTCTCCGAGACCCAGAAAGTGCCGCTGTCAAGAAGCGTAAGAACGGATTTTTTGTAAAGGAACCCGGAAGTTTCACCTTTGTCTACGCCATTATCACGTCCAATACCGACGCCGCTGTATTCTGATGCGAGACTGTCACGGAAGAAGGGCCACTGGTCATTGAACTGCGCTTCCTGAAAGCCGACAATATCCGGCCTGCGGATTCCGAGCATCTCCAGACAGGCGTCCTTTCTGTTTGTCCAGTTGTTGGAGGGATCCGCCTCTTTGACGTGGCTTTGGCGGACGTTGAAACTCATTACGGTAAGCCGCGGGCTGCACGAAAGGAGCGGCAGCAGGGCTGCCAGGACAAAAACTAAACGAGAGTGTGCAGACACGACGTGATTGGTTATAGTTTCGAAAGCAAAGATAAGAGTTCGCAAAGCCAATCTCTTATAATATAGGACAATTCAATATCAAAATCGAGCAATAGTTTAAAACTTTATTTTTAATTTTGGACAAAATATTAATTTTGTGGAAAAACCGTACAGATAGGGATGCTTACATTTCTTTTAGCATTGATACTCGCCGGCACGCGGCAGTTTACGCCGCTGCCCATGGACGAAACCGGCATCAACATAGAGACCGTCTGTCAGGACAGCCTCGGCAACATCTGGCTCGGCGGGATCGACGGACTCCGACGGTATGACGGCAACCGATACACGCGGTTCAAAAGCGGCCTGCCCTCTGACGCATTCGCTCCGGACAGCCACATCTACAGCATCGTCTGTGACGAGAAAGGGCTCGTATGGGTGGCGCATATCAACGGCGTCTCCCAATTCGACAGCAGCACCCAGACGTTCCGGAATTACCCGGCTCCTGCCGGGAGCGTATCCTATCTGCTGCCCCTGACCGGCCACAGATACCTTTCCGGATCGGAAAAACGGCTGTGGATCTTCGACAAGGAGGCCGGGCGCTTTACCAGGGAGGGACTTCCGGAAACGCTCATCGCCGAAGTTGTGACTGCAGTATATAAATATGGAAATACGGTCTATCTGGGGACGGACGACGGAAGGATACTGATGACGGATGACAGGCTGAGCGATGTCAGGGCGATTCAGGCCGACTTCGGAAACTGCCAGATCAACTGCCTGCTGCAGGACTCCCCTTCCCGCCTCTGGGTCGGAACGGAAGGAAAAGGCCTGTGGGAGGTGTCCCTCCCTGACGGCAGTACAAGGACGGCAGTCAGGGCCGGCATCATCAAGTCTCTCTGTACGGACAATGACGGCGCCCTGTGGATCGGCAGCAAAAACGGGCTCTACATTCTCCAGGACGGGGTATTCAGCACCTACCACTACGATTACGACACTCCCGGAAGCATTACGCACGACAGTATCAGCGATATTTTCCGGGACAGTCAGGGTACGATGTGGCTCGGGACCTACTTCGGCGGTGCCTGTTATTACACGCCGTATTCCTATCAGTTCACCAACACCGTATCCCGGCCGGGCGCGGGGAATCTGGCCGGAAATGTTATCAGCGACATTGTCGAAGACCATGACGGTACGCTCTGGATCGGAAGCAACTCCGGCGGTCTCAACCACCTGTTGAAAGACGGGAGTTTCGAGCTCATCCGAAGCGGAGGAGACTCTCCCCTCGATGTCAAATGCATATATATCAGCCCGCAGACCGGACGCGTCTATATCGGGGCCGACCGCTCTGAAATCATGACGCTGGACCGAAAGACCGGGACGCTGAAGACGCTCGGCCCTGGCGGGCCGCAGAGTACCTACGGCTGCTACGCCCTCGTGGACAGCGGCCACGGCGGCTTCTACACCATCGGAAACGACGGCCTGTACGAATATGATGAAAAGAGCGGCCGGTTTTCCAAGATTTACGCCGGCGAGGATATCACCAATGTCAAATCGATGATGCTGGACTCCAGGGGCATCCTCTGGATCGGTAAGAAATTCGGCGTTATAGCCCTGCAGACCGATACGGGAGAAGCCTTGACGCTGCCGGAAGTACTGTTATCCATCCAATATATCGAGGACTTCCACGAAGATGCCCGCGGGACCATCTGGCTCGGCTCCAACAGCGGGCTCTACGCATACGACCCCGTCTCGGGGGATGTATCTTCCTATGGCGAAGAGGACGGCCTGCCGGACCGTGTCGTACACGGAATCGAGGAAGACGCATCCGGAGTAATGTGGGTCAGTACGGACAACGGCCTGTGGTGCTTCCGCCCTTCCAGCGGCGAAAACTGGACCTTCACCACGGCGGACGGTCTGCTGGACAACCGTTTCACCCCTTACGCTCACTGCTATACGAATGAAGGGAAGATGTATTTCGGCAGCCTCCACGGTATGGTCTCCTTCGATCCGCTGTCGGTCTCGATGCACCGCGAGACTGTCGTTCCGGTCCTGTCCGGCATCGAGGTCAACGGTATCTGGAGAGGGGTTCCGACAGACAATCTGATCCTCAGGCCTAAAGAAAGGGACATTACATTCCAATTCTCCTCCCCCGACTACATTTCCGGCAAGAACGGAAGGTTCTACTATAAACTTGAAGGGGCCGACAAAGACTGGATCGAAGCGGGGACGGACCGGGAAGCGGTCTATCACGGACTGAAACCGGGGAATTATACCTTCCTCCTCCGCTACCGCAACAGTTCCGGCGCCTACAGCGAGGCTTCCCCATGCCGGATCAGGGTCAGGGCCCACTGGTATGAAACAGTGGCCGCCAGGATGACGGGCATCGTCCTGCTGATCCTCGCTGTATTCGCGGTGATCGCCTGGCTGCTTTCCCGGAAGGAAGAGGAGCACAAAGTGGAAATGGAAAAGGTCCGCAGCGACCTGCTGCGGGATTTCTCCCTCGAATTCGTCGGCATCGGCGCAAACAAAACGCTGGATAAGGAATCCTCCGTCGCAAAGGTCTTCGAGAAATCGGATGAAAACTTTATGCGACAGGCGATGAAAGTGGTGCGGGACAACATCGACAACCAGGATTTCTCCATAGACGACTTCGCCGCCAGGATGTTCATGAGCCGCTCCAACCTCAACCTGCGTGTACGGGCCCTCTTCGGGGTTTCTCCGCTGGAGTTCATCAAGACCGTCCGCTTCAACGAGGCATGCCGCCTGCTGCTCGAGAAAAAGCATTCCGTCGCGGAGATCGGCTATATGGTGGGCTTTGCAACCCCGTCCTACTTCGCCTCGGCCTTCCACCGGTTCATGGGCTGCACCCCGAGCGAGTACATCTCCCGCGGCGGGAAATAAAAAAATGCCGGCCGCGGCCAGCATTTTTTGTACCCCCGCTCGGAATCGAACCGGGACCAACGGAACCGGAATCCGTTATTCTATCCTTTAAACTACAGGGGCGGTAAAGGGACTGCAAAATTAGAAAACAGTTTGCTATTTCCCAAAATCTTTTTACATTTGTAAATACAAACAATAAACTGTAAAAGAAAATGGAAAACAAGCTGAACATCACCGAGACCATCATCGAAGCATGCAAAATCGGTGTCAAGAACGCACTCCACCTTCTCATCGCCGTCATCCTCTACGTCCTTACCGTATGGATCCCCTACCTCAACGTCGGGACGACGATCGGTCTCTACAAACTCATTGTACTTCTTTCCAAGGGCCAGATGGCGGATCCGCTTTCCATTTTCGACAAGGAGAACTTCGAGAAGATCGGCGATTTCTTCCTTTTCCTGGGTCTTCAGAGCATCGGTATCGGCGCCGCGATGCTCTTTATGTTCATCCCCGCAATGATTATGGGCATCGCCTGGGAGTTCGCCATCTATCTCTTCATCGACAAGGGCACTTCCCCTCTCAAATCCCTCTCGCTCAGCTATGACGTGACCTATGGCGAAAAGTGGAGAATCTTCGGCGTCCTCGCCGTCTTCGGCATCCTTATCAGCATCATCGCAACCGTGTTCGCCTTCATCCCCAAGGTCGGTTTCATCTTCGTGGCCATCATAATGATCCTCGCCGCGATGGTCTATGTCGCCGTCATCGCCGTGATGTACCGCCACTTCTCCGAGAAGGCTGACCTTCTCCTCGCCGGCAAGCCCGCCTGCTGCTGCAAGGCGGAAGCCCCCGCAGCCGAAGAGCCTGCCGCTGAAGAGCCCAAAGCAGAATAAACAGAAGGATAATGACGAAAGCATTTGTCTTTCCCGGCCAAGGGGCGCAGTTCCCCGGAATGGCGAAAGATCTCTATGACAGTTCAGAAGAAGCCAGGGTCCTGTTCGCCGAAGCGGACGGGATTCTGGGTTTCTCTATTAAAGACATTATGTTCAACGGGACGGAGGAAGACCTCCGCCAGACGAAAGTCACCCAGCCGGCGATTTTCCTCCACTCAGTGATTCTCGCCAAGTGCTCTCCGCTGCTGCAGGGCGTCGTCCCCGCGATGGCGGCAGGCCATTCCCTCGGCGAATTTTCCGCTCTCACGGCGGTGGGTGCCATCAGCTTCGCCGACGGCCTCAGGCTCGTTGCGGCAAGGGCTATGGCGATGCAGGAATGCTGCGAAAGCACCCCGGGGACAATGGCGGCCGTCATCGGCCTCCCCGACGAGGAGGTCGAAAGGGTCTGCGCCGAAGCCGGCGGGACGGTGGTCGCCGCCAACTTCAACTGCCCCGGTCAGGTAGTCATCTCCGGCGAGAAAGAAGCCGTTGAAAGGGCGTGCGTCAAAGCGACGGAAGCCGGCGCGAAGAGGGCCCTGCCCCTTGCTGTCGGCGGAGCCTTCCACTCCCCTCTCATGGAGGCCGCGAGGCAGAAGCTCGCCGCCGCCATCGAGAAGACGGCATTCTCCGCCCCCGTATGCCCCGTGTACCAGAACGTGACGGCCAGGGCCGAGACCGACCCGGCCGCAATCAAGAAGAACCTGCTCGCCCAGCTGACCTCCCCTGTCCGCTGGACTTCCAGCGTGCAGGCGATGATAGCCGACGGCGCCTCCCACTTCGTTGAGATCGGCCCCGGCAGCGTCCTCCAGGGACTTGTCAAGCGCATCTCCGGAGGCAGCGTAACATTCGAAGGAATATCATAAACTCAACTCATAATTATGGCAAAGCAAAAGAAATTCATCACTTGCGACGGTAACTACGCCGCATCCTCCATTGCGTACCTCTTCAGCGAGCACGCCGCAATCTACCCTATCACTCCTTCCTCCACCATGGCGGAAAATGTGGACGAGTGGGCCGCTGCCGGCAAGAAGAACCTCTGGGGCGAAACTGTAAAAGTCACTGAGATGCAGAGCGAGGCCGGTGCCGCCGGCGCCGTCCACGGCTCTCTCCAGGCCGGTGTCCTCACAACGACCTTCACGGCCTCCCAGGGACTTCTCCTCATGATCCCCAACATGTACAAAATCGCAGGCGAGCTGCTTCCGACCGTGTTCCACGTGTCGGCCCGCGCCCTGGCATCCCACGCCCTTTCCATTTTCGGCGACCACCAGGATGTCATGGCATGCCGCCAGACCGGCTTCGCGATGATCGCCTCCGGCTCCGTCCAGGAAGCCCAGGACATCGCCGCCGTCGCGCACCTTGCAGCTATCAAGTCCAGCGTGCCGTTCCTCCACTTCTTCGACGGTTTCCGCACTTCGCACGAAATCCAGAAGATCGAGGCCCTCGACGAGGACGACCTCAGGAAGATGATTTCCGACAAGGCTCTTGCCGCTTTCCGTGAAAGGGCCCTCAATCCCGACTCCCCCGTGACCCGCGGCACCGCCCAGAACGGCGACGTCTATTTCCAGGGCGTCGAGACCCGCAACGCCTGCTATGACGAAGTTCCCGACATCGTAGCCCGCTACATGGGCGAGATCGGCGAAGCCAGCGGCCGCAGCTACCGTCCCTTCTCCTACTACGGCGCCCCCGACGCAGAGAACATCATCGTCGCGATGGGTTCCGTCACCGAGACCATCAAGGAGACCATCGACCACCTCCAGGCCGAAGGCCGCAAGGTCGGTCTCATCACCGTCCACCTCTACCGTCCGTTCTCCGAGAAATACTTCTTCAAGGCCCTCCCGAAGAGCGTCAGGAGGATAGCGGTCCTCGACCGCACCAAGGAGCCCGGCGCCCTCGGCGAGCCCCTCTATCAGGATGTCAAGACCGTCTTCCAGGGCAAGGACAACGTCCTTATCATCGGAGGCCGCTACGGACTCTCCTCCAAGGACACCACCCCCGCCCAGATCGTCGCCGTCTATGACAACCTCGCCCTCCGCGAGCCCAAGAACGGCTTCACCATCGGCATCATCGACGACGTGACCTTCCGTTCGCTCCCGATGAAGGAGGAAATCTCCATCGTCAAGCCCGGCACGACCGAGTGCAAGTTCTACGGCCTCGGCTCCGACGGCACCGTCGGTGCGAACAAGAACACCATCAAGATCATCGGCTCCCACACCGAGAAATACTGCCAGGGCTACTTCGACTACGACTCCAAGAAGTCCGGCGGCTACACCTGCTCTCACCTCCGTTTCGGCGACGTTCCCATCAAGGCCCCCTACCTTGTCAGCACCCCTGACTTCGTGGCCTGCCACGTCCCTTCGTATCTCCGCAAATACGACGTCCTCAAGGGCATCAAGGAAGGCGGCACCCTCCTTCTCAACTCCCTCTGGGACGAAGAGGAGACCATAAAGAACATCCCGGATCACGTCAAAGCCGTCATCGGCCGCAAGAAGATCCGCGTCTTCATCATCAACGCGACCAAGATCGCAGCCGAAATCGGCCTCGGCGGAAGGACCAACACCATCCTCCAGAGCGCCTTCTTCAAGATCACCGGCATCATCCCCTACGAGGATGCAGTCAAATACATGAAGGAAGCCATCGTCAAGAGCTACGGCAAGAAGGGCGAAGCGATCGTCAACATGAACTACGCGGCCGTCGACCGCGGCGGTGAATACACCGAGATCGCCGTTCCTGCCGAGTGGGCCTCCATCACCGCCAAGTTCGAGAACCCGATGAAGGACCGCCTCGCTCCCGAATTCGTCAAGCAGGTGGCCGACATCGTCAACTCCCAGGCAGGCGACACCCTCCCGGTCAGCGCCATGCTCCCTTACGCCGACGGCACAATGCCGGCCGGCACCGCCGCCTTCGAGAAGCGCGGCGTCGCGGTTAAGGTTCCCGTGTGGGATCCCGCGAAGTGCATCCAGTGCAACACCTGCGCCTTCGTCTGCCCCCACGCCGCCATCCGTCCGTACCTCCTCACCGCCGAAGAGGCCGCCTCAGCGCCTCAGGGCGTGAAGCTCGCCGACGGCAAGGCTCTCCTCAAGGATTACAAGTTCGCCCTCGCAGTGTCCGTCGATGACTGTACCGGTTGCGGCAACTGCGTCGATGTTTGCCCCAGCAAGCCCGAGAAGGCCCTCGCCCTCGAGCCGTACATCGAGCACACCGCCGACCAGGCCGCCTTCGACTGGCTCCACTCCAAGATCGGATACAAGAGCGGCGTCGTGAACCCTGCGGCCAACATCAAGAACTCCCAGTTCGCACAGCCTCTGTTCGAGTTCTCCGGCGCCTGCGCAGGCTGCGGCGAGACCCCTAACATCAAAACTATCACCCAGCTCTTCGGCGACCACATGATGATCGCCAACGCGACCGGCTGCTCCTCCATCTACGGAGCCTCCTTCCCCGCATCGCCTTACTGCAAGAACGAGGCGGGCCACGGACCGGCATGGGCCAACTCCCTCTTCGAGGACGCCGCCGAATTCGGCCTCGGCATGAAACTCGGTTCCGACAGGGCCCGCGAGACCGTCGCCGGCCTCATGGCCAAGGGTCTCGAGTGCGACTGCTGCTCCAACGAGATCAAGGCCCTCTTCACCGAGTGGCTCGAGAACCGCGAGGACGCCGCAGTGACCCGCAAGGTCGCAGACGCCCTGGTTCCTCTCATGAAGGAATGCGGCTGCGACATCTGCAACAAACTCCTTGAATACAAGCACTTCATCCCTTCACGCAGCCAGTGGATATTCGGCGGTGACGGCTGGGGCTACGACATCGGCTACGGCGGACTCGACCACGTCCTCGCCTCCGGGCAGAACGTCAACGTCCTCGTCCTCGACACCGAGGTCTACTCCAACACCGGCGGCCAGTCGTCCAAATCGACTCCGGCCGGCGCCATCGCCAAGTTCGCCGCCTCCGGCAAGAGGGTACGCAAGAAGGACCTCGGCATGATGGCGATGAGCTACGGCTACGTCTATGTGGCCCAGGTCGCCATGGGTGCAAGCCCCGTCCAGTACTTCAACGCCATCAAGGAAGCCGAAGCCTACGACGGACCTTCACTCATCATCGCCTACTCCCCTTGTATCAACCACGGTCTCCGCGCAGGCATGGGCCTGAGCCAGAAAGAGGAGAAGCTCGCCGTCGACTGCGGCTACTGGCACCTCTACCGCTACAACCCCGCCTTCGAAGGCACGGACAAGAACCCGTTCACCCTCGACTCCAAGGAGCCCGACTGGACTAAGTTCCAGGACTTCCTTAAGGGCGAGGTCCGCTTCTCTTCCCTCTTCAAGCTCTATCCCGACAGGGCACAGGAGCTCCTCGACAAGACCGAAGAGTTCGCGAAGATCCGTCTCGAAACCTATAAACGACTTGCAGGTAAATAATCATGAAAAGAATAGTACTTGTCAGACACGGCGAAAGCGCCTGGAACCTCGAGAACCGTTTCACCGGCTGGACCGACGTGGACCTCTCCCCCAAGGGGGACCAGGAAGCCAAGGACGCCGGCCTCCTCATGAAAGCTGAAGGCTACACGTTCTCCAAAGCTTACACCTCCTACCTCAAGAGGGCCGTCAAGACCCTCAACAACATCCTCGACAAGATGGACCTCGACTGGATCCCCGTCGAGAAGAGCTGGAGGCTCAATGAAAAGCACTACGGAAACCTCCAGGGCCTCAACAAGGCCGAGACGGCGGAGAAGTACGGCGACGCACAGGTCAAGATCTGGCGCCGCAGCTACGACATCGCCCCCCTGCCCCTTTCCGAGGACGACCCCCGCAACTCGAAGTTCGACCCGCGCTACGCCGGTGTCGCCGACAGCGACATCCCGCGCACCGAGAGCCTCAAGGATGCGATCGCCCGCGCCGTTCCCTACTGGAAGGAAGTCATCTTCCCGGACAGGCTGAACCACGACAGCATCATCGTCGTGGCCCACGGCAACTCCCTCCGCGGCATCATCAAATACCTCAAGGGTATCTCCGATGAAGACATCGTGTCGCTGAACCTCCCGACCGCAGTTCCCTACGTCTTCGAATTCGACGACGACGGGAAGCTCGTGAAGGACTTCTTCCTCGGCGACGCGGATGCCATCGCGGCCAAGATGAACGCTGTCGCGAACCAGGGCAAAGCGGCCAAATAAATGAAAAAGCTCGACAGACGGGTCCTCTGGATCGCCGGATTAGTCGTCATAGCCCTCTACTCGGCCGTGGCGGCTGTCCGGTGCTCCGTGGGCCCGAAAGTCGCAAAGCCTCTCAAAGCCGGCAAGTCTGAAGTGACGGTGGCCCACCACCCGATCTCCAAAATCAACTGCGGGCAGGAATTCGCCGACATGAACGACGTCCAGCTCGAGATTGCCGAGAAGGTCGGAGCCGGTCCGGTCGAAAACCGGGCCGCCGCCGAACTTCTCACCGACAAGCTGGTCCCTGTCCTCGACAATTCCGTCTATAAGGTCGACACCCTTACCCATTCCGTTCCATTTCTCACCAAGGAAGCCGCCAAACTCCTTATGACAATAGGAGAGAATTTCCGCGACTCCCTTCTTCTCAAGGGCCTCAACCCCCAGAGACTCATAGTGACCTCCATCCTCCGCACGGAGGAAGACGTGAGGGCTCTCCGCCGCGGCAACGTCAACGCCTCCGAGAACTCCACCCACCGCTATGCGACGACCTTCGACATCGCATACGCCCGCTTTGACCCCATGGACAGGGTCAGCGGCTGCGTGGACAGCTATCCGGGCCAGATGAAGATGGTCCTCGCGGAAGTGCTGCGGGACCTGCGCAACGAGGGGCTCTGCTATGTCAAGCACGAACGGCGTCAGCCGTGTTTCCACATAACCTCCAGAAAATGAAAGCAGGAGTCAAATACGGCATAGGACTGACCGTCGTAGTCGGCGCGATAGCCGCACTGTGGTTTTTTATGAACAGCATCCAGTCCCCCAGGGAGAAAATCAAGGAAAACGGCGTCCACATCGACGTCGAGAACCTCGGATTCTACACCAAGACCGGCCGCATAGCCGGCAAAGTCTACCGTCCGACCGACGACACCCTCCACCGCTATCCGGTGGTCATCTGGAGCCACGGGCTCGGCGAGAACGCCGCCAGGGCCGACGAATACCTCAGGGCCATAGCCTCCGAGGGATACGTCGCCTACGCGTTCGATTTCCGTGGCGGCAGCGCCTCCTCCGCGAGCAAAGGCCTAACGACGAAAGAAATGTCCGTCAAGACGGAAATCGAAGACCTCAAGGAAGTGCTGGAGCACATGAAATCCCTCCGCTACATCGACAAGAGGAACATCTTCCTCGCCGGTGACAGCCAGGGAGGACTCGTCTCCGCGATGGTCGCGGTGAGCGAGTCGCGCTCCGTCAAGGGGCTCATCCTGCTCTACCCCGCTTTCAACATTCCGGACGACGGCAGGGCCCGTTATCCGAAGGCCAAGGACATCCCCGACTCTACCGTTATCGGCGGCACGACCGTCGGCAGCGCCTACTACAAGGACATCCGTAACCTCAACCCCTACAAGAAACTTTCCCGCTTCGGAGGTGAAGTGCTCATCCTCCACGGCGAAGCGGACACGATAGTTCCGGTCTCGGTCAGCGAGACCCTCGAAGCCGCCTTCCCCTCGGCGACCCTCAAGAAAATCCCCGGCGCAGGCCACGGCTTCTCCGGCTCCGCCCGCAAGACCGCCATCGCCGCCATAAGGGAATTCCTCGATAATCAATAAAATACAATAACGATGTTCAAAGGACAACCAAAGGGACTTTTCGCCCTTGCTCTTGCCAACACCGGTGAACGCTTCGGCTACTACACGATGCTGGCCATCTTCCTGCTGTTCCTGCAGGCCAAATTCGGCTTCTCAGCCGCCGCGGCCGGCCAGTTCTACGCGATCTTCCTCGCGGCCGTCTATTTCATGCCGGTCGTGGGCGGATGGCTCGCCGACAAGATAGGCTTCGGCAAATGCGTAGTGACAGGAGTCTGCATAATGTTCGCCGGCTACCTGTGCCTCGCTGTGCCGACGAATGTCTTCGCCAGCCGCGGCCTCGCGCTGGCCCTGATGATCGGCGCCCTGCTACTGATAGCCCTCGGCACAGGACTTTTCAAGGGTAACCTCCAGGTCCTCGTGGGCAACCTCTACGACGACCCGAAGTACTCCGCCAAGCGCGACAGCGCCTTCAGCCTCTTCTACATGGCAATCAATATCGGCGCCATGTTCGCCCCCACGGCGGCGACCGCCCTCACCAACAGCCATCTCAGGAGCGCCGGCCTCATCTACAAGGCCGACATCCCCGCCCTCGCACATCAGTACCTCGGCGGCACCCTCGCCGATCCTTCCCTTCTCGAGAGCCTCAAGGCCGCAATGCCGGGAAGCCAGATCGCTTCGATGGACCTCACCGCCTTCAGCCAGTACTACATCAACCACCTCTCCACGGCCTACAACCTCGGTTTTGCCGTCGCCTGCGTCTCGCTTATCCTCTCGATAGCCATCTATCTCGGCTGCCGCAGCTGGTTCAAGCACGCCGACGTCAACGCCAAGCAGGCCGCCAAGGGCGCCGCGGGTTACGAGGAACTCACTCCGAAGCAGACCAAGGACCGCATCGTGGCCCTTATCTTCGTCTTCGCCGTCGTCATCTTCTTCTGGATGGCCTTCCACCAGAACGGCTCGTCTCTCACCTATTTCGCCCGCGACTACACGCAGGCGACGGTGGCCGGACCGCTCAAGATAGGATTCAACATCTGGGCACTCGCGCTCATCGCGGTTTCCGTCTATACCCTCTTCGGCATATTCCAGTCCGAGGGGACTCAGGGCAAGATAATCAACGGAGGCATCACCGCCGCACTCTGGTGCGGAGCCTACCTGCTCTACCGCGGCATGGACGATTCCATCAGCATCCTCCCCCAGCAGTTCCAGCAGTTCAACCCGTTCTTCGTGGTCGCCCTGACTCCTGTCTCGATGGCCATTTTCGCGGCCCTTGCCTCCAAAGACAAGGAGCCGTCGGCCCCGAAGAAGATCGGGCTCGGCATGTTCGTGGCCGCTCTCGGCTACCTCATAATGCTCTTCGCATCCAAGGGCCAGCCGGCTCCGTCCGAGCTTGTCGCCGTCGGCGGCGTCTCGCCGGATCCCGTGGTTCCTACCTACCTCATTTCGACCTACCTGGTGCTTACCTTCGCCGAACTCCTGCTCAGCCCTATGGGCATCTCGTTCGTCTCCAAGGTAGCCCCTCCGAAGTACAAGGGCCTCATGATGGGCCTCTGGTTCGCCGCGACCGCGATCGGCAACTACCTCTCCAGCATCCCTTCGATGATGTGGAACAATGTCCCTCTCTGGGTCAACTGGACCGTCCTTATGGCCCTCTGCGTCATCTCCGGCGTCGTGATGTTCTCGATGCTCCGCAAGCTCGAAGCCGCGACCGCATAATATGACGGAGGCCCTCATAGAGCAGCTTGTCGGCTGGGCCGAAAAATACAACGACCCGGTCTGGTTCCGTGAGGACCCGATAGCATTCCCCCGGCGGTTTACTGAACTGTACCGCCGGGGCGAAGCATCTTTACAGGACGTCGAGACCGCAGGCATTTTCGCGGCCCATTTCGCCTGGGGACGCCGCGCAATGATAGTTCGCGACTGCACCCGCCTTTTCGACGAGATGGGCTGGAAGCCCTACGACTATGTGATGAGGGGCTCCTGGCGCTCGGACCCTGTAAGCATACACAGGACCGTGAAATGGTCCGAAGTCGCGCAGATATGCGCCCGCCTGAAAGACCTCTACGAGGGTTCTCCCTCGCTGGAGAGTCTTTCCGTGGAGGAGGTCAGGTGCCGTATCTTCGGCCAGAAGCCTGATCTCCGCGCCCCTAACAAGAAAATCAATATGATGCGCCGCTGGTTCGTCCGCGACGACGGCAAGGTGGATCTCGGAATATGGAAGGACAGTTCCCCTGCGGAGCTCCTCATCCCGCTCGATGTCCACGTCCACGAGGAAGCGCTCGCAATAGGGCTGACGGCCCGTCGCCAGAGCGACGTCGCGACCGTTCACGAGATTACCGACGCATTCAAGGAAATATTTCCCGGAGACCCCTGCAAGGGCGATTTCGCCCTCTTCGGCTACGGAGTGAGCAAATAGACTATGCCTCAGATGTACATACTGGCGGGATGCAACGGGTCCGGTAAGACGACAGCCTCTTACAACGGACTCCCCGGCATCTTCGACTGCAGCGAATTCGTCAACTCGGACGAGTTCGCCAAGAGCCTCGCACCCTTCAACCCGGAGAGTGTCCCGGTGCAGGCCAGCCGGTACATGCTTCTGAAGACCAAGTACCTGTTTGCCAAAAGGATGGATTTTTCCATCGAGACGACCCTCGCGACCCGTTCGCTCGTCAAAATGGTAAAGGCCGCAAGGGCCCAGGGCTACTTCGTGACAGTCTTCTATATGTGGCTCTCCTCCCCCGAGCTCGCGATAGCGAGGATCAGGGCGAGAGTTGACGCAGGAGGGCATTTCATCCCGGAAGAGACGGTGCGTCGGCGCTACTACACCGGCCTGAAGTACTTCTTCAACGTCTATGTCCCCGAGTGCGACAGGTGGATTCTCGCGGACAACTCCGATCCGCCCTTCAAGATCGTCGCCGAAGGCACGAGGAGCGCCGTCTCCATCAAGGAGCCGGCCCTCTACGAGCACATCCGGGAGCAGGAGACTTCCAGCGAGCTATGGTAATGCCCCGGAGCTCATACTTTGAACTTTTCGGAGTCACGGAAGAGACGCTCGGCCGCCTTGTCGCCGAGGGGCTCTCCCGTGGCGGTGACTACTCGGACCTCTACTTTGAGAACACCTCCTATCTGACTCTTCTTCTCCGCGACGGGCAGGTGAGTTCCGGAGGCCGCCACGTCGATTTCGGCGTCGGCATCCGTGTCCTCAAGGGCGACAAGACCGGATACGCCTACTCGGAGACCACTTCCTTCCGGGACATGCTCTCGGCGGCGAGGGCGGCCTCGGCGATTGCCGACGGCCAGGCCGGTCCGGTGCTAAGCTACGGCGCTCCCCTTCCGCCCGCCTCTCCCGACAGGTATCCTATCCTCAGCGAGGACGCGGAAGGCCTTACTGATTTTATGGGCCGGATTGAAAAGGGTATCTTCGCCCGCGAGCAGAGGACTGTGAAGGTGATGGTCTCGCTCACCCTCGAAAAGAGCGACATCCTGATGTACAACTCCCTTCACGAAACGGCCTGCGACACGAGGCCCATGGCCACCGTCGCCGTGACCGCCATTTTCGCTCAGGGAGACAAAATAGAAAACACGACCTTCTCCCGCAGCCGCAGGATGGGGACGGAGATGTTCTCGGAAGAGCTGGTCGCAGAGATGATTGAAGGTGCCGTCAAGGGCATCGACGAGCGCTTCGAGGCGAGGCGCCCCAAAGGCGGGAAAATGAGCGTCGTAATGGGCGCCGGAGCCTCGGGAATCCTTCTCCACGAGGCCATGGGACACGCCTTCGAGGCCGATTTCGCCCGCAAGGGGCAGTCGATATTCACCGGTAAGATCGGCCGTCAGGTCTGTCCTTCCGGCATCACCATAGTCGATGACGGGACCATCCCCTTCGACCGCGGCTCACTCAATTTCGACGACGAAGGGGTCCCCGGGCAGCGGACGGTGATGGTCGAAGACGGAGTTCTCCGTTCCTTCCTCCACGACCGCGTGAGCGCCCGCCACTTCGGCGTCGCCCCGACTGGCAACGGCCGGAGGGAGTCCTTCCGTTATATGCCCATACCCCGTATGCGCTCGACCTACATGGAAAGCGGGAGCGCAGACCCGGCGAGCCTTATCGCCGAGGTCCGTCAGGGCATCTATGTTGACAATTTTTCCAACGGCCAGGTAAAAATCGGCGAAGGCGATTTTACCTTCTACGTCAAAAGCGGTTTTCTTATTGAAAACGGCCGCCTGACGTCGCCGATCAAGGATATTAATATAATAGGGAACGGCCCGGCGGCTCTCGCCGACATCCGTGGAGTCGGCAACGACCTGCTCATCGACGGCAGCGCCTGGACCTGCGGCAAGGAGCAGAGCGCTCCGGTCTCCTGCGGGATCCCCACCGTTCTCATAGGTTCACTAACTGTCGGAGGAGAATGATTACGCCGGAAGAAATACTGCTCGTGGAGAATGCCCTTTCCTTCGCCCTTTCCAACGGGGCGGACAGCGCAAGGCTAACCCTCAACAAGAGCCTTCTGGATCTTGTCGCCATGAGAGACGGCGAGCTCGACAGGGTAACCCATTCTCTCGACCGCAGCCTCCAGCTGGCCCTTTTCGCCGGCGGCCGCTTCGGAACTTTCTCCATCAACAGGCTCGACCGTGAAGCCCTTGAAGACTTTGTCCTCAAGGCGCTCGGGACCCTTAAGCTTCTCGCTCCGGACCCCATGCGCTCGCTTCCGGAGCCCGGCAGGACGGCAAAAGATGCCGTCACCGGCCTCGAAGCCGGTCTTTACGACCCCGTCTATGAAGGCATGACTCCTGAAAAGAGGCTGGAGATCGCCGCAAGGTCCGCCCTACGCAGCCGCAGAACGGCGCTTGAGAAGGGTTTCACGATAGTCTCCGAAGAGGAGGAGTACTCCGACAGCATCTTCGACACCCTCGTCATCGATTCCCTCGGGACCCGCTGCCGTCACACGGAGACCTCCTTCGAGATAGCCGCCGACATAACGGTCCAGGACCCTTCCGGAGCCCGTTATAACGCCGTCTGGTGGGATGCTTCGCCGCGTCTTGAAGACGTCGACTTCGACGGATGCGCCGAAAAGGCGGTCGGAAAGGCTGCGGAAGCGATCGGTCCCCTCCCCTGCGGCGGAGGCCGCATGGCCGTCGTCGTGGACACCGAGTGCGCATCCAAACTGGTCACCCCCATTCTCAACGCCCTCGGCGGTTTCGCCCTCCAGCAGAAAAACTCTTTCCTGGCCTCTACGCTCGGGCGCAAAGTGCTCGGCGACAACGTGACCATCCTCGACAGACCGAGGTCCGCCGGAAGGCCCGGCTCCCGTTTCTTCGACAGCGAGGGGGTCGCAACTGCCGAGACCCCTGTCATCGAAGGCGGAGTCGTGAAAGAGTATTTCCTTTCCACCTGGACTGCGAAAAAACTTGCGATGGACCCGACGGTGGAAGATTGCACGAGGCCCTGCATCGCCCCTACAGGCGGCTGCGGGACTCTCGAAGAGATCCTTGCCGACGTAGGCGAAGGCATCCTCATTACCGGTTTCAACGGCGGCAACAGCAATTCCTCCACCGGAGAATACTCCTTCGGCATCGAGGGATTCCTCTTCAAGGACGGCCGCAGGGTCCAGCCCGTCCGGGAAATGGTGATGACAGGCGACTTCCTGACTCTCTGGAACAACCTTACCCACGCCGGCTCCGACGCAAGGCCCTGCTCGACCAGACAGATTCCGACCCTTGCCTTCAAAAACGTAGAAATCAGCGGATGAAAACCTCTGTCGTCATACTCAACTGGAACACTTCAGGCTACCTTCGCCGCTT
The DNA here is from genome assembly GCA_902791945.1 of uncultured Bacteroidia bacterium. Taxonomy (GTDB): domain Bacteria; phylum Bacteroidota; class Bacteroidia; order Bacteroidales; family UBA932; genus Cryptobacteroides. Next base: position 18,672 of record CADAXR010000027.1, read on the forward strand.
CCTCCCCGGCCTTCTGGACTCGTTGGAAGGGATTGACGCCGAAGCAGTCGTCGCCGACAATGCTTCGACCGACGACTCCCTTCAGGTTATGGCATCGGAATTCCCTTCCGTCAGGGTGATAGCCCTGGACAGCAACTACGGCTTCACGGGCGGCTACAACCGGGCCCTCAGCGAAGTCGAAGCCGAATACTACGTCCTCATGAACACCGACGTGGAGGTCGCTCCCGGCTGGCTCGCCCCCCTCACGGGCTATATGGACGCCCATCCGGAATGCGGAGCCTGCGGCCCCAAACTGCTGTCCTTCGACGACCGCAGCCGTTTCGAATATGCAGGCGCGGCCGGCGGTTTCATAGACCGCTACGGCTACCCTTTCTGCCGCGGCAGGCTTCTCGGCGCGACAGAAAAGGATGAAGGGCAGTATGACACGGTCCGCCGCGTCCACTGGGTCAGCGGTGCCTGCCTCATGGTCAGAAGCAGCGTATTCCACGCCCTCGGAGGTTTCGACGAGGATTTCTTCGCCCATTTCGACGAGATAGACCTCTGCTGGAGGATGCAGCTTTCCGGCTGGAGCGTAGTCTCGGTTCCCTCTTCCGCCGTTTACCACATCGGCGGCGGCACCCTTCCGCAGACCTCCCCCTTCAAACTCCGCCTCAACTACCGCAACTCCCTCCTCACCCTCCGGAAGAACCTTCCGGCGACCGTCGGCCCCTTCAAGGCCCGGCTGCGTCTGGCGGCGAGAATGCTTCTCGACGGAGCCGCGGCGCTCGTCTACCTCCTGAAGGGAGAGTGGTCCTCCTTCCCGCAGGTGTGGAAGGCCCACAGGGAGTTCCGACGTCTCCGCGGAAAGGTCACTCCCGCCACGGGCCACGGCGTGGAAGGCATCTACCCCGGAAGTATCCTCTTTGACAGGATATTCCGAAAGAATCGTATATTTGCATTTTGTAGAAAAGAAGATATATGAACATCGTAATAGAAGGCGCAGGCGAGGTCGGCTCGCATCTTGCCAAGATGCTAAGCCACGAGGCCAACGACATAACCGTCATCGACGAGGACCAGGAAAGGCTGACGAAGCTTTCCATGGTCGCCGACGTCATCACCGTCTGCGGCGACCCTTCCTCCATCGAGGTGCTCAGGGAAGCAGGCGTCGAAAAGGCAGACCTTTTCATCGCCGTCAACCCCCATTCCAACCAGTCTATCAACATCGTCACCGCCCTTCTAGCCAAGCATCTCGGCGCAAAGAAAGTGACGGCCAGAATCAAGGACGAGTCCTATCTCGCCTCCGAGAACAAGCTGATGTTTAAGGACATGGGTATAGATCTGATGTTCTACCCTGAGAAGATCGCCTCCGACGAGATCCTCAGCCTCCTCAAGCACACCGCGACCGCCGAGTCGATGGACTTCGCCCGCGGCAGGCTCCAGCTTTCCGTCTTCCGTCTCGATGAAGACTCCGCCCTCCTGGAGATGAACGTCGCCGAATTCACCAAGGCCGTCACCGCGGCGGACGCCGAAGTCAAATTCCGCATCATCGCCATCGCCCGCGGCGACGAGACCATAATCCCGAGATTCGACACCCGTTTCAAATACCAGGACCGCCTCTACATCATCTCCAAGCGCGACGGAGTGGACACTCTCATCCGTTTCATCGGCAAGGAGCGCATAGTAGTGGACAGCGTCATGATCCTCGGCGGCAGCACCATCGGCGAGATTACCGCCCGTGCGCTCAGCTCCCAGATAAGCAACGTCAAGATCATCGACATTGACCGCAAACGCTGTCAGGAACTCTCCGAGCGCCTTCCTTCGAACGTCAGCATAGTCTGCGGCGACGCCCGCAACTCCGACCTTCTCCTCGAAGAGTCCATCAAGGACTACGACGCCTTCGTCGCCGTGACCGGCAACGACGAGGTCAATATCCTCGGCTGCGTCGTCGCCAAAAAATTCGGTGTGGAAAGGGCCATAGCGAAGGTCGAGAACATCGAATACGTACGCCTCGCCGAAGAGATGGGCGTCGATGCCGTGGTCAACAAAAAACTCATCACCGCCGGCCGCATATTCAAATTCACCCTCTCCGACAAGGTCCGCTTCGTCAAATACATGAGCGGCACCGACGCCGAGGTGTTCGAATACACCGTCGCCCCCGGCAGCCGCATCACAACCGGCCAGCTCAAGGACATCGACTTCCCTGGCGATGCCATCATCGGCGGCATAGTCCGCGGCAGCGAGTCCTTCATCGCCGTCGGCGACTCCCACGTCGAACCCTACGACCGCGTCGTAGTCTTCGCCCTCCCCTCCGCCGCCCGCGACGTCGACCGCTTCTTCAGGTAAAAGCGGAAAGTATCTTTTTATAACAGAGAAAGCGGTGAGTGAGGGATTCGAACCCCCGGTACCTTGCAGTACACCTGTTTTCGAGGCAGGCTCCTTCAACCACTCGGACAACTCACCGTTATTTTTGCAGCCCCTCCAAAAGGAAGGGACTGCAAATATAGGGAAAGTTATTGTATTTTACAAAAACTATCAGGTAGGATCCACCATGTCGACCATACGCTCGGCCGGGCCCTCATAGTAGATTCTTATCTTTTCCCCCGAGGAGAACTTGCCGTCAAGTCTCTCGTAAAAATCTCTTTCATATCGCCGTCGATCCGTAAAATTCCTTCAATACATAACTGACTTACACACAACTCTCCCCAACCCGAAAATCGGAGTCCATTGGAATGTGCCAAAGAGGGGGCTAGGAGGAGTAAAGGAATGGACTCCGGGGCAAAATAGCCGGGGTGTCCATATCAATGTGCCATAGAGGCGGGTCAAAGGCCGGCAAGGATGGACACCGAATTTCGGGTTGGAGCGAGGGGACCTGCCATGGGCAGGGCGGGATTATTCTCGGCCTCGATGGCCTGACGGACTCCGGCGTCAGAGCCCCTTTTTGGTGCGTTGGAAGGAGATGACAAGGTAGGTGTCACGGTCCCACACCTCGGGCGAGAACCTGCTCCGCAGGCGAAGCTCCGAGCTGTTGGCGACCAGGACCTCGTAGGCAAAGGCATCTACCATGAGGGTGCGGGTTCCTTCCTCGTAGGAGAATCGCTTGGGAGTGGAACCGCCTCCAAGTTCGGGGACGGTCGTGTCGTTGACAATGACCGTCCCGTTCTTCTTGAATTCCCAGTACTCATTCCCCGTGCCTTCGGTGATGTTCTCTTCGTCACCGATCTCCGATATGGTCGTAATGTACCAGATCCCTTCGAAGGTGTTTTTACTCCCGGAGGATTTCTTCGAACAGGACACTGCGG